>JACPVT010000288.1 GCA_016191685.1 Rhodospirillales bacterium | reverse complement strand
GCCCAGCCGTTCGTATCGGGTGCCATCTCCAAGACCATCAACATGCCCAATGAAGCTACGGTCGAGGATTGCCGCAAGGCCTATGAAATGTCGTGGAGGCTTGGCTTGAAGGCCAACGCGCTCTATCGCGACGGCTCGAAGCTCTCGCAGCCACTCTCGGCGATGGCGCTGGGCGACGACAAGGCCGCCAACGACGATCTCGCCGAACTGTCACCTGCCGCGCGGGCGCCGATCATTGCCGAGCGCATCGTCGAACGGATCGTCGAGCGGGAAGTACGCGCCGGCCGCGAGCGGCTGCCGCAGCGGCGCAAGGGCTATACGCAAAAGGCCAATGTCGGCGGGCACAAAGTCTATCTGCGCACCGGCGAGTACGAAGACGGCCGGGTCGGCGAAATCTTCGTCGACATGCACAAGGAGGGCGCGGCTTTCCGCAGCCTGATGAACAACTTCGCCATCGCGATCTCGATCGGCCTGCAGTACGGCGTGCCGCTCGAGGAGTTCGTCGAGGCCTATACCTTCACGCGTTTCGAACCGTCCGGACTGGTCGAGGGCAACGACGCGATCAAGATGTCGACGTCGGTACTCGACTACATCTTCCGCGAGCTGGCGATCTCCTATCTCGGCCGCAACGATCTGGCCCATGTCGAGCAGGCCGACCTTCGGCCCGACGGTGTCGGCCGCGGCGAGGTTCAAGGCGAACTCCCGGGATCCGGAACGGATGCCGCACAGGCGGCGGCCGCGGCCGTGAGCCGGATCGCCAGCGTCGGCTTCGTGCGCAGCAATCTTTATGTGTTGAATGGCCGAACGGCCGGCAACGTCGCGATCGCCTCGGAGGTGATCGCCGCCGGCCCCGTGCCCACAGGACTGACGGACGGCCCAGCCGTCGCTTTGGCGTCCAACGCCCAGGCGGCCGTCGTCGGCGTCGCGATCGGAAAGGCAGATTCTTCTGCCCTGGGTTTCGCCCTCGAGGCGAAGCTCAAGGGCTTTGAAGGCGATGCCTGTCCGGAGTGCGGCAACTTCACCAGGGTCCGCAACGGGACGTGCCTCAAATGCACGACCTGCGGCGGCACCACTGGCTGCAGTTGATCGCATGTGGCGTAGCGTACCCGCGTAAGCCGGGGCCCTCGCGGTTGGGGACCTCACAGCTAACCATAGGAGACAGTTATGGCTGCTAAGAAAAAGGCTGCTAAGAAGAAGGCTGCTAAGAAGAAGAAGCAGTAGACAG
>JACPVT010000337.1 GCA_016191685.1 Rhodospirillales bacterium | reverse complement strand
TTCGCCCGGCGCGAGCAGGTGGATCTGGCTGGCGTCCGGTTGAACATTATCGGCCTCGAGGACTTCAAGACCAACAAGCGCGCCGCAGGGCGGCTCAAAGATCTTGCCGATCTCGAGAGGTCGGCCTTCGGTTTCCTGCGCGCCTCGATCGCCTACGAAGTCGTGCGCACCCGCCACATGCGCCTCGACTTGTTCGACGCCAAGACGGTAACCGGTCTGTTCGACTCGATGCGCCAAGAGGCCGAGGGTGTCGTGCGACGGGCGGCGCCCGACGAGACGCTGGTCGAGACGCGCCAGGCCTTCATGCGCTATCGCGGCCAGGGCCACGAGATCGCGGTCGCTTTACCCAATACCGCCTTCGCGGCCAACGCCACGGCCGAGATGCGCAAGCGCTTCGAAGACACCTATGTCACCGTATTCGGCCGCATCATTCCCAAGCTCGAGGTCGAGATCCTGACCTGGACGCTGTCGCTCGCCACGGCGCGACCGCTGCCCAAGCCGGCCCCCCAACCCAAGCCGATCAAGGCATCCGAGCCGAGCAGCCACCGCGAGGTCATCGACCCCGCGACCGGCGTACGCGCCAAGGCCGCCATCCACGAGCGCAATGCGCTGGCACCGGGCATGACGCTCGACGGGCCGGCGCTGATCGTCGAGGATGGTACCACCACCGTCGTGCCGCAGGGCTTTGCAGCCCGCATCAATTCGCTCAGCCAGATCGTGCTGGAGGACGCCACATGACGACCGACATCCGCCTGCAAGTGATGTGGAACCGCCTGCTCTCCGTGGTCGAGGAGCAGGCGCGCGCCCTGGTGCGCACCGCCTTCTCGACCAGCGCGCGCGAGGCCGGTGACATCTCGGCCGGTGTGTTCGACCTCGAGGGCCGCATGCTGGCACAGGCCGTCACCGGCACGCCGGGCCATGTCAATTCGATGGCCAGAAGCGTCATCCATTTCATCCGCGAGTTTCCGGTCGACACCATGCGGCCGGGCGATGCCTACGTGACCAACGATCCGTGGAAGGGCACCGGCCATCTCTACGACATCGTCGTCACCTCGCCCGCCTTCCACGACGGCAAGCTGGTGGCGCTGTTCTCCTGCACCACGCACGTGGTCGACATCGGCGGCATCGGCTTCTCGCCCGACGGCCGTCAGGTCTTCCACGAGGGCCTGTTCCTGCCGCTCCTGCAGATGATGCGCGAGGGCACGATCGACGAGAACGTCATGCGCATCGTGCGCGCCAACGTGCGCGAGCCGGTGCAGGTCGAGGGCGACATCCATGCCCTGATCGGCTGCAACGGCATCGGCGAGCGGCGGCTCTCCGACATGATGACCGAGAACGGCATCGACAATCTCGACGAGCTTGGCCACCACATCATCGGCAGGAGCCGCGCCGGCATGGCGGCGGCGATCGGCAAGCTGCCGAGCGGCACCTGGAAGGGCCATATGCGGATCGATGGCTACGACAATCCGATCGACCTCAACTGCGCCGTCACGCTGGCCGGCGACCACATCACGGTGGACTACGCCGGAACCTCGGGGACCTCGGCCCTCGGCATCAATTCGCCGATGTGCTACACTGAAGCCTACACCGCGTTCGGCATCAAGTGCGTGGTGGCGCCGACCATTCCCAACAATGCCGGCACGCTCGACTCGATCCTCGTCACCGCGCCCGACAACACCATCGTCAACGCGCCGTGGCCGGCCGCCGTCAACGCCCGCTCGACCATCGGCCACATGCTGCCTGACGTCTGCTACGACGCCCTGCACAAGGTGCTTCATCTTCGGATGATCGGGTCGGCCGAAACGCAGCGCGTTCATGTTCGCCACCGGGCGCGCGCCCATGGTGAACACGTCGCGCAGGATGCCTCCCACGCCGGTGGCGGCCCCCTGGTAGGGCTCCACTGCCGAGGGATGGTTGTGGGACTCGATCTTGAACGCGACCGCCCAGCCTCCGGGGAGACGGAGCACCCCGGCGTTCTCCCCCGGGCCCTGAACGACCGCTGGCCCCGTCGTCGGGAAAGTCTTCAGCACCGGCTTCGAGTGTTTGTAG
>JACPVT010000336.1 GCA_016191685.1 Rhodospirillales bacterium | reverse complement strand
GATACTTCCGCCGACCGCCAAGCTCGGCCGCCTCACCGGCAACGCCGCCATCACGCAAACTCCGGCGGGCCGCATGGTGATATTCCCGTCGTGGCTCCGGCACCACGTTCCTTCCAACGAAGGCACGACAGAGCGTATCAGCATCGCGTTCAATCTCATGTTCACGAACTTCGCCGAGTCGCTATCCGCCCCGAGCTGGAAGCCGACGGCCGGCACCCGCTAGGGCGCCGTGATGCCGAATTCCGCGGCAATCAGCTCATAGGAGCGCTTGCGCTTCGCGAAATCGAAACAGATCGTCACCACCATGATCTCGTCGACCTGGTAGCGGGCGGCGTGTTCCTCGAGGCCGGCGCGAACCGTCTTGGGCGAGCCGACGAGCGAGCGGCGGCGCATCGACGCGAGGAGGGTTTCCACGCGCGGATCCCCGGCGACTTCCAGCGCCTCCTCGACCGAGGGTATGGGGCCGGGATTGCCGGTGGTGCGGAGCCGCATCGCCCAGACGTCGCGGCTCTTGGCCAGCAGGTCGGCTTCCTCGTCGGTCTCCGCGCACAGAACGCCCATCGCCATCAGCGGCATCGGCTCGGCACGCAGCGCCGACGGCCTGAAGTGGGCACGATAGGCGCGCGTCACGCCGTCACCGCCATCGGGATTGATGAAATGGGCGAAGCAGAACGGCAGGCCGAAGTGGGCGGCGAGCGCCGCGCTGTCGTCGCTCGAGCCGAGCAGCCAGACGTCAGGCGCGCTTTCTCCCACCGGCTGGGCGGTGACGCCGCGGCCGGGATGGCCGTCGGGCAGCGCATCGCTGAGCCATGCCACGAGATCGCGAACCTGGACCGGATAATTGTCGGCGCTGCTCCAGTTGGGCTTGCCGTCAGCCAGGATCCGCATGGTGCGCTGATCGCTGCCCGGCGCACGACCGATGCCGAGGTCGATGCGGCCGGGAAACAGCGTCTCCAGCATGCGGAAGTTTTCCGCGACCTTGTAGGCGCTGTAGTGCGGCAACATCACGCCACCCGAACCGACACGGATACGCTCGGTGAGGCCGGCGACGCGGGTGATCAGCACCTCAGGCGTCGAGCCCGCCAGCGCCTCGCTGCCGTGATGCTCGGCCAGCCAGTAGCGCACATAGCCCAGGCGGTCGCAGAGCTGCGCCAGTTCGAGCGTTTCACGCACCGCATCTGCCGGTGTGCGGCCCTTGGCGATCGGCGACTGGTCGAGAACGCTGAGACGCAGCGGCAAAGGGATCAGAGGCCCTTCTTGCCCATCGCCAGGAATTTGTCCTGCCGCCGGCTGCGCAGCGTATCGCCATCGAGATTGCCGAGCTCGTTCAAGGCCTCGGATATCACCTTGCCCACCAGGTCGATGGTCTCGTCGGCACCGCGATGGGCGCCGCCCATGGGCTCCGGGATGACCTCGTCGATCACCTCGAGCTTCTTGAGGTCGGCCGCCGTCACCTTCATCGCCTCGGCCGCATCCTGGGCGTTGGCGCCGTCACGCCACAGAATCGAGGCGCAGCCCTCCGGCGTGATCACCGAGTAGATGGAATTCTCCAGCATATAGACCTTATCGGCCGAGGCGATGGCGAGCGCCCCGCCCGAGCCACCCTCGCCGATGATCACGCTGATCAGCGGCACGCCGAGAGAGAGGCAAGTGTCGATGGTGCTCGCCACCGCCTCAGCCTGGCCGCGAGCCTCGGCATCGACGCCGGGATAGGCGCCGGGGGTATCGACCAGGGTCACCACCGGCATGCCGAAGCGGTCGGCAAGCTTCATCAGGCGCTGTGCTTTGCGATATCCCTCCGGCCGCGCCATGCCGAAATTATGTTTGATGCGCGCTTCGGTATCGTCGCCCTTTTCCTGGCCGAGCACGACCACGCTGCGGCCGTCCAGCCGGCCGACACCGCCCACGATGGCGGCGTCCTCGCCGAAGGTGCGGTCGCCGGCGAGCGGCATGTAGCTCGAGATCAGCCGGTCGATATAGCGCTGGGCGTGCGGCCGTTCGGCATGCCGCGCGACCTGCACCCTCTGCCACGGCGTCAGCTTGGCATAGGTCGCGCGCAGAAGCTTGTCGACCTTGACCTGCAGGCGCATCACTTCCTCGGCAATGTCGACGTCGCCGCTGTTGGGAAGATGCCTGAGTTCGGAGATCTTGCTTTCGAGCTCCGCGATCGGCTTCTCGAATTCGAGATAGGTGGTCATTGAATTTAGGTGTCGCCCGGCATCGGAATCCTGTCAACCGGCCGGCCTGCGCTTGCGGCGGGCCAGCGGATGATGATCTTCCACAAGCGCGCGCAACTTTTCGGGCACGACATGCGTATAAATCTGGGTCGTCGCGATGTCGGCATGACCCAGCATGAGCTGCACGCTGCGCAGGTCGGCGCCGGCCTCCAACAAATGGCTGGCGAAAGCATGGCGCAAGACGTGCGGCGATACCCGCGCCGGAGCGATGCCGGCCGCCAGCGCGGCCTCCTTCAATAGCTGGGCGAACCGCTGACGCGTCAGATGCCCGGTCCGGCCGCGCGACGGGAAGAGATAGCGCGAGGTCTCGCCCTCGGCGAGCGCGCCAGCGCGGATATGCAGCCATTTGGCAATGGCGACACGCGCCGGATCGGACAGCGGCACCTGTCGATCCTTGTCACCCTTGCCGCGCACCACCAGCATGGTGGGATCGCGTTCGGCCGCGGCCAGCGGCAGCGCCACCAGCTCCGATACGCGCAGTCCCGACCCGTAAAGAATCTCAAGCAGGGTCTCCATACGGCCGCCATCGGCGGCGCCCTTGGCCTGCGCGGCTTCGATCAGCCGGTCGACCTCGACGCGCGACATCACCTTGGGCAACGACCTTCCCAGACGCGGTGAATCGAGCGTGCTCGCCGGATCGTCGTCGCGCAGCCGCTCGGCCAGGAGAAAGCGGAAGAACTGGCGCATCACCGACAGCCGGCGCGCCACCGTGCGCGGCGTCATGCCGAGGTAGTCGAGCGCTTTCAGATAGGCGCGCAGTGCCGCAGCGTCAGCGGTCACCGGCCCCTGTTTGCGGCGGCCGAGAAAGGTCAGAAGATCCTGGAGGTCGCCGCGATAGGCCGTCTCGGTATTCTTCGAAGCGCCGCGCTCCGCCGTCAGCATTTCGATGAATGCCTCGGCCTCGCGGGCCAATGGCGGGGCGGGCCTGCGCTTCACAGCCCGTGAGCGATCGCCGTCTCGACCGCGAACAGCCGTCCGGCGTGATCCTCGCCGACCGCACGCAATGCCCGCACGATGGCACCGACCGCCGCGGGATGCAGTTCGACCAGCGGCGTCTCGCCGACCGCGATCGAGGCCAGCAGCGCCGTCTCGGCACGTCGCCGCCCCGAAGCCGCGGCCTGCAACGCCTGCATGGTGGCGGCGGAGGGCGAGACCAGGCGGACGTTGGCAGGCGGCGTTTCGGGCAATTGGGTCGTGCCCCGCGGCACGTCGATACCGGTGGCGCGGAACAGCTCGAGCAGGAGGTAGCCGCGCAGCGGCGCGCGTGCAGCGTCGTCCTGACGCATCACCTCGTACCAGCGATTGACCTCGGCGGCCGGCAACTGCTTGGGATCGTCGACGCCGGCGATGGCGACCAGCGGCATCAACCGGTCGAGCGCGTTCATGGCGCGGGCATTGTCGCGCGCAGCGGTGAGAGCGAGCTTCGTCCACGCCTTGGTCTGCTGCTTGTCGCCCAGCAACAGGAACCCACGCATCGCCTCCTGGGCGATATTGGCGAACTGCGGCTGTGCCGGAATGTTGAGCAGCCCGGCGGCGCTGGCGCGCGCGATGGTGGGAAACAGCGCACTGCCGCGCGCCTCGCCGTAGACCGCGATGATGGAATTCACGACTTCCTGCGGGTTGGCGGCACGGCGCGCGTCGTAGACGAGCTTGGCGCGGCGCGCCATCGCCGGCGGCAACACGACGCGGTCGCGCAGGGCCTCGATATAGAGATCGCCGAGCTTCGTCGCCTCGATGATGGCCCATGCCTCGCCGCGTTCGGCGATGTCGAGCCGCATCGGCATCGGCAGCGTGCGATGGGCAACCAGCGAGCGCATCAGCGGCGGCTGCGTCGTCTTGAGTGAAGATGTCGGCGGCTGCACATAGGCGAGGTCGAGCATGACCATCGCCGGGCCATCGAGCTGCGTCGGCGGTGCCGCCGACGGCGGCAGGCCGCCGGCCGCGACCTCGACCAGCTTGGCCAGCAGCGGATCGTTGCCGCGCAGCGCCGCCGCGGCGGCCATGGCGCCGGCGTTGTCGCCGGCCGCGACCATGCAGGCCACGGCGGCCCGGCGCTTGAACGGCTCGACGAGCGGATGGCTGCGCGCGATGGCGCAGGCGCCTTCCTTTTCTCCTGCCATCATCAGGGAGTCGACCACGGTGGCGGCAATCGCCGGATCGGCATAACCGCCCGCCGACCGCACCATCTCATTCAGGCTCTCGGCCTCGCCCATCGCGGCCAGGCGGTCGACCTTGCGGGCGAACAGGCTGGGTGGCGGGCTGCCGTCGGGCGGTGGCGGATTGAGCTGGCTCACCATCACCTTGAACTGCACGTCGCGAAGCGCGCGGCTGCGCGGGGCGGCCGGCAGCGCCGAAACCAGCCGCTTTGCCGTGGCTAGCGACGTGCCGGCCCACGCATCCGGCGGCATGCCGCCGGTACTCACCGAGAGGAAGCCGGTCGAGCGACTGTCGAAATCGATGGCCTGAGCCCAGGCCGCCAGCGCGATCGAGGCCACGCCGATCGCCACGGCGGACAGAAGGCTAGCGCGCAAAGCGTTCATTGGACACGGGCACCTCGAAATGCCGTAGCGGCGGGCGTGGTTCGATGACAGCCAGAGCCACCAGACCGGCGATCAACAGCCCGACGACGACGACCACCACCACCGGGCCAAGCCTCAGGGTGGGGACGCGAAAATGGTTGCGGGAGCGAAACATGGCCACGGCGCGGGCAAACTAGCCGGACGCCGCCCAAGCGGCAATTGCCCGGAGGCATTTGCCACGGAAGCCGGTCGCTTGAAACGACGGGCAGAATGGGCGACATGCATGCTTGCAGTTCGTCATGGACGCCTCTCCGCCCTTCTCCGTGCCACGCACCGTCGCCCTTGTCGGCCTGATGGGCGCCGGCAAAAGCGCCATCGGCAAGCGGCTGGCCGTGCGCCTTGGCCTGCCATTCGTCGATGCCGACGATGAAATCGAGCATGCCGCCGGCTGCACCATCGGTGAATTCTTCGACAAGTACGGCGAAGCCGAGTTCCGCGCCGGCGAGCGCCGCGTCATCGCCCGCCTGCTCGACGAGCCGCCGCACGTGCTGTCGACCGGCGGCGGCGCCTACATGGACGCCGAAACGCGGGCCTTGATGCGCGCCAAGGCAGTGACAGTGTGGCTGCGCGCCGATCTCGACGTCCTGTTCGAGCGCGTCCGGCGGCGGGCCCATCGGCCGCTCTTGCGTCAAGGCGATCCCAAGGAGATTCTCGGCAACCTGATGACACAGCGCTATCCCGTCTACGCCGAGGCCGACATCGTCGTCGATTCGACCGCCCAGCCTGCCGACCGAACGACCGAGCAGACGATCGAGGCCTTGCGCACTTACCTGCAGACCCAGCCGACGGACACGCCGGCATGAGCGAGCTTCGCACCGTCCGCGTCGACCTTGCCGGCCGTGGCTACGACATCGCCATCGGGCCCGGCCTGATCGACCGCGCCGGCGAGTTGTCGCGTCCGCTGCTGGCGGCGCCTCGAGTCACCATCGTGAGCGACGAGACGGTGGCGCCAATCTACGGCGCGCGCCTTGCGGCATCCTTCAAGGCGGCCGGTATCAAGACGGCTTCCGTGACAGTTCCCGCCGGCGAGAGCAGCAAGGAATTCGCCTCCTTCGGCCGCCTGATGAATGACCTGCTCGACAGCCATCCCGACCGCAAGTCGACGCTGGTGGCACTGGGCGGTGGCGTGGTCGGTGACCTCACCGGTTTCGCGGCCTCGGTGCTGCTGCGCGGCGTCGATTTCATCCAGGTACCAACGACGCTGCTCGCGCAGGTCGACTCCTCGGTCGGCGGCAAGACCGGCATCAACACCCGCCACGGCAAGAATCTCGTGGGCACCTTCTACCAGCCGCGGCTGGTGATGGCCGATACCGCCGTGCTCGATACCCTGCCCCGGCGCGAGCTGCTGGCGGGCTATGCCGAAGTCGCCAAATACGGATTGATCGACGATCCGGGATTCTTCGGCTGGTGCGAGAAGAACGGCGCGGCGGTCCTGGCCGGCGACGCCACCGCCCGCACCCATGCGATCGAGCAGAGCTGCCTTTCCAAAGCACGCATCGTCGCCGCCGACGAGCGCGAGACCACCGACCTGCGGGCGCTCCTCAATCTCGGCCATACTTTCGGTCACGCGTTGGAGGCCGAGACCGGCTTCGGACCCGACCTGCTGCACGGCGAGGCGGTGGCCACGGGCATGGCGATGGCCTTCGACCTGTCGGTCCGGCTCGGCCTCTGTCCGGCGGCGGACGCCCGGCGCGTGCGCACCCATCTGGCGGGAGTCGGGCTGCCGATGCGCCTGCGCTCGATCGGCGGCGACAACCGGCGCGTCTGGGATGCCGCCCGCCTGATCGGGCACATGCGCGGCGACAAGAAGGCCGAGAACGGCAAGCTCGCCTTCGTCCTGGCCCACGGCATCGGCAAGGCATTCGTGAGCCGCGATGTCGACGAAGCGGTCCTGCACGGTCTTCTCGTCGACGCAGTCGCGGCCTAGCCCATGGAACCCGACCTGCAACTCGACGTGCCGCTCTACGTCGCCGGCCCCCTGGTTCTGCTCTGCCTGTTGCTGGCGGCCTACCTGTCGGCGGCGGAGACGGCGATTACCGGCGCCTCGCGCCAGCGCATGCACCGGCTGGCCCAGCAGGGCAACAGGCGGGCGGCGCTGGTCAACGGCCTGCTCGATCGCAAGGACGAGACGGTGAGCGCGGTCCTGCTCGGCAACAACGTGGTGAACATCTTCTCGGCATCGCTCACGACGGCCGTGCTCACGGCGCTGTTCGGAGCGGCCGGTGTCGTCTACGCAACCATCGCGATCGGCGTGCTGGTCGTGATTTTCGCCGAAGTCATGCCCAAGACCTGGGCGTTGCTGCGCGCCGACCGCGTCGCACTCATCCTGGCGCCGTCCATAGTCGTCACCCTGGCGATCCTGGGGCCGATGGCGCGCGGCGTCGCCTCGGTCTCGCGTTTTTTCCTCGGGTTGATGCGCGTGCAGACCGACCACACGCACGACGCCAGCGAGCACAATGAACTGCTCCGCGGCGCCATCGAAATGCATGGCCAGGGCGAGGGCGATGCCGATGCCCCGCACGAGAAGGCGATGCTGCGCTCGGTCCTCGAACTCGGAGACCGTACGGTGGGCGACGTCATGACCCATCGCGGCAACGTCGTCGTCATCGACGCCGACCAGCCCACCGACGATATCGTCAGCCAGGTGCTGGCGGCACCCTATACCCGCATCCCGGTCTACCGCGGTCAGCCCGACAACGTCGTGGGCGTCGTCCATGCCAAGGACCTGTTCCGGGCGGTCAAGGCCGCCGGCGGTCCCGAGGCGGTGCGGATCGACGACGTCTCGACACCACCCTGGTTCATCCCGGAATCGACCGTCCTGTTCGACCAGCTCGAGGCGTTCCGCGCCCGGCACGAGCACTTCGCCATCGTCGTCGATGAATATGGCGCGCTGCGCGGCATCGTCACGCTCGAGGACATCATCGAGGAGATCGTGGGCGACATCGAAGACGAGCACGATGCCATCAAGCGCGGCGTGGTCCGCCGCGAGGATGGCAGCATGATCTGCCAGGGCGACGTGCCGATCCGCGACCTCAATCGCGAGTTCGGCTGGAGCCTGCCGCAGGATGTCGCCATCACCATCGCCGGGCTGGTGCTGCACGAGGCCCGCCGCATTCCGGAAGTCGGCCAAACCTATGCATTTTACGGATTTCGCTTCGAAATTCTGAAGCGCGAAGGCACGCGCATCGCCGAGTTGCGCATCGTGCCGCCCGCCGCCATACAAGCCGGGTAGCATTCACCGAAGTCTTTCCGCGAGGGGTTCAATCATGCCGCTTTCGCCGCCGATCGGGCGACAGCACCTGCATACGCGCCGCGTCGTCTGCCAGGGCTTCTTCCGCGACGACGGGCTGTGGGACATCGAGGGTCGCATCACCGACGAGAAAACCTACGATCACGCCAACGAATGGCGCGGCGCGCTCAAGCCCGGCGACTTCGTGCACGACATGTCGATCCGCCTCACGGTCGACCAGGCGTTCAAAATCGTCGATGTCGAGGCGGTGACGGACAAGTCGCCGTACCGGATGTGCGGCGACATCGCGCCCGACTTCAGGAAGCTGATCGGCCTCAGGATCGGCGGCGGCTTTCATCGCGCCGTCCGCGAGAGGTTGGGCGGCATCCACGGCTGCACCCACATCGTCGAGCTGCTGGGCCCGGTCGCCACCACGGCGTTCCAGACCATGTCGTCGGGCAAGGCGCGCGAACTCAGCCGCGCCCATCTCGCCAAGAGCGGCAACCCACCCGAGCCGGCAACGGCCGATGCCCCGCCCAAACCCCGCCGCAGGCCCTACGTCATCGATACCTGCCACGCCTGGGCGGCCGACGGGGCCGTCGTGAAACGCTGGGCGCCCGATTTCTACACCGGTCCCGACGCCGAGGCGGTTCGCGCCGCAGCGGCCGGCAAGGAAGTGGAGATGGAAGACTAGCTAGCGCCGCGCCGCATCCTCGGCCGGCGTCAAGGTGACGAGCGCCAACGCATGCAGGCCGGCATCGAGTTCGTCCTTCAGCGTGGCATAGACCAGACGCTGCCGCGCCACGCGGTTCTGGCCCTCGAAGGCGGCCGACACGATCTCGACGTTGAAATGCGTCTCGCCGCCCTCGCGCCAGCCGGCATGGCCATGATGTCGCGCCGAGTCGTCGGATACGGCCAGGCGCACCGGCGCAAATCGCTGCCGGAGCTTGCTGTCAATCGCCATTGCCACCTTGCCCATCACTCGCCTCACTTGCCCGGCAAAACCGTTGAACACATATTAGCCTAATGTCTCGACGGCGAGCGAAACCCTTGATGGCGACCGGCGGCGCGCAGCTGCACCAGCGCGTCTGCGAGGCGCCGGGCTGCGGGCTGCAGGGCGAATACCGCGCCCCGTGGGCCCGCGACCGGCTGACCGAGTATCGCTGGTTCTGTCTCGAGCATGTCCGCGACTACAACAAGAAATGGGACTATTTCGCCGGCCTCGGCGCCGACCAGATCGAGGCCCATATCCGGGCCGACACGACCTGGCGCCGCCCGGTCTGGCCGCTCGGTGCCCGGCGCAGCGGCAATCCCTATGCCCAGATCAACGACCCGTTCGGCCTGGCCGACGACGCCGGCCTTGGTGAAAAGCCGCCACCGATCCAGGATGGCAGCGAACAACTGACCTCGGCCGAGCGCAGCGCCCTCGACGTGCTTGAACTTTCATGGCCGTTGACCCAGGCGGAAGTGAAATCTCGTTACAAGGAACTGGTGAAACTGCACCATCCCGATGCCAATGGCGGGGCCCGCGAGGCCGAGGAAAAACTGAAGGAAATCAACGCCGCCTATTCCACTCTGCGGGCCTCGGAAAACCTTCCAGTGGAGTGATTCCGGCCTGTCGCGGCTGCCCTGCCAATTGGCCGCTTGCGGTGCACAAAATGGCCTGCGAGACTGGCTTTGCCCGCAATTTGGCGGGCTTTGTTTTGTAGGAATTCGTGTGATGGCCTCTACGACGACCGCGGCCCAGCAGAACGTGTCGGGCGTGCCGGATATCAAGGTTTCCGCCCGCCAGCTGTTCGGCATCGACACCGACATGGAGGTGCCGGCGTTCAGCATGCAGACCGAACACGTGCCGCAGGTGGACGACGCCTATCTGTTCGATCATGACACCACGATGGCGATCCTGGCCGGTTTCGCGCACAACCG
>JACPVT010000296.1 GCA_016191685.1 Rhodospirillales bacterium | reverse complement strand
GAGCTGCGGGTAGAAGGCGATGAACATCGCCGGGATGATGGCGAAGTACTTCGCCACGTCGTTGGCGATCGAGAAGGTGGTGAGCGCGCCGCGCGTCATCAGGAGCTGCTTGCCGATCGCCACGATCTCGATGAGCTTGGTCGGATCGCTGTCGAGATCGACCATGTTGCCGGCTTCTCGCGCGGCATTCGTGCCCGTCTGCATGGCCACGCCGACATCGGCCTGGGCGAGCGCGGGCGCATCGTTGGTGCCGTCGCCGCACATCGCCACCAGCTTGCCCTTGGCCTGCTCCTCTCGGATCAAGCGCAGCTTGGCCTCGGGCGTGGCCTGGGCCAGGAAATCGTCGACGCCGGCCTCGGCGGCGATGGCGGCCGCCGTCTGCGGGTTGTCGCCGGTGATCATCACCGTACGGATGCCCATGGCCCGCAGTTCCGAGAAGCGCTCGCGGATGCCGCCCTTCACGATGTCCTTCAGGTAGACGACGCCCAGGATGCAGCCGTTTTGGGAGACGGCGAGCGGCGTGCCGCCCTCCTTGCCGATGTAGGTGGCGATGCGCTCGACCTCGTCGACCGGCGGCGTAACACCGAGCGCGCGGGCATGAGCGATGACGGCGTCGACGGCGCCCTTGCGGATCACCGCGCCTTCATGGTCGACGCCGCTCATGCGGGTCTGGGCCGTGAAGGGCACGAACCTGGCATGCAGGTCGGCCACATCGAGGCCGCGCAATCCATACTTCTCCTTGGCCAGCACGACGATCGAGCGGCCCTCGGGCGTCTCGTCGGCGAGGCTGGCAAGCTGAGCGACGCGCGCCACCTCGTTCTCGTCAATGCCGGTCACGGCGATGATCTGCGTGGCATGGCGGTTGCCGAGCGTGATGGTGCCCGTCTTGTCGAGCAGCAGCGTGTCGACGTCGCCCGCCGCCTCGACGGCGCGGCCGGAGGTTGCCAGCACGTTGAAACGCACCAGCCGGTTCATGCCGGCAATGCCGATGGCCGACAGCAGCGCGCCGATGGTGGTCGGGATCAGGGTCACGAACAGCGCGATCAGCACCACGACGGAGACGGTACCGCCGGCATAGGCGGCGAAGCTCGGGATCGTGACGACCGCCAGCACGAAGATCAGCGTCAGTCCCGCCAGCAGCACGGAAAGCGCCAGCTCGTTCGGCGTCTTCTGCCGCGCGGCGCCCTCGACGAGGGCGATCATGCGGTCGAGGAAGCTCGCGCCCTGCTCGGCCGTGATGCGCACCTTGATGCGGTCGGAGAGAACGCGCGTGCCGCCGGTCACCGCCGAGCGGTCGCCGCCCGCCTCGCGGATCACGGGTGCGGACTCGCCGGTGATGGCCGATTCGTCGATGGTGGCCACGCCCTCGATGATCTCGCCGTCGCCCGGCACCAGGTCGCCGGCCTCGACCAGCACCTTCTCGCCGACCTGCAGCGTGTGGGCCCGCCTGGGCTCGAACGTGTCGCCGACGCCCAGCAGGACCTTGGCCATGGTCTCGCTGCGCATGCGGCGCAGGGTATCGGCCTGGGCCTTGCCGCGCCCCTCGGCGACGGCTTCGGCGAAAGTGGCGAACAGCACGGTGACCCACAGCCAGACCACGATCTGGACCTGGAATCCGCTGCTGGGAACGCCGGTGACGAGATCGCGTACGGTGAGCACGGTGGCGGCCAGCGCCACCAGCTCGACCGTGAACATGACCGGGTTCTTGACCAGTTCACGCGGGTCGAGCTTGGTGAAGCTCTCCACCAGCGCGGGCTTCAGGATCGCAGCGTCGAACAGGGACGGCTGCCTGGCTTTCTTGCTCATGACGACGCCTCTCAGAACAACGTGCCGGCAAGCAGCGCCAGATGCTCGGCGATGGGGCCCAGCGCCAGCGCGGGCAGG
>JACPVT010000295.1 GCA_016191685.1 Rhodospirillales bacterium | reverse complement strand
ATGGAAAAACCCATGTATTTTTTTAAAAGTGAATGCTTAAGAAGAGTTTTTGAAAGGGCAATCTTCTAATACATAATTAAAAAATGAAAAAAGGGCGTCAACCAGGCGGTTCTGCAGGGTTTCATCAACCACCAGAGCACCGTCGCCGGCGAGCTTCGCCTCGGCGGCGGCACGCTCAGCCTGCAGAATCATACGGTCCAGGGCCAGAACGCGGTGGCTCTCGTCACCAGTCACAACAGCCTGACGGCGGCAACCACCGACACCACGATCGGCATCGACACCGGAAGGCGCGGCCCGGCTGATTACGTCATGACGGTCAAGGGGCCGCTGTCGTCGCCCACCATGAGCGCGGGGCGCGGCGCGAACTGAACCGGCCGCGCGATCAGGCGGCGCGGTTCTTCAGGATTTCCCAGGCGCGGGTGAAGGCCTGCGCCATCTCCTCGGCCGGCACGGCGCCGGAGAACAGGACATGGCCCTGCAGGGCAAAGCTCGGCACGCCCTGGATGCCGGCGTTGCGCGCCATCTGGTCGCCGGCCAGCACTTCCTTGCGCCCCTCGTCGCCCGCCAGCATTGCCAGCACCTCGTCGCGGTCGAGACCGCCCTCGGCGCCGAGGGTGGCCAGGACCTGCCGATCGCCGATGTCGGCGCCATTGCAGAAATAGCCCTCGAACAGCGCCTCGACGACGCCGTCCTGCACGCCCTTCTTTCCGGCCATGCGGATCAGCCGGTGCGCGTCCACGGTGTTGGGCGTGCGGGTGATCCGATCGAGATGGAATTCGAGGCCGACGGTGGCCGCGGTCTCGGTGATGCGCTGGTCGAGCTGCTGCGAGCGCTCGAGGCTGCCGAACTTGGCGATGCGGTACTGCTTGCGCTCGACACCCTCGGGCGGCATCTCGGGGTTGAGCTGGAAAGGATGCCAGGCGACGGTGACGGCACAATGCTTGGCGGCGAGGATGTCGAGCGCGCGCTCGAGCTGGCGCTTGCCGATGTAACACCAGGGACAGATCGCGTCGGAGATGACGTCGATGCGGCCGACAGGCTGAGCCTGGTCCATGGTTGTTTCCTTTCCCTATTGC
Source organism: Rhodospirillales bacterium (assembly GCA_016191685.1). GTDB lineage: Bacteria > Pseudomonadota > Alphaproteobacteria > Reyranellales > Reyranellaceae > Reyranella. Next base: position 2,725 of record JACPVT010000295.1, on the reverse strand, counting down.
CAATCAGCGTATACCCGCGTGGAATCCCGGGCAACGCGAGGACCTCATGGAAAAGCCGAAATACCGCACTGCGCTGATCGTCGGCACCGGCCCGGGGCTCAGCGCCTCGCTGGCGCGCCTGTTTGCCGGCCACGGTCTCGCGGTCGCGCTGGCCGCGCGCCAGACCGACAAGCTTGCTGCACTTGCGAAAGAAACACGCGCCGAGGTTCATGCCTGCAACGCCGCCGATCCGGCGGAAGTTGCCGCCCTGTTCGAGGCGCTCGACGCCAAGGACCGGACGCCCGATGTCGTCGTCTACAACGCCAGTAACCGGGTGAGGGGTGCGCTGGTCGACCTGCCACCCGACGATGTCAAGCGCGCCATCGAGATCAGCGCCTTCGGCGCTTTTCTGGTTTCCCAGCAGGCCGTGAAGCGCATGCTGCCTAAGAATCATGGAGCGGTCTTGCTCTCCGGCGCCACCGCGGGCGTAAAGGGCTTCGCGCTGTCGGCCACCTTCGCCATGGGCAAGTTCGCACTGCGCGGCCTCGCGCAATCGATGGCCCGCGAGCTTTCACCCAAGGGCATCCATGTCGCTCACTTCGTGATCGACGGCGGCATCAGGAGCGCCCAGCGGCCGGTGCCGGCCGATGCACCCGACAGCCTGCTCGACCCCGACGCCATCGCCGAGACCTACTGGGCCACGCTGCAGCAGCACCGCAGCGCCTGGAGCTGGGAGGTCGAGATCAGGCCGTGGGTCGAGAAGTTCTAGGCCGGGTCCGCTCAGGCGACGGCCACGATCTCGATCTCGACCAGCCAGTCGGCAACCAGCGTCTGGACGACGATGGCCGTCGTCGGGACGACGCGACCCTTGAGCGCCGCCACGCGCGCGTTCTGGTTTTCCTCGGCGTATGACGCATCGCGCAGGTAGCTGGTGACGCGGACGATGTTGTCGACCGACATGCCGGCGCTGGCCAGGATCGTGCCTATATTGGACCAGACCAGCGCGACCTGCTCGGTGAGGGTCTTGCCGGCGACGCCCCGCGCGTCCAGACCCATCGTGCCGCTGACATAGAGGAACCGGGTCGGATTGCGCACCTCGAGCGCGTGCACATAGTCGGGCGTCGCCGGATAAATGCCCGCCGCGGGGTTGTGTCGAATCATTTCCATGCGATTGCTCCTGTCGTTGTCTGGAGCGCGGCTTCGAGAATGCGACGTGCCTCGTGCAGGTCGCCCAGTACGCGCACGCACTTGTCGCGGACCTCGGGCAACGGCTGGAGGATGTCGGGTACAAAGAAGGCCATTGTGCCCGCCGCATGAGCGGCGGTGAGACCGACATTGGAATCCTCGAAGGCGACGCAGCGCGCGGGTGCGACACCCAGGCGGCGGGCCGCCTCGAGATAGACGTCGGGTTCCGGCTTGGCACGGGGGACATCGTCGCGCGTCGCCAGCGCCTGGAAGCGGTCGAGCAGCCCGGCGCGGCCGAGATGATGCTCGGCGGTGGCGCGGCCGGCCGAGGTGGCGACGGCACAGGGCACGCCGCGCGCCGCCAGGAAGTCCAGCAGTTCGACGGCGCCGGGTTTCACCGGAATGCGCTCGTCGAGGAGTTCCCGGATATTGGTAGAGAAGTGGCTGCGAAAGACCTCGATGCTGAAGCCTTCGCCGTAGAACTCCTGGATCATCAGATTACATTCGCGGCCGGGCACGCCGACCATCGCGTGGCAGAGGGTGAGCGGCATTTCGAGGTCGAGCCGACGGGCCGCTGTCTGCATGGCCTGGATATAGAGCGCCTCGGTGTCGAGCAGCAGACCGTCCATGTCGAAAAGGGCGGCCTCGATGGGTTTCCTGAGCATGCTTTCGTTCTAAGCTCCATGCCGGAAACGGCAAGCGGGAGAAAAATTCATGCGCATCCATAACCTATATGTCGACGCAAAAGGCGAAACTCACTTCCGTGACATCGAAGTCGAATGGAAGAACGAAGGCCGCGGCGGCAAGACCTCGGCGATGCTGCCGGCGACCGGCATTATCTTCCGCGAGACTCCGGGCACCTACGACTACGAGTGGCATCCCGCGCCGCGCCGGCAGTACATCATCAACCTCGACGCCGGCGTCTCGATCCAGGCGAGCGACGGCGAGACCCGCATCATCGGCGCGGGCGAGGTCATCCTGGTCGAGGACACGCACGGCAAGGGCCACTTCTCGAAAGCCATCGAGGGCAAGCTGCGCCATTCCATCTTCGTCCCCATTGAGTAGGTCAACATGAACGTCCAGACCCCCGTCGATCCCACCAACGATCTCGTCGAAACCGCCAAGCGCGTGTTGCCGGGCGGCAGCTTCGGCAACATGCCGGCCGAGGTGATCCTGAAGGAGGGGAAAGGCGGGCGGATCTGGGACGAGGCCGGCAAGGAGTATGTCGACTTCCTGCTGGGTTCGGGGCCGATGTTCGTGGGCCATGCCCATCCCGAGGTGACGGCGGCGGTACAGGCCCAGGTGCCGCTCGGCACCACCTTCTTCGGCAACAACCGCCACGGCATTGCGCTGGCGAACGCGATCGTCGAGGCAGTGCCCTGCGCCGACCAGGTGCGCTTCGTCTGCTCCGGCACCGAGGCCGACCTCTACGCCATGCGGGCCGCGCGCGCCTTCCGCAAGCGCGACAAGATCCTGAAATTCGAGGGCGGCTATCACGGCATGAGCGACTATGCGCTGATGTCGCTCGCCCCCAAGAAGCCGGGCAATTTCCCGCGGCCCT
>JACPVT010000294.1 GCA_016191685.1 Rhodospirillales bacterium | reverse complement strand
GGTCCGGGGCGAGGCTCCGCCACAGCTCCTTGTCGGTCCTGGGTCCACGCTGCGTCGTCATAATCTTCTCCCACTGAGATTACGTCAGAAAAGGCCGCTTCATCCCCCAATCACGGGATCTCCTCGCCAAAGTGGGCCCGCAGCCGCAGCAGGGCCTTGTGGTGGGTGCTGCGGACGGTTTGGGCGTCGATTTTGAGCAAAACCGCGATTTCGGCGACGTCGCGCTCCTCGTCGTAGAGACACTTCAGAATCAAGGTTTGACGCTCGGTCAGAAGCCCTTGGGGAATCTTGATTTTTTCAATGTGGCGGTCCTCGACGGCCAGGGCAGCTTCCGGCACGTCGTCGATCGGCAGGGTGCTCTGGCGGCGGCGGCGGGCATGGTCGACGGCCGCCGAGCGCGAGACCACGGCCAGCCAGGTGGCGAGGCCCGCCCGTGCCGGGTCGAAGGTCTTGAGCAGCCGGAAGTCGTTGGCGCAGAGACGGACGAAGACGTCCTGGGCGGCGTCCATGGCGTCCTCTTCGCCCAGCCGATAGGAAGCCATGGCCCGGCGCACCACGGCGTTGATGACCGGCGCGGCAGCGGCGACAAAGGTGTCCCACGCGCGCTTGTTGCCTGTCGTGAGCACCCGCAGGTCGGTCTGGTTCAGTTCCGTCACGCCTGCAATCTTTCTCGGACAATCCCTCTCGGCCCGTCCGCCCTGCAGTCTAACGGGGTTTGTGGCGAAATCAGGCCCCGCTACAGTCGCCCCTCAAATCGGGGAGCGTTGATGAGCGAGTCGCTGACACGGCAGGTAAGGATCACCAAACAGGCGGTGCGCGGCAAGGGCGTCGTCGTCGCCCAAAATTGCAGAGCCGCCGAGGTCGGCGCCGCGGTCCTGCGCCGGGGCGGCAACGCCATCGACGCCGCCGTCGCCACCGGCATGGCAATCGGCGCAGTCGAGCCGTGGATGAGCGGCATCGGCGGCGTCGGGTTCATGACGATCTGGAGCGCCAAGGAAGGCCGTGCCTGGACGATCGACTACGGCCCGGTGTCGGCCGCCAAGCTCGACCCCGCCGTCTACAAGATCGTGGGTCCCGGCCCCGCCAATCCCTTCGCCTGGCCGGACATCCTCGAGCAGAGGAACGAGGTCGGCTACCACTCGATCGCCGTGCCTGGCATGGTCGCGGGCCTGGCCAAGGCGCTGGAGCGCTTCGGCACGATGAAATGGAAGGACGTTCTGGCGCCCGGCGTCGAACTCGCGCAGCGTGGCATGCAGCTCGACTGGTACATGCAGGTCATGCTGGCGCAGGGCGCGCGGAACCTTTCGAAGTTCCCGGCCTCGCGCGCCGCCTATCTCTGCGACGACGGCCGCGTGCCGATGACCGACTGGCAGGCCAACACCCGCTATCTCAAGCTCGGCAATCTCGGCGAGACGATGCGCCGCCTGGCCGAGGGCGGTCCACGCGAGTTCTACGAAGGCAGCCTCGCCCGCGACATCGCCGCCGATCTGCAGGCGGGTGGCTCGGCGATCTCCTATGACGATCTCAGGACCTACGAAGCGCGCGTCGTCGATCCGCTCCAGTTCGAGCACAACGGTGTCACGGTGAACGTGGCGGGCGGCCTCACCGCGGGACCGACCCTGCGCCGCGCCATCGAACTGGCCGGCAGCGCGACCAAAGGCAAGGGCGCGCCGGACGCCGCCTTCTTCACGGCCTTCGCTGAGGGCATGCACAAGGCCTACGACGAGCGGCTGAAGACCTTGGGCGACAAGCCCACCGACACCTGCACCACCCATTTCTGCGCCGCCGATTCGGAAGGCAACATGGTGGCGCTGACGCAGACCCTGATGTCGCTGTTCGGCTCCGGCGTGATGCTGCCCAAGACCGGCATCACCATGAACAACGGCATGCTGTGGTTCGATCCCGAACCCGGCAAGCCCAACTCGATTGCGCCGGCCAAGAAGCCGCTTTGCAACATCTGCCCGGTGGTCGTCGCCCGGGACGGCAAGGCATGGTTCTGCATCGGCGCCTCGGGTGGCCGGCGCATCGTGCCGGCGGTGGCTCAACTCGCCCTGATGCAGATCGACCGCGGCATGGACGTCGAGGCGGCTTTCCATCAGCCGCGCATCGACGTCTCGGGCGTGGGCCCGATCCGCGTCAACCGCGACCTGCCCGAGGCCGTGAAGAAGGCGATCGCAGCCAAGCTGCCGATGGTCGAGGTCGACAACCCGATCTCGCCGCTGGGTTTCGCCAATCCGAGCTGTATCGTGCGCGATCCGAAGACCGGGGAGCTCACCGGCATGAACGAGGTGATGTCGCCATGGGCCGGCGGCGCAGCGCAGTAGCCGCGGCGGCGCTCGCCGTTCTAGTCGCGGGTTCCGCTGCGGCGCAGGACTTGCGCCTGCCCGTGCTCGTGCCGCTCACCGGCTTCGTGGCGCTGGAAGGCACCAGCCAGAGAAACGGCGCGCTGCTGGCGGCCGGCCAGCTTCGCGACGTGACGCTCAGGCCCGAGGTGCTTGACACGGCGGCGACGCCGGAAGCCGCCGTCACGGCCTGGGAGCGCGCCATGGGCGGCGTGCTTCCGCCGGCAACCGTGGGACCGATCCTCGGCACCCAGATGCTGGCGTTGCTGCCGCTCGCCCAGGAACGCGGCGTGCCGCTACTCACCATCTCGGGCACGGCGCGGCTGGGCGAGCTCGGCAACCCGTGGTTCTTCCGCTTCTTTCCCAGCGACGCCACGGTGAAGGTGGCGCATGCGCGCTATGTCGTCGAAAAGCTCGGCGCCAAACGGCCGGCCGTCATCTACCAGAGCACCGCCTACGGCCAATCCGGCCGCGAGCAGCTCGCCAGGACTTTTGCCGACCTGAAAACGCCACCGGTCCTCGAGGAGAGCATCGCCCCCACCGTCAACGATCTGTCACCGGCCATCCTGCGCGCCAAGAACGCCAATGCCGACGTCATCGTGCTCCACCTGCATGCCGCCTCGACTGTCCTTGCCGTCCGTCAGGCGCGCCAACTCCTGCCCGACGTGCCTATCGTGGCGGGCTCGGCCATGCACCAGCCCGCGGCCGCCGCGCTGCTCGAACCGGCCGAGCTGAAGGGCGTCTGCGCCGAGACCGCGGCTTCGCCGATCTCCGCCACCTCGGGGCCGATGAAGGCCTTCCTCGAGGCTCATGTTATATATCATTCGACGCGTCTTAACAAGTACTTTCAAAATATGTATGAGTTTAGCGTGTGTGATGCTTACTTAGGGACTTATAGCCTGTTTTAAGGTCATTTTAT
>JACPVT010000293.1 GCA_016191685.1 Rhodospirillales bacterium | reverse complement strand
TCGCGGTCCGGAAGACTGTGACATGAAAGAAGTGTTCTACGCCGCCGGCGGCTTCATGCGGCGCTGACGGCGCAGGATCACCCAGCCGACATTCTCGACCAGCGCGGCGCGGCCGAGCTGGACGAGCAGGCGGATCAAGCGGGGATGATCGTCGGCGTCGGCGGCTGCCCGGGCTTCATCGCGCGCCAGGCTGAAGAGATGCGCCGAGACGGCGAACGAGCGCTGCAGATCGCCGAACGACATGAAGGCCTGATAGGCCGAGACGCTGGCGGTGATCGCCAAGGCGATGCGGCCGACCTGCAGCAGCATGGCGGTGTCGATGACGGTCTGCTGGATGTGGGTGACGTCGAGCAGCTTGTTGCCGGCCACGATCAGGAGGCCGATGCCGAGACAGACCAGTCCCAGGATGGCGAACTGCCGGGCCTGCCGGCGATAGCGCGGGACGACGCCGCGATTGCCGAGAAAGTACGCGACCTGTTCGTCGATCCAGGCGTGCCCCGCCGCGATGTGGCGCTTGCGGCCGTCTGCCGACGGCGTCGCCCCCGCCCGATGGACGTCGTCGAGCAGGAAAGCCGTGCGGATCGCGCGGCGGATCCAGGCGACCGAGGTCGCCTGGGCGGGATGGTAGTGATCGGCGACGCAAAGCGGCAGGCCGCTCGCGATCCATGCCGCCTGGATACGGCCGGCCTCGGCCAGGGCGCGGAGGTCGGCGTGCAGGCGCTGCCAGCGGCTGCGGGTCGAATAGATCCACACGGCAAGTCCCGCGGCCAGCGCTGAGGCGGTGACGATCGGCGAGAGGGCGCCCTGAAGCGCCGAAGCGAGAGCGGCGACAAAGGTGGCAAGCACCATGAGGCGCACGGAGATGATGGTCCGGCGCTGGAACTGGTTGGCGAAGTGGTCGGTCGCCGCTTTCAGGGCATTGACGGTTGGCGCGACCTGATTGCCGCTCCAGGAGTCGCGCGGTCTTCCGTCGCGCTTCAGCAGGCGGTTGAGATTGTTGAAAGCCGACAACACCGCGACGTGGCGATGCTCGCCGCCGCGGGCGCCGATCAGAGCCGCGTCGGGATAGAGCCAGTGGGTCCGGCCGACGTTTGCCGGCGGCGCCTCGCCGGCGCGCGCCGTGATCACATGGGCGACCGCACCGCCCTCGTCGTACTGCAGCGGCTCGCCCTTGTTCCAGCCGGCGTAGCGCCCTTTCAGCTTGGCCTTGACGATCAGGGCGGTGCCGCCGCCGCCGCGCGCCTCGTCGCCATCCCACAGCGCGATCAGCAGATGGGAATGAAGCGCGGTAAAATTGCCGGCCCAGGCATAGCCGGCCGTCGGATCGGTATGGTCTTCGGGACAGGTGACGACCAGCCGGGCCGCGCCGAGCAGGCGGTCGAACTCGTCCCTGCTCTCGGCGGTCGCGAAGTCGCTGCGGTAGCTCGCGGCGGCGCGTGGCAGGACGGCGACGATCTCGGCGCCGAAGCGCTCGCGGGCCAGGCGGGCAACGAGCCGGTCCGCGCCTTCGGCCAGGCCGGTCAGCAGGACGAGCGGCGCATCGGGCGCCTTGGCGCGCACGCCGTCGAAGATGGCGGCGACGGCGGCTTCGATCGCTTCGGTGCAATCCCCGGCGATCTGGCGATGGCCGGTCACGCCGACGGTCAGGGGGACCTGGAAGGGAGGCACGCGGCACCCTCGACGGCGGGCATTGGGCTGTCAACGGCCGTGCCGGCCTATGGGCTGGGCTCGCTGTCGGAGGGCCGGGCGGCAAGGAAGGCGCGGAGGTAGGGCCGGGCCATGACGGTTGTGACTTGTCCATAAACAAAGCCAGCCGGCACACCCGCGACCACACCACCAATCATCAGAGAAGTGGTCGAAGGGTCGATCAGCGCACCTAGATACACGCCCAGGCCCGAGCACAGGGCCAGGCCGGCCAGGCTCGCCCATGTCTGCCAATGGCGAAAGGTCTTCCAGGAGACGGCTCGCCACGTTCTACCGCGCGCGGCGCGAGGCAGTCCGGCCAGTTCGGGAATGCTCTTGAGAGACCAGTAAATCTGCATCTCACTCCCCATGCTCGTGATCGTTGCCAGTTCAGGCCACTACGGGCTCTTGTCGAACACGACGACGGAACGCTGGTCGCGGCGGATGTTCGACATCAACTCGACAAGCTCGCGCGAGTGCTCCGGCCGGCACACCTGGCTTTCTGGATGCGCAACGAATTCCCGCTGCACATGGAGTGTTTCACCGCGGAGGGCATAGACCGACCGATATTCCGCGATCGACGTCTTCCAGCTTCTGTCGGCCGGCAGTCGTGCCGGCCGAAGTCCGGCAGGCAGGATCACCTCGATCGTCTCGATTTGGCGGCCGGCATGGCAGGGGAACGGATGCACCCTTGCTGTGTCGTGCGTGCCGACGAGAAACGCGCCGGGCCGGACAAGGAAGCGCAGTCCCGCAGGCGGACTCAGCGCCTCGCCGGCCCCGAGATCGATCTCGTCGGAGAGCTTGAATTCGGCGCTCAGTTCCACGGCGGCGGCGGAGGCATCTTTTTCACGCTTGGTCCATTTGCCCGTTCCGGGCGTCCCGAAGTGGCGAAGTTGCGTCTTGGCCTTGGCCTCGTTCGCCCCCGCGGCGAGGGTTTTGAGGTCGGTCGCGATGGCGCCGCTGGCCTTCTCGTGGGTCGTTCCGGTGATGCGCCCATCCGACCAGACCGTGGCGATGGTGTGGGTCTCGGCAACATTGTCTTCCACTCTTTCACGCGGTACGCGCGCGGTACGCGACTTGCCGGCGACGGCGAGCAGCACCGGCTTGTCGTAGTGGCCCCACGGCAATGTGCCGAACGACGAATATTGCGATGTCGGTTCCAGGTAGCGGTCGAATTCGGGGACGTAGAGAACGACATGATTGAAGTCCGCGATCGGCGTCTCGGGCAGGACATACCTGGCGACATTGATGTTGATGAGCGCGGGCTCGCTGGCAATGTCCTTGGCTGCCAGCAGGGCGGCGAGCAGCGCGACAACTGCCTTGCAGTCGCCATAGCGGTTCCTGATCGTCTCTGAAGCGGGTGTCGGCGTCAGCTTGCCCTGCCCGACCGATACCGCGACATAGCGAATGTTCCGGGTAACCCACTCGAACAACAGGCGTGCCTGTTGTGTGCGATCGGTGGTCGAGCCGACGATTTCGGCAGCAAGTGCCGCAACGTCCGGTGTGACTGCCGCTGCCTTCGCCTGGAGGGTTGCGTAATGATCGCCGATCTCGGCGTAGGATTTGAAGGTTGAGACCATGAAGCGCGGTCCCCAATCGGCGGGCGATGTCGAACCTGCTTCGTCCGGCACCGATTTCTCGTTGCGCCAGGAGAAGGCCTGCCGGACGCGCTCGCCGACTTGTTCGGTTCGGTAGTTGTCACCGTGATGCTCGACGCCAAGCGGCATGCCCGCCGGGCGCTCGAAGATGCGCTCTGATAGTTTGGTGCGATGCGACGACTGCCACACGATGCTCCGGAAATAGCCCGGCCATGTAAGGTCGAAGGTCGTCAGACGGTAAGCAAAGCGGATGGAGTCGCCCGCCTCTACATTCGGGAAGACAATGCTTCGGGTCCGGTTGTCGGTGTAGAGCGCGACCTCGCGCGAAACCTGCGGGGCGATGTCGATGATCTTTTCTTCCGCGACCGGCAGCCGTCGGCCGTCGGCCTTGAGCGTCGCCGCCTCCAGGATCTCGATCCTTTGTGAGCTGGCGGAATAGGACAGGTCGATGCGTGCGCCGTTGCGCGCGGACTGGGCGTCGTGCGCCTTGCGTTCGGCTTCGAGGACCACGGTCCATCGCCCATCGGCGTCGATCACGTAGGTCTGGCGATCGACGAGCCATGTGTAGCCGGCGTCCTGGGCAGAGGCGCCCGCGGCGAACTGAAGGGCGGCAACGATCAGGATTGTGGAGACGCCGCCGAATACACGCATTCGACGAGTGTATTCGAGAGATCTGGCCGGCGCATCGGGCACTTGACCGGGCGGGCGCGATCCACGACTAAAAGCGCGCGATGCAGCGAGCCCCTTCTTATGACGTGATCGTGGTGGGCGGCGGCCATGCCGGCTGCGAGGCCGCGGCCGCGGCGGCGCGGCTGGGCGCACGCACCTTGCTGCTCACCCACCGGCTCGACACGATCGGCGAGATGTCCTGCAATCCCGCGATCGGTGGGCTGGGCAAGGGCCATCTGGTGCGCGAGATCGATGCGCTGGACGGCATCATGGGTCGCGCCATCGACCGCGCCGGCATCCAATTCCGCACTCTCAATCTCTCCAAGGGGCCGGCGGTTCGGGGGCCGCGCGCGCAAGCCGACCGCAAGCTCTATCGCGCGGCAGTGCAGGCGCTGCTGGCGGAACAGTGCAATCTCGAGATCCGCGCCGATGCGGTTGCAGATATTATCCTCGATGCAAGCGGTGCTTGTGCTGGCGTGACGACGGAATCCGGGGCTGAAATCGGCGCCGGCCGCGTGATCCTGACGACGGGGACGTTCCTGCGAGGCCTGATTCATCTGGGTGAAACGAAGACGCCTGCGGGTCGGGCGCGCGGCGATGGGGTTGAAGAACCCTCCGCTCTGCTCGCGCAGACGTTGCAGCGCCTCGGCTTCGCACTGGGGCGGCTCAAGACAGGGACGCCGGCCCGGCTCGACGGCCGCACGATCGACTACAGTGCGCTCGAGCGCCAGGACGGCGACGATCCGCCGGTGCCGTTTTCATATCTCACCGATCGCATCACCACGCCGCAGATCGCCTGCCACATCACGACCACGACGGCGGCGACGCACGCCATCATCCGCGCCAACCTGCATCGCGCGCCGATGTACTCGGGTCAGATCGAGGGCGTGGGCCCGCGCTACTGTCCCTCGATCGAGGACAAGGTCGTGCGGTTCGGCCACCGCGAGCGGCACCAGATCTTCCTGGAGCCCGAGGGGCTGGATGACGACACGGTCTATCCCAACGGCATTTCGACCTCCCTGCCACAGGAAGTGCAGCTTGCGATGTTGCAGACCATCCCGGGTCTGGAGCATGCAGCCATGCTTCGGCCGGGGTATGCCATCGAATACGATCATATCGACCCCCGCGAACTCCACGCCACGCTGGAAACCCGCCGCGTGCCGGGCCTCTACATGGCCGGCCAGATCAACGGGACGACCGGCTACGAGGAAGCCGCCGCCCAGGGCCTGATCGCCGGGTTGAATGCAGTGCTGGCAAAGCCCTTCATCGTCGATCGTGCCGATGGCTATCTCGGTGTTTTGATTGACGATTTGGTCAGTTTGGGGGTTACAGAACCCTACCGGATGTTCACGTCCCGGGCCGAATATCGCCTGTGGCTGCGGGCCGACAATGCCGATCAAAGACTGACGCCGCGCGGCCTGGAAATCGGCTGCATTGGGTCTGACCGCGCCAGAATGTTTCACGTGAAACAACAGGCACTCGCTGAAGCGCGCGATCTGGCGGCCGGCGTGAAACTGAGTCCGTCAGCTTTGGCCAAACTCGGAATCCCGATCAATCAGGATGGCGTCTTACGCTCGGCTTCGGATCTTCTCGCCTATCCGGAAATCACCTGGCCCAGGCTTGTCGAACTCTGGCCCGAGCTTGTTTCGGTTTCGGGAGATATTGCCGAGCAACTCACCATCGATGCCCGCTATGCCGGCTATCTAGCCCGCCAGCGTCAGGACATCAGTGCCTACCGCCGCGACGAGGCGCTGGAACTGCCGGACGACCTCGACTATGCCGCTGTCGGCAGTCTTTCCAATGAAGTCCGCCAAAAGCTCGAGGCTCACAGGCCGGCGACCCTTGGCCAAGCGGCGCGGATTTCGGGCGTGACTCCGGCCGCCCTGGTAGCGTTGCTGAAATACGTCCGCCGCCGGGCGGCGTAAAATGAGCCGCGATCTCTTTGTCCGCGAAATGCGGCACATCGGGGTCGATGTTTCACGTGAAACGCGGGACCAGCTCGAGGCCTTGGTGCACACCCTGGTGCGCTGGCAAAAGGCTATCAACCTGGTCGGCAACACAACAATGGATAGTATCTGGGTCCGCCACATCCTCGATTCGGCCCAGTTGAAAATCCTCATCCCGGAAAGAGCCAAGACCCTCACAGATCTCGGCAGCGGCGCCGGCTTTCCCGGCCTGGTCGTCGCGGCGATGCGGCCGGACCTGGACGTTACGCTGATCGAGGCGGATGCAAGAAAGGCCGCCTTCCTGGGCGAAGCGGCGCGGCGCATGACCCTGGAAAAGCAGCCCAAAATCGTGGTCGGCCGCATCGAAGCGGTGCCGCCGGCCAAGGCCGATGTCGTCACGGCCCGGGCGCTGGCGCCGCTCGGCCAGTTGCTGAAATGGGCCCAGCCGCACCGGACCGATACCGCTATTTGCCTTTTCCACAAGGGGAAGGACTGGAAGGCCGAACTCGCCGAGGCCATGAAGGATTGGGATATTCCCGGCCAGCCCTTCACCAGCGTGACCGACCTTGACGCCGTTATCCTCCGAATTGGCTCCTACGGTCTTCGCGATCGCCAATCAAAAGGGCGGCGTCGGCAAAACGACGACGGCGATTAACCTCGCCACGGCCCTGGCCGCGGTAGGCGAACAGGTGCTGCTGATCGACCTCGACCCCCAGGGCAATGCCTCGACCAGCCTGGGGACTGCGAGAAGTGAGCGCTCACCCGGTTCCTATGAATTCCTGCTCGGTCTGGCCCCGCTCGATGCCTGCGTCAGGACCTCCCAGATCCCCAACCTGTCGGTGATCCCGGCCGCCACCTCGCTGGCCGGCGCCGAGATCGAGCTCATCGACATGGAACGCCGCGAGCATCGCCTGGTCGAGGCGCTCAAGGGCGACGGCGGCGCCGGCGACGCCCGCGCGCGCTGGACCACGATCCTGATCGACTGCCCACCGTCGCTGGGACTCGTCACGCTGAATGCGCTCGTCGCCGTCGATGCCGTGCTGGTGCCGCTGCAGGCTGAGTTCCTGGCGCTGGAAGGCATCGGCGCCCTCGGCACGACCATCGACCGCATCAGGAAACGACTCAACCCAAAGTTGCACATCGCCGGCGTGGTCCTGACCATGGTCGATCGCCGCATGACTCTTAGTCAGCAGGTCGAGGCCGACGTCCGCGCCCACTATGGCGATCTGGTGTTCGGCACCACCATCCCGCGCAACGTGCGCATCGCCGAAGCGCCCTCGCATGGCCTGCCGGTGCTGATCTACGACAATGCCTGCGCCGGCGCGCAGGCCTATATCCTGCTGGCGAGCGAATTCATCCGCCGTCGGCGCACCGCAGCAGAGCAGGCAGAACAGAAGGCCTCCCATGAGCCAGTCCCCTAAACCGCGCGGCCTCGGCCGCGGACTCTCCGCCCTTCTCGGCGACGATGAAGTTGCCGCCACGGTTGCACCCTCGCAGCCCTCGACGCCACCGCCTGCCCCGCTGCCCGACTATCCCAGCACGGAGGTGCAGAACACCTACGCGCCCAACCGCCCGCCGCTCACCTTGCCGATCGGTCAGCTCAAGCCCGGCAAGATGCAGCCGCGCACCAGCTTCGAGGGCATCGAGACGCTGGTCGAATCGGTAAAAGAGTTCGGCCTGCTGCAGCCAATCCTGGTGCGGCCGCTGCGCGACACCGCCGACACCTACGAGATCATCGCCGGCGAACGGCGCTGGCGGGCGGCGCAACGGGCGCAGCTCCACGACGTGCCGGTGGTGATCCGTTCCATCAGCGACATGGACGCCCTGCAGCTCGGCCTGGTCGAGAACCTGCAACGCGCCGACCTGACGCCGATCGACGAGGCCCAGGGCTACCGCCGGCTGATGGAGGATTTCACCCAGACCCAGGACGACATAGCCAGGACCGTCGGCAAGAGCCGGCCGCATGTCGCCAACACGCTGCGCCTGCTCGACCTGCCGTCGTCGGTCCAGGAGATGATCCGGCTCGGCCAGCTTTCGGCCGGCCAGGGCCGCGCGCTGGTCGGCGTGCCCGATCCGGTGGCGATGGCGCAACGCGCCTTCGAGGAGAAGCTCACGGTCCGCGAGCTCGAACGATTGAGCGGGGCCGCGAAGCGCAAGACCAAGCCTGGCAAGGCGGGCGCCACGGTACCCAAGAGCGCCGACACGCGCGCGCTCGAAAAGCGCATCGAGGAGGCGCTCGGCCTGAAAGCCGACCTCAAGCTGCGCGGCATCGGCGAGCAGACCCTGCTGACGCTCGAGATCCGTAACTTCGATCAGCTCGATGC
>JACPVT010000292.1 GCA_016191685.1 Rhodospirillales bacterium | reverse complement strand
GTGTTCGACGCAGACCAGGCATGGAAGGTTGATCGCGACGAGTTGTGGAGCAAGACCAAGAACACGCCGTTCGACGAACGTCCGGTCCAGGGACGCGTCATGGCCACGATCGTCGGTGGTCGCACGATCTATCGCGACGAGAGCTTCGTAACCGCCGCCGCAGCGGCCTGACCGCCGCGGCGACGGCGAATTCACGCCTCGAAACCGCCACTTCGTCTGGTATTGTCGCGGCGTCTTCACAGATCAGGGCGATCGATGATGCTTCGACAGACAGTAATTCTCGGCACTGCGATGGTGGCATTCGCCAGCGTGGGCCATGCCCAGACGCGCGGCCAATCGCGCGATGACCTGCTCGACGCGCTCACGCGCCACATCCAGATTTGCGGCGAGATGACCGGAACCGAGGCCCGGCTCGCCTGCTACGATCGGCTGCAGACCCAGGTTGGCGGCGTCCAGGGAAGCGCTCCGGCCGCCGCCGCGCCAGCACCCACTCCCACGCCTCTGCAGAGCGGCGGCACGACGGCGCCGCCAGCCGGTTCATCGACCGGATCGTCGATCAGTTCGTCGCCGCTCACCCCGCAGCCGCTGGGCGTTCCCGGCGGCGGCGTGGCGACCCTGGGGGGTGGCACCCAGCCGCAACCGAGCCCGCTAGCCCAGCCGCAGGATCCCAATGCCGCCTTCGATCCGCGCACCGCAACCCAGGCGCGGCCGCCCGAGGGCTTGCAGCCCAAGCCACGACCGCCTGTCCGCCGCACCGGCGCGCGTCCCATTCCCTATTCCGCAACGCCGCAGCCGCTGGTGGTGCTGGGCGCCTCCAACCTCACCTACGGCGATTCGCGCTACTGGCAGGTCTCGATCACCCTGACGTCGAATACGCCGCGGCCGATCGAGACGCAGGCGCAGTGCACCTTCATGAATGCCGGCCGGCCGATCGAGGACGTCTATTTCGGGCCGGTGACGATCCAGCCCGGCGAGCAGATCAGCACTGATCTGGTCGGCCCGCCAACCACCGCATACATCGACTCGACCAACTGCCGGGTCGTGAGCCCGTAACCACTGCATGGTCTCGACGCTGCTGCTCCTCTTCGGCCCGTTCCTGCTGGGCTACCTGCTGGGATCGATCCCGTTCGGACTGCTGCTGACCCGTGCGGCCGGTCTCGGCGACATCCGCAAGGTCGGTTCGGGCAACATCGGCGCCACCAACGTGCTGCGCACCGGCCGCAAAGGTCTGGCCGCGGCAACGCTGTTGCTCGATGCCCTGAAGGGCTTCGTAGCCGTGCTGATCGCCGATCAGGTCGGCCAGCTGGCGGCTGTCGGCGCGGGCGCGGGTGCGGTGCTCGGCCACATGTTCCCGGTGTGGCTTGGCTTCAAGGGCGGCAAGGGCGGGGCGACCGTGCTCGGCGTGTTCCTAGCCTTGAGCTGGCCAATCGTTGCCATCGGAGCCGCCCTATACCTGCTGATCGCCGTGGTCTTCCGCTATTCCTCGCTGGCCACCCTGGTCGCCACGGCGGTTGCCGCCGCCTCGGCCTGGTGGCTCTCGCCGCGCCCGGTCGCGGTGCTGGCGGCGGTGTTGGTGCTGCTCGTGTGGGCGAAGCACCATGAGAACATCCGCCGCCTGCTCAAGGGCACTGAATCCAAGATCGGCCAGAGCAAGGCGGCAACCTAGCCGCAATTCCCACGCACACCGCACGCACGCCTCGCCCATTCCGCACGGCACGTCGCTCGCCCGCTTTGTGCTATGCCACGGCCTGCCTTGCGATAGTCTCGCGCGACACTACGCGGGGACAGTCGATGGTCTGCCGGTGAGAATTCAGCCCGTCCGTCTGCGCCCCGGCTCAGCGGCCAATCCAAGATGACAGTAGCCTCGCGCAGCCTTCCCTGGGCCCTGATCGGGGCGGCCTGCCTCGGCTCGTTCGCCACCACCTCGAGCGGCACCACGCGCGCACCCTTCCTGCTCGACATGGCGCGCGACCTCGATGTCTCCATGCCGCTGGTCGCCAACCTCGTGTCGCTGACGTCGGTTTCCTGGGGCGTCGCCTCGGCGTTCGGCGGCTGGCTCTCCGACTTCATCGGCCGGCGACCGCTGCTGGTGGCGTCGCCCTTCGCTCTGTCGCTTTGCCTCGTTGCCCAGGCGCTGGCGGGATCGTTTTTCTGGGTGGGCGTGTGGGCAACCGTGGCCGGCGCCTGCTGCGGTGCCTTCACAGGCGTGGTGCTCGCCGAGGTGTCGGGCCGCGTCGTCGACAGCCAGCGCGGCCGGGCGCTGGGCTGGGTGATGAGCGGCCAATCGCTCACCCTGCTGATCGGCGTGCCGATGGCGGCGGCCGTGGGTTCGCTGATCGGCTGGCGCGGCTGGCTGATTTGTCTGGGCGGGCTTTCCCTCCTCGCCTGCCTCAGCCTGTTCGCCACCGTGGGCCGCGGTACCGCCGGTCATACCCGCCCGACGGTGCGACCCTCGCTCCGGGCCGCGCTGTCGCCCCGCGTGTTGGGCCTCCTCTCCAGCGGCATCGCCGAGCGCATCTGCTACGGCCTGGCCGCCGTCTATTTCGCCACCTTCCTGCAGGCGACCTATGGCCTGTCGCTGATCGAACTCGCCCTTCCGCTGGCGGTGTTTGCGATCGGCAATGTCGCCGGCACGATATTGGGCGGGCAGCTCGCCGACCGTCTGCGCGATCGGCTGATGGTTTTCGCCGTCGCCATGGCGCTGTCGGCGGCGGCGGCCCTCGTTCTTTTTTTATGGCATCCCAGCCTCGAGGGTTCGGTCGCGCTGGGCTTCGTCTATGTGCTGCTGAACGCGCTGGGCCGGCCCTCCTACATGGCAGCACTTGCTTCGGTGCCGGAAGACGTTCGCGGCACGGTGTTGGGCCTGAACGGCACCACGGCGAGTGTCGGCTGGGTCGGCGCGGCAGCACTCGGTGCGGCGATCATCGGCTGGGTCGGCTTCGAAGCCTTCGGGCCGCTCGCCGCCATTCTGGGTCTGCTCGGCGCACTGGGCGCCCTGATCTGTCGACGAATGACGGCATCATGAACAACAACAACGGTCGGCACTGCCGCCGGTGATCGCTTCACTATCGGCGAACCTCTTGAACGACTGGTTGCGCACATCCTCGATCTACAGCCATGCGGATTGCTACTTATAGTTGTTTTACTTATTATATCTTCCCGCTGTATCGTTGAGCATGTTCGATGGCCCGCACGCGCTCGACCTCGACCCGCTTGAACGCCGCGCCCGGCTGCGCCTGGCACGCAGCCACCGCATCGGGCCCGTGGCGTTCCACGAGGCAGTCTCCCATTTCGGATCGGCACGGGCCGCCTGCGCCCGGTTGGCCACTTGCTCCAATGCCGACATCGATCGTGAGGAAGAACGGCTGGCCGGGGTCGGCGGGCGCTTTCTGGTGATTGGCGACTCAGCCTACCCGGCGGCGCTTGCCGCCGCCGCAGGTGCTCCGCCGGTTCTCTCGGCAATCGGCGACACAGCGCTGCTGGGCCGACCGACCCTGGCGGTGGTCGGCGCTCGCGATGCATCGCTGGCAGGCCGCCGTTTCGCCGCCGAATTGGCGGCAACCCTGGGGGCTGCGGGGTTCGTCATCGCCTCCGGCCTGGCGCGCGGCATTGACGCCGCAGCCCATGAGGCTGCCCTTGCCACCGGCACCACGGCGGTGCTGGCCGGCGGGGTCGATCAGGTCTACCCGCCGCAGAATGCCGGCTTGCACGGCCGGATTGCCGCCCAAGGTCTGATCCTGAGCGAGTCGTCCTGGGGCACACCGCCGGTCGCCCGCGCCTTTCCCCGGCGCAACCGCATCGTGAGCGGCCTGTCAGCGGGCGTGATCGTGATCGAAGCGGCGGCCAGATCCGGCTCCCTGATCACTGCCCAGCGCGCCGCCGAACAGGGTCGCGAGGTTTTCGTCGTACCGGGCTCGCCGATGGACCCGCGCTACGCGGGCTCGAATAGCCTTATACGTGATGGGGCCATATTGGCACGTGACAGCAACGATATTCTGGACATTTTGGGCCACCCGTCGGCCCCGGCCCAACCCCTTGATCGGACAGAACAAAAACAGCCTCGCGGGGATGCCGCAAAGGTCCTCGAAGCCCTGGGGGCGGTCCCCACCGCGGTTGACGAACTGGTGCGCCGGTGCCAAGTGTCCGCCGCCGCCGTGGCGGAGGTCCTACTGGCCCTGGAGCTGGAGGGCCGCCTGGAGAGGCACCGGGGTAACCGCGTATCTCTGATGTAAATCAGCGATTTAGCTCCGGCAATTGATGTTTCACTGGAGCATGTTTCGCCGATGGACGTGCTGGTCGTCGAGTCCCCGGCCAAGGCTAAGACCATTGGAAAGTATCTCGGCCCCGGTTTCACCGTGTTGGCCTCCTATGGTCATGTCCGCGACCTGCCATCCAAGGATGGCTCGGTCCGCCCGGATGAAGATTTCGCCATGGACTGGGAGGTCGATCCCCAGTCACAGAAGCGCCTCGACGCCATCGCCAAGGCCGTTACCAAGGGCGGCAAGCTCTATCTCGCGACCGATCCGGATCGCGAGGGCGAGGCGATCTCGTGGCACGTGCTCGACATCCTGCGCCACAAGAAGGCGCTTGCCGGCGTCGACGTAAAGCGCGTCACCTTCAATTCCATCACCAAGCAGTCGGTGCTCGACGCCGTCGCCCATCCGCGCGAACTCGACCAGCCGCTGATCGACGCCTACATGGCCCGCCGCGCGCTCGACTATCTCGTTGGCTTCACCCTGTCGCCGGTGCTGTGGCGCAAATTGCCCGGCAGCCGCTCGGCCGGCCGCGTGCAATCAGTCGCGCTGCGCCTGATCTGCGAGCGCGAGGCCGAGATCGAGGTCTTCAAGAGCCGCGAGTACTGGACGGTCGACGCCGTCTTCGGCACCGCCAAGAAGCAGGCGCTGAAGGCCCGCCTCACCCATCTCGACGGCCGCAAGCTCGAGAAATTCGACCTCGACACCGAGGAACGCGCGCAGTCGGCCAAGCACGAGATCGAACGCCGCGCCTTCTCGGTGGCCTCGATCGACCGCCGCCAGGTGCGCCGCAACCCGCCGCCGCCGTTCATCACCTCAACCCTGCAGCAGGAAGCCTCGCGCAAGCTGGGCGTCGGCGCCGCGACCGCGATGCGCATCGCCCAGCGCCTGTACGAGGGTGTCGACATCGGCGGCGAGACCGTCGGCCTCATAACCTACATGCGCACCGACGGCGTGCAGCTCGCGCCGGAGGCGATCGGCCAGACGCGTCGCCTGATCGAAACCAAGTACGGCCAGAGCTACGTGCCGGAAAAGCCTCGCGTCTATACTTCCAAGGCCAAGAACGCCCAAGAGGCTCACGAGGCCATTCGCCCGACGGACCTCTTCCGCACGCCGCAGGACGTTGCCCAGCATTTGGACAAGGACCAGCTCGGCCTCTACGAGCTGATCTGGAAGCGCACCGCGGCCAGCCAGATGGAAAGCGCCGTACTCGACCAGGTGACGGTCGATATCGCCAGCGTCGACAAGAACGTGCAGCTCCGCGCCACCGGCTCGGTCGTGAAATTCAACGGCTTCCTCACCCTCTATGACGAAGGCCAGGACGAAAAGAGCGAGGACGAGGACGGCAACTCGATCCTGCCCGATGTCGCCGAGAACGAGGCGCTGGAGCGCCGCGACGTCGTGCCGGAACAGCACTTCACAGAACCGCCGCCGCGCTATTCCGAAGCGAGCCTCGTGAAGAAGCTGGAGGAACTCGGCATCGGCCGGCCCTCGACCTATGCCAGCATCATCGAGGTCCTGCAGCGCCGCAACTATGTGAAGATCGACCGCAAGCGCTTCGTGCCCGAGGACCGTGGCCGCATCGTCACGGCGTTCCTGCAGACCTATTTCCCACGCTATGTCGAATACAACTTCACCGCCCATCTCGAGGACGAACTCGACGATATCTCCGGCGGCAGGATCGACTGGCGCCAGGTGCTGCGCGAATTCTGGAAGGCCTTTTCCGCCGCCGTCGGCGAGACCAAGGAACTCCGTGTCCGGGAAGTACTCGACAAGATCGATTCGGAGCTCGGGCCCCACTTCTTCCCCGAGGGCAAGGACGGCAAGAATCCGCGCGACTGCCCATCCTGCGCCAACGGCCGTCTCGGATTGAAGCTCGGCAAGTTCGGCGCCTTCATCGGCTGCTCGAACTATCCGGAATGCCGCTTCACGCGCAAGCTCGGCATCGTCGATGCCGAGGCGGACGCCGCCTCGGGCGTCAATCTTGACGGCCCCAAGATCCTTGGCGAGGATCCGGTCACCGGCAAGCAGGTCACTCTGCGCAAGGGACCGTATGGCCTCTACGTCCAACT
>JACPVT010000328.1 GCA_016191685.1 Rhodospirillales bacterium | reverse complement strand
AGGCGATGAATGCCGCCGATCGGGATGTAGGTCGATTCGTTCTCGCGCAGGGTCATCACCTTGCCGTCGAGCGTGACCTCGGCGACGCCGTTGACGACGACCCAATGCTCGGCGCGGCGATTGTGGCTCTGCAGGCTGAGCTTGGCGCCGGGATTGACGGTCAGCCGCTTGGCGCGGAACCGCTCGCCGCGGTCGATGTCCTGGTAGCTGCCCCACGGCCGGTGCATCACGGCGTGCTCGGTGGCAGCGCGATGCTTGCCGTCCGACATGCGCTGCACGACGTCCTTCAGCCGCGGAAGATTGTCGCGATGACCGACCAGGACGGCATCGTTCATCGACACGACGACGACGTCCTCGACGCCGATGACGGCAGTCAATGGCCCGTCGGAGCGGATATAGGAGTTGCGCACATGGTCGATCTCGACCGGACCTTCGGTGACGTTGCCGGCACTGTCGGCTTCGCCGACATCAAGCAGCGCGTCCCAGGTGCCGAGGTCGGACCAGCGGAACCTCGCCGGCACCACCCAGCACTTGTCGGTGCGCTCCATGACCGCATAGTCGATCGACTTGGCCGGCGCCTTGGCAAAGGAATCGGCGTCGAGAAACACCGTCGAACCGGACTTCTTCGCCTTGGCGACGGCCTCCTCGGCGGCGGCGGCCATGGCGGGCTCGAAGCGCGCCATCTCGGACAGCAGCAACTCGGGCGGGAACAGGAAATTGCCGCTGTTCCACAGCAGACCCTCGGCGATGTAGCGCAGCGCCGTCTGCGCATTGGGCTTCTCGACGAAGGCCGCGACCTTCTGCACCGTGCCGATATGTTCGCTGCCCGGGCGGATGTAGCCGTAGTCGGTCTTGGGTTCCGTCGGCGGGATGCCGAAGGTCACGATGCCGCCCTGCTGAACGGCGGCGAGACCTTCGCGGCAGCCGTCGAGGAATTCCTCGACGCCGATCACGAGATGATCGGATGCCAGTGCCAGCACGGCCTTGGCCCCGAGGTTCCGCGCGTAGACCGCGGCGGCAGCCATCGCCGGCCCCGAATCGCGCCGCGACGGCTCGACCAGGATGTCGATTTCCATGCCGACGTCCTTGGCCTGCTGCTCGGCCATGAAGCGGTAGGCATCGTTGGTGGCGATCACGGGCTTGGCGAACAGGCTGCGGTCGGCCACCCGCTCGAGGGTCTGCTGGAAGGTCGAATGCTTACCGAGCAGCGGCACGAACTGCTTGGGCATGCTCTCGCGCGACAGCGGCCACAGGCGCTTGCCGGAGCCACCGACCAGGATTACGGGGGTGATGAGCGACATTCGGACGGCTTTCGTTGGCGAGGGACGTTCAGCGGATGATTGAGGCCGCTTATCGGGCCGCGATATAGCCGAAGGCGAGGGCGGGGCCAATGGCGATGCCGCCCTCTGGGCAGGCGCCCATGACACAGGTCACGCAATTATCGCCCGCAAAGGGTCTGGAACGGGCCTTCCGGGCCGTCCAGGCCCCCGTTCGGGCTGTTCCAGCGAGGCGGGCAGGGATTTGGGGCTCTGAGCCCCCCCGAAATCCATTTCTGTCACCGATTTGTTTCGCCCAAAATGCGGCCGACGTTCTCGTTGCGCCGGCGCTTGGCCTCGTTCTCGACGGCCTCGGCGAGGGCCGGGATGTGCGAGGCGATCTCGTAGAAGTCACTGGCATAGAGGACCAGCAGCGTGGTCGGTCGCGTGGTCGCCACCGTCGCGCTGCGCGGCTGACGTTCCAGCAGCGCCATCTCGCCAAAAAACGCACCCTCGCCCAACTGCACCGAGCCGCCAGCGGGCAGGCGGACTTCTACTTCGCCGCTGGAAATGAAGAACATCGAATCACCGGGATCGCCGCGTCGAACGACGGTGATGCGGGACGGATAGTAGCGGGTTCGCAACTTGCCCACGATCTCCGACAGGGTGACGACGCCCAGGGAGGTGAAGATCGGCACGCGCGCCACTTGCTCCCACACCCTGAGATACTCACGCCGCCGTTCTTCCTGGGCGAAGCCGGTCGCCAGCACACCGGTCATGATCGCGAGCACGGTAATGCCGCTGATCATCAGCACGGAGCCGACCATGCGTCCGTCGGCCGTGAGCGGCACGACGTCGCCATAGCCCGTCGTGGTCAGCGTAACCACCGCCCACCACAGCGCGCTGGGCAGGCTGCCGAAGGCGGCGGGCTGTTGGTCGCGCTCGAGCAGATGAGCGCCGGTCGCGGCGATCACCAGAAGGATGAAGAACAGGATCAGGACGCTGGCGATCGGCGCACGCTCGTTGGATATGACATGGGCCAAAGTGCCGAGAGCGGGCGCATGCAAGCCGAGCTTCAGGATCCAGAGAACGCAGAAGATCGAGGCAGCGTCCGAACCGACGATCCGGTAGCCAGCCAGCCACATGATCACCGGCACGGTCGCCAAGAGCCCGACGAGGCCCGGCAACGACACCGCCCAACGCAGCCGCGCCATCGCGGGTGAGCTTTCGCCGTAGCGCGCCGCCTCGGGCGCGACCCAAAGGCGCAGGACGTATTCGAGGAAGAACACGACCGCAACTGCCCAGATGGTGTAGCGCAGGACAATCCGCAGATCGGGCAGGATGCCGTCCATCGACAGGATGACGACGGAGAATATGCCGATGCCGAGCACCGCGAGGTGCAGCGCCCGCCATCGACGCCCGGCGTCGCTGGGGTCGGTGAAGTGCAGCGACGCGTGAACGCGCGCGCGAAGACTGGAGGCCGTGGCCGTCACGGAGCGACCATAGGCGCCCTGGCCTGCGAATTGCAACGCGGCGGAGGCCGGTCTACGGTCGCGCCGGCATTGTGGGTTAGGGGTTTGGGAGCAAAGGTGGTCAAGGATTTGCGCATTGCCGTCGATATCGGCGGCACGTTTACGGATGTTGTGCTGGAAGAGGGCGAGCGGCGGCTGACGCGCAAGCTGCTGACGACGCCGCAGCGGCCGGAAGAGGCGGTTCTCGACGGTGTACGATTGATCCTGGGCGACGCCGGGCGCGGCTTCGGTGACGTCGCGGTGTTCGTGCACGGCACGACACTCGCCACCAATGCCGTGATCGAGCGCCGGGGCGCGCGTACCGCCCTGATCGCCACCGAAGGCTTTCGTGACGTTCTCGATATCGCCAACGAAAGCCGCTACGACCAATACGATCTCACCATCGAGAAGCCGCGGCCGCTGGTGCCGCGCGCGCTGCGTTTCACCGTCCCCGAGCGCATGGATGTGCACGGCAAAGCGCGGCTGGCGCTCGATGAGCCCGCCGTGCGGGCGATAGCGGCCGAACTCGGAGCTAAGGGAATCGAAAGTGTCGCCGTGGCGTTCATGCACGCCTATGTCAATCCGGCCCATGAGCGACGCACACGCGAGATCCTCATGGCCGAGCAACCCAACCTTCGGGTGACGCTTTCCAGCGAGGTCTGTCCCGAAGTCCGCGAGTACGAGCGCACGTCGACGGCAGTCGCCAACGCCTATGTCCAGCCGCTCATGGACTCCTATCTCGCGCGCATGCAGGCAGCACTTGCTGTCGAGAATTTCAAGGGCACGATCTACCTCGTCACGTCCGGCGGCGGTCTCACCGCCATCGAGACGGCGCGGCGCTTTCCCGTGCGACTGATTGAATCGGGCCCGGCCGGCGGCGCGATTTTTGCTGCGCAGGTAGCGGCGCGCGCCGGCGAAAAGCGCGCGCTCAGCTACGACATGGGGGGCACGACGGCGAAGATCTGCCTGATCGACGATTTCACGCCGCATACCGCGCGGCTGTTCGAGGTCGATCGCGCCGCCCGCTTCCTCAAGGGTTCGGGCCTGCCGGTGCGCATCCCGGTGATCGAGATGGTCGAGATCGGCGCAGGCGGCGGCTCGATCGCGCGGCTCGACGCGCTGAAGCGCGTCACGGTGGGGCCCGAGAGCGCCGGCGCCGAGCCGGGGCCCGCCTGCTACGGCCGCGGCGGCCGGCATCCGGCGGTGACCGACGCCAATGTCGTACTGGGCACGATCGACCCCAAGGATTTTGCCGGCGGCACGATCGCGCTCGATCTTGACGCCGCCAAAGGCGCGCTCGAGCGCGATGTCGCCGAGGGCCTGGGACTGTCCGCCGACATGGCGGCCTACGCCGTCTACGAGATGGTGTCCGAGAACATGGCCAGCGCCGCCCGCGTGCATGCCGTCGAACGCGGCGCCGTGGTCAACCAGTACAACCTGATCGCCTTCGGCGGCGGCGCGCCGCTTCATGCTGCACGGGTCGCCGAAAAGATCGGCGTCCAGCGCGTGATCGTACCACCCAATGCCGGTGTCGGTTCGGCGGTCGGCTTTCTGGCGGCACCCGTGTCCTTCGAACTCGTCCGCAGCCGCTACATGCGACTCGACGCTTTCGACGCGGCCTCGGCCTCCGAGCTGCTCGCCGAGATGAGCGCCGAGGCGACAGCATTGGTGGCGCCGGGCGCCCGGGGCATGAAGACCTTCGAGCGCCGCGTCGCCTTCATGCGCTACATCGGCCAGGGGCACGAAATCCTGGTCCTGCTGCCGCCCCGGCCGCTGGTTGCGGGCGACGCCGAGGCCCTGCGCGCGGCTTATGAGCGCGACTACGCCGCCTTGTTCGAGCGCCACATTCCCAATGCCGCCATCGAGATTCTGAGCTGGTCGGTCCAGGTTTCGACCGAGACCAAACTGCCGGCGGCGCAGAGTGCCGCACCGACCGTGCCGGCGCCGGCACCGGTCGGCCGCCGCCCCGTGTTCGACGGCCGCAGCGGCCGGACCACCGCCGTGCCGGTCTATCGCCGCGAGGCATTGCCGCCGGGCAGCGCCTTCGCAGGACCCGCGATCGTGGCCGAGGACGAGACCTCGACCTATATTTCGGCCAGTTTTACCGCGCACATCGATGCCTCCGGCTGTATCGTCATGGACCGGCGGGTCGGGTGAGGAGAGCATCATGAGCCAGTCCAACAGTGTCGGGCTGATCGATCTGCAGATCATGTGGAACCGCCTGATCGCCGTGGTCGAGGAGCAGGCGCAGACGCTGATGCGCACCGCCTTCAGCCCGATCGTGCGCGAGGCGGGCGACCTCTCGGCCGGCATCTTCGACCTTCAGGGCCGCATGTTGGCCCAGGCCATCACCGGCACGCCGGGCCATGTGAACTCAATGGCCGAGTCGGTGAAGCATTTCCTGCGCTACTTCCCGGTCGACACCATGAAACCGGGCGATGCCTACATTACCAACGATCCCTGGATGGGCACCGGCCATCTCAACGACTTCGTCATCACCACGCCCTGCTTCCGCAATGGCAGGCTGGTCGCGTTGTTCTCCTGCACCAGCCATCTCATGGACATTGGCGGAATCGGCTTCGGCCCGGACGCCACCGACGTGTTCATGGAGGGCCTCTACATCCCGATGCTGAAGCTGTTCGACCAGGGCAAGGTAAACGAGACGCTGATGGCGATGATCCGCGCCAACACCCGCCAGCCGGTCGACACCGAGGGCGACGTCTACTCGCTCGCCGGCTGCAACGACGTCGGCAGCCGCCGCCTGGTCGAGATGATGGATGAGTTCGGCATCGACACGCTGGATTCGCTCGGTGACCACATCATCGCCCGTTCGCGTGAGGCGGTGTTGGCCGAGATCGCCAAGCTGCCCAAGGGCACCTGGCGCAACACCATGACGGTGGATGGCTACGACGAGCCGGTGACGCTGGCCGCCTCGCTCACAGTCTCCGACAGCGGCATTCACGTCGACTACACCGGCACCTCGGGCGTCTCCTCGCGCGGCATCAACGTGCCGCACGCCTATACGACCGCCTATACCGTGTTCGGACTGGGTTGTGTCGTGGCCACCCACATTCCCAACAACGCCGGATCGCTCGAACCGCTCACCGTGTCGGCACCCGAGGGCTGTATCCTGAATGCACCCAAGCCCACCGCCGTCGCCTCGCGCCACGTCATCGGCCAGATGCTGCCGGACGTGACCTTCGGTTGCCTGCGCCAGGTCATTCCCGAGCGTGTGCCGGCTGAAGGCACTTCATGCCTGTGGAACATCAACGTGCGCGGCCACGTGGCGGGCGGCGAAGGTGGCAACTACGGCTTCGGCATGGCCATCACGTCGAACGGCGGGACGGGCGCGCGTCCGGACAAGGACGGCCTCTCGGCGACGGCGTATCCCAGCGGCGTGCGCGGCACGCCGGTCGAGATCGCCGAGACCCAGACGCCGCTCATCTTCTGGCGCAAGGAGTTCCGTCCCGATTCGGGCGGCGCCGGCCGCACCCGCGGTGGCCTCGGCCAGATCATGGAAATCGAGAGCGGGATCGCGGAGCCATTCGATCTGCTCGCGGCCTTCGACCGCATCGACCATCCGGCGCGCGGCCGCGACGGTGGTGGGGACGGCCAAGCGGGGTTCGTGGCGCTGAAGTCGGGCAAGACGCTCAAGGGCAAGGGCTTCCAGCTCATCCCGCCGGGCGATCGCCTTGTCGTCATGACGCCGGGCGGCGGCGGTATCGGTGCGCCGGCGACGCGTGACCGCGCGCAGGTCGCCAACGATCTCGCCGACGAACTGATCTCGTCGGACAGCGCCGAGAAGCTTTACGCGTACAAGCCGCCGCAGGCGGCTGAGTAGTTCAAGTGGGAATATCAAACAGGGAATGGGGGCTTTTATGAAACTGGGACGCAGGACGGCCTTGAAGGCAGGCGTGGGAGCGGGAGCGGCGGCGGTGATCGGCGCGCCTTCGATGGCGGGCGCTCAGGCGCCGATGAAGCTCGATCTGGCGACGGTGTGGCCGGACGGCAACTTTCACACCAAGAACGCCAAGCGGTTCGCCGAGGAAGTGGCCAAGGCGACCAACGGTCAGGTGGTGATCACCGTCCATTCCGGCGGATCGCTGGGCTACAAGGGACCGGAGCAGCTGAACGCCGTGCGCGACGGGTTGGTGCCGATGGCCGACATCCTCAACATCCAGCAGGTCGGCGAGGCGCCGCTGCTCGGCATCGAGGGCGTGCCGTTCCTTGTCGCCAATCCGGAAGAGCTCAAGGTGCTGCAGAAATACGCGCGGCCCGAGTTCGACAAGATCGCCACCAAGTTCAACCAGACCATCCTCTACACCGTGCCCTGGCCGACGCAGTACCTGCACACCAAGACGAAGTCCGACACGCTGGACGGGCTGAAGGGCCTCAAGATCCGCGTGCCCGATCGCCAGGCCGGCGACATGGTGAATTCGCTCGGCATGGCCGCCGTCCAGATTCCATGGGGTGAGACGGTGCCGGCGCTGGCGTCGGGCGCCGTGGTCGGCGTCACCACGTCGTCTGTGTCGGGCGTCGACGGCAAGTTCTGGGAGTTCCTCAAGTACTTCTACAAGACCAACCATGTCTGGAGCTCGCAGATCGTTACCATCAACAACGACACCTGGAAGAAGATCTCGCCCGCCAACCAGAAGATCATCAAGGACCTGGCGGCCAAGCTCGAGCCTGAGTTCTGGAAGGTCTCGGTCGAGGCCGACGTCGTGAGCTCCAAACGCCTGACCGAGGGCGGCATGGAAATGATCATCGTGCCGGAACCGATGCTCAAGGAAATGCGCGCCAAGACCGCGGGCCTCGAGAAGGCCTTCGTCGACCGCGCCGGCCCGACTGCCGCCGAGATCATCGCCAAGTACAAGAAGGACCTGGGGCGCTCCTGATCGTGTCGATCCAGTCCGCCGGGCGCCCGCCCGAGGCCATCGGGCGGGCGCTCGACGCCCGCGATCGGCTTTCGATGGGGGGAGCGTGGGCGTCGGCTGCCTGCATCGTGTCGATCCTCGGCCTGATCGTGGCCGAGGTCGTGTCGCGCAACCTGTTCAACATCAGCATCTACTTCGCCTGGGAATTCAGCGCCTACCTGATGGGTGCGGCGTTCCTGATGGGTGCCGCCTATGCCTTGCGCGCCGGTGCGCAGATCCGGGTCAACGTGCTGCTGGAGAACGTGCCCAAGCCCGTGGCGCGCTTCTTCGATCTGTTTTCCACCGTCTGCGGTATAGCGATTGCCGGCTATCTCACCTGGGCATTGGGCGAAATGACGTGGTTCTCCTGGTTGCGCGAATCGCGTTCGCCGGAGAAGAGCGAGATCCTGCGCTGGATCACGCAGTTCCCGCTTGCCCTGGGATCACTTCTTTTCACCCTGCAGGCGATCGCGCGCCTCGGCCGTCTGCTGCGCGGCGAGCCGGGCGACGACGCGAGCCTGCGCATCGGTCAGGACATCGAGTAGCGACATGACTGCCATCCTGACCTGGCTGCTGATCCTGATGGCGGCACTGCTCTGTGTCGGTATCTGGATCGGACCGGCGCTGATTGCCACGGCAGTCATCCTGCTGGAGACCTACACCAACCTGCCGACGCACAAGCTGATCGCCAACTGGGCGTTCAACGTGGCGACCTCGTC
The DNA here is from genome assembly GCA_016191685.1 of Rhodospirillales bacterium. Taxonomy (GTDB): domain Bacteria; phylum Pseudomonadota; class Alphaproteobacteria; order Reyranellales; family Reyranellaceae; genus Reyranella. Next base: position 8,049 of record JACPVT010000328.1, on the reverse strand, counting down.
GGACATCGTGTCGCTGCCGCTGTTCATCCTGATGGGCGAGTTATTGTTCCGCACGCGGCTGTCGCAGTCGCTGTTCTCGGGCATCGCGCCATGGATGAGTTTCCTGCCGGGACGCCTGTTTCACACCACGGTGATCGGCTGCTCGATGTTCGCGGCGATCTCGGGCTCGTCGGCGGCGACCACTCAGGTCGTCGGCCGCATCACCCTCACGGAGCTTCTGAACCGGGTCTACGACAAGGGACTGGCGGTCGGCAGCCTGGCCGGGGCGGGGACGCTGGGCTTTCTCATCCCGCCCTCGATCCCGATGATCATCTATGCCGTGCTTGCCGAGGAATCGCTCCTGCGCCTGTTCACGGCGGGCTTCCTGCCGGGCTTTGCGCTCGCCAGCTGTTTCATGGGTTATATGGCTCTCCGCTCCGTCCTGAACCCGAAGCTGGTGCCGAACGACGATCACACCACCTGGACCTGGAGCGATCGTTTCAGGAGCCTGATCGAGCTGGGGCCGGTGGCGTTCCTGATCCTGACCGTTCTCGGCACCATGTACGCCGGCGTCGCAAGTCCTTCCGAAGCCTCGGCCATCGGTGTCGTGGGCGCTCTGGCCGTCGCAGCCGGGCAGAGAACCTTGAACTGGAAGGGCATCCGCGACGCGCTGCTGGGCTCCGTCCAGACCACCTGCATGATCGGCATGATCGTGATCGGCGCGTTCATGGTCGGTACCGTGCTGGCCAACCTGCGCGTGCCGCAGTTCGTCTCGGCCGCCATCACCTCATGGCAGCTCTCGCCCTTCGTGCTGATCATGTTCCTGATGTTCTTCTACATCCTGCTCGGCACAGTGCTGGAAGGCTTCTCCATGATCGTGCTGACCCTGCCGATCGTGCTGCCGGTCGTCCTGGCCGCCGGCTTCGACAAGCTGTGGTTCGGCATCTTCCTGATCCTCACCATCGAGATGGCCCAGATCAGTCCGCCTGTGGCCTTCAACCTGTTCGTGATCCAGAACATCACTGGCGATTCGCAGACCTACGTCGCCTGGAAAGTGATTCCGTTCTTCCTGATCATGATGATCTTCACCGCCATCCTGACCGTCTTCCCCAGCCTGGTGACATGGCCGGTCGATTTCATACTGTCTAGATAGTCCGGCCTCTGACAAACTGCCAAAAGTGGAAGTCAATCGGGGGACGGCATGGATCCGCGCCAGGTCAAGACGGCGGCTGATGCCCGCAGGATCGTCAAGGAACGCGGCCTGACGCACGTCAAGGTCGGCGTTCACGACATCGACGGCATCCTGCGCGGCAAGTACATTCACATCGACAAGTTCCACTCGGCGCTGGAAGGCGGCTTCGGCTTCTGCGACGTGGTGCTGGGCTGGGATTCCAACGACCAGCTCTATGACAACGTCGCCTACACCGGTTGGCACAGCGGCTATCCCGACGCCAACGTCCGCATCCTGCCCGACACCTGCCGCGAGATCGCGACCGAGCCCGGCAACCTGATGTTCCTCTGCGAGTTCGTCGGCAAGGCGGAGGAGGTCTGTCCGCGCGCCACCCTGCGCCGCGTGCTGGCGCGCGCCGAGAAGATGGGCTTCGAGGTCAAGGTTGGCTTCGAGTACGAGTTCTTCGTCTTCGCCGAGACCGCTTTCTCGATCCGCGAGAAGGGGTATCGCAACCTGAAGCCCATCTCGCCCGGCTTCTTCGGCTACTCGGTGTTGCGCAATTCGGTCCTGGCCGACTGGTACAAGGATCTGCTCGCCATGTGCGAGACCATGGACATGGGCATCGAGGGCCTGCACACGGAGACCGGCGCCGGTGTTGAATTTGAAAATTTACTTCCTATTATTTTTAGTGCCCAATGAGCTATTTGTTTGTGCATTGGTCTTCTAAGATGTTGTTCTTCATTTTCGGCTACTTTCCGAAGCGATTCTTCGGTGTAAATGTCTAAGTTGTTGTCTGGGCGCCGACCGATGCGACCTGGGGCGTGGAAAACCGGACCACGGCGCTGCGCGTCATTCCCGGTTCGGCCAAGTCGACCCGCGTCGAGTACCGCGTTGCGGCTGCCGACGCGAACCCTTACCTGGCGCTGGCAGCCGCAGTCGGCGCCGGCCTGTGGGGGATCGAGAACAAGATCGATCCGGGCGAGCCGATCAAGGGCAACTCCTACGCCGTCAAGCATCCGGTGAAGTCGCAGCTGCCGCGCACGCTGATGGAGGCGGCCGGGCGGTTGAAGGGCTCCAAGCCGGCGCGCAGCCTGTTCGGCGATGCCTTCGTCGATCATTATTCTGCAACGCGTGAGTGGGAGGAGCGGGAGTTCCGCAAGGCCATCACGGACTGGGAACTCGAGCGCTACATGGAAATCATCTGATGTCCCTTGTCGGCAACTGGAACTATCCGACATCGATCCGCTTCGGCGCCGGCCGCATCAAGGAGCTGCCCGATGCCTGCAAGGCGGTTGGTCTGAGGCGGCCGTTGCTGGTCACGGACCCGGGTCTGGCCAAGCTGCCGATGATTTCCGATGCGCTCACGGGTCTGCGCAAGTCCGGCATCGAGGTGGCGCTGTTCAGCGAGGTGAAACCCAATCCGGTCGCCGCCAATGTCGAGGCCGGCATCCGCGTGCTGCGCGCCGGGAAGCATGACGGCGTGATCGCCTGGGGCGGCGGCAGCGGTATCGACACGGCCAAGGCGATCGCCTTCATGGCGGGACAGACCCGGCCGATGTGGGATTTCGAGGATATCGGCGACTGGTGGACACGCGCCAACCCGGCCGGCATCTACCCGTCGATCGCCGTGCCGACGACTGCCGGAACCGGCTCGGAGACCGGTCGCGCGTCGGTGATCACCGACGAGAAGACTCACACGAAGAAAGTGATCTTCCACCCGAAGATGATGCCCACGATCGTGATCGCCGACCCCGAGCTGACGGTCGGCCTGCCGGCCAAGCTCACGGCGGGCACCGGGATGGATGCTTTCATCCACTGCTTCGAAGCCTATTGCGCACCGGGCTATCACCCCTATGCCGAGGGGATCGCGGTCGAGGGCATGCGTCTTGTGAAGGAGAACCTCGCGCGTGTCGTGAAGGACGGGCGCGATATCGAGGCGCGCGGTCACATGCTGGCAGCTTCGCAGATGGGGTCGACCGCGTTCCAGAAGGGCCTGGGCGCGATCCATTCGCTCTCCCATCCTGTCGGCGCCGTGCTCGACACGCATCATGGGCTCACGAACGCCGTCGCCATGCCCTACGTGGTCAAGTTCAATCGTGCCGCGATCGAGGACAAGATCGTGCGCCTCGCGCGTTGGCTCGATCTGCGCAGCCCGACCTTCGACGGCTTCATGCAGTGGACGCTCGACCTTCGCCGTGAGGTCGGCATCCCGCACACGCTGGCCGAGCTCGGCGTGAAGGCCGAGCATCTCGACAGGTTCGCCGAGATGGCCGCCGTCGATCCGACCGCTGGCGGCAACCCGGTGAAGGTGGGCGTGCCCGAGATGCGCAAGATGTACGACGCGGCCGTGAGCGGGCGCCTCTGACATGGCGCCGAGTTTTCCCACCCAGGCCCGCGTCGTCATCATCGGTGGCGGCATCATGGGCTGCTCGACGGCCTATCACCTGGCCAAGCTCGGCTGGAAGGACGTGGTGCTGCTCGAACAGGGGCGCCTGAGCGGCGGCACGACCTGGCATGCCGCGGGACTGGTGGGCCAGCTCCGCAGCTACCAGAACCTGACGCGGCTGATCCGCTACAGCACCGATCTCTATGCCAGGCTCGAGGCCGAGACCGGGCTCGCCACCGGCTGGAAGCAGTGCGGCTCGCTGTCGGTGGCACGCACCGAAGAGCGCATGGTGCTGCTACGCCGCTCGGTGGCCATGGCCAACGCCCAGGGCGTGGCTTGCGAACCGCTGACGCCCAAAGAGGCCGGTGACAAATATCCCATCATGCGCACCGACGATCTGGTGGGCGCAGTGTGGCTGCCGGGGGACGGCAAGGCCAATCCAGCCGACATCACCCAGGCGCTGGCCAAGGGCGCGCGCAATGGCGGTGTTCGCATCTTCGAGAAGACGCGAGTCACATCGATCGACACCAAGGACGGTCGCGTCACCGGTGTGCAGACGACCGAAGGCCCGATCGCGGCCGAGATCGTCGTCAACTGCGGCGGCCAGTGGGCGCGTCAGGTCGGACGCATGGTCGGCGTCACCGTGCCGCTCTATTCCTGTGAGCACATGTACATCGTGACGGAGAAGATGGAGAACGTGCCGCGCGACCTGCCGGTGATGCGCGACCCCGACGGCTACATCTACTTCAAGGAGGAGGTCGGCGGCCTCCTGATGGGTGGCTTCGAGCCCGATGCCAAGCCGTGGAACAAGGACGTCATTCCCGACGACTTCGAGTTCGGCATGCTGCCGGACGACTGGGACCAGTTCCAGATCCTGATGGACAACGCCCTGATCCGCGTCCCGGCGCTGGAGAAGACCGGCATCAAGACATTCATGAACGGCCCCGAGAGCTTTACGCCGGACCTCAACTACATCCTCGGCGAGGCACCGAACCTGAGAGGCTTCTTCGTCGGCGCCGGCTTCAACTCAATGGGCATCGCCAGCTCGGGCGGTGCTGGGATGGCGCTGGCCGAGTGGATCGTGGCCGGCGAGCCGACGATGGATCTCTGGCCGGTCGATATCCGCCGCTTCGCGGGCTTTCACGGCAACGATTCCTGGCTGCGCGCGCGCGTCGCCGAGACGCTCGGCCTGCACTACAAGATGCCGTGGCCGCAACGCGAGCAGGAGAGCGGCCGGCCGTTTCGCCGCTCGCCGCTCTACGATCGCCTGAAGGCGCGCGGCGCCTGGTTCGGCAACAAGATGGGCTGGGAGCGGCCGAACTGGTTTGCCGGCATCGGCAAGGCGCCAGACATGCAATATGGCTGGGGCCGCGGGGCCTGGTTCGACGCTGTCGGAGCCGAGCATCGGGCGACGCGCGAGGGCGTCACGGTCGTCGACGAGACCTCGTTCGGAAAGTTCCTGGTCCAGGGCCGCGACGCCGAGAAGGTGCTGCAGCACCTTGCCGCCAATGACGTCGCGGTGCCGGTGGGCCGCACCGTCTACACCGGCCTGCTGAACGACCGCGGCACCTTCGAGAGCGATCTCACCATCGCCCGGCTGGGCCGCGAGAGGTTCATGATCGTCACCGGCTCGGCCCAGGTGACGCGCGATGCCGACTGGATCGGCCGCCACATGCCCGAGGGCGCGCATGCCACTCTGACCGATGTAACGGCGGCCTGGACTGTCCTGTCCGTAATGGGGCCGCGCAGCCGTTCGTTGCTGCAGAAGGTCAGTCGCGCCGACTTCTCCAACGAGGCGTTCCCGTTCGCCACCATCCGCGAGATCGGCGTCGGTCATGCCACCGTGCTCGCCTCGCGCCGCACCTACATGGGCGAATTGGGCTGGGAACTCTACGTGCCGGTCGAGTTCGCCGTCACGGTGTTCGAGACCCTGCACGAGGCCGGCGTCGAATTCGGCCTGCGCGATGCCGGCTACTACGCGGTCGAAACGATGCGCCTGGAGAAGGGCTATCGCGCCTGGGGCCGCGAGCTCACGCCTGACGACAATCCCTTCCAGGCGGGCCTCGGCTGGGCGGTGAAACTCGACAAGCCGGGCGGCTTCATCGGTCACAAGGCCTTGCTCGAGGCCAAGGCCAAGCCGTTGGCGCGGCGGCTGGTGTCGGTCGTGCTGGCCGACGGCGAGCCGCTGCTGTGGGGTGGCGAGGCGCTGCTGCGCGACGGCAGGCCGGTCGGCGATCTCACGTCGGCGGGTTACGGCCACACGATCGGCGCTTCGGTCGGGATGGGCTATGTGAAACGCGACGACGGCGCCGGCATCGACACCGCCTGGCTCGAAGCCGGCCGCTTCGAGGTCGACCTCGCCGGAACCCGCCTGGCGGCCAAGGTGTCGCTGCGCTGCCCCTACGATCCCACCGGCGCGCGCATCAAGGGTTGAGCCTCCTTGAGACGCGTGTCGGCCAGTTCGCCGGCGGCTTCAAGGATCGGGTAGGCGACCGACGTCAGGTGGCCGTTGATGCGCTTGAGATCGCGGATGACGTCCATGTGGATCGAGCTGGTCTCGATCGACTCCGGCCGGCCTTCGCGCAGGCGGGCGTAATGGCTGTCGGCGGCGCGCGCTTCGGCCTCGCGCATGGCGGTCTTCTCGGCGACCAGGCGGCGGGCCAAGGCGATATCGCGGGTCGTGAAGACGTTCAGCGCCAGGCCGAGGTTCTCCAGGACGCGGGCGTGGAAAGCCTTCAGCTCCGCCGTCCCTTCGGGCGAGAAGGCATAGCGGTTCCTGATCTTCTTGGCCGCGAGTTCCATCAGGTTCTTGTCGACGATGTCGCCAATGTGCTCGAGGTTGGTCGTGAAGGTCAGGATCTCGACGTAGCGCTTGCCGTCATCGTCGCCTAGCTCGTTGTGCGAGGTCCGAATGAGGTAGAGCTTGATCGCCTCGTAAAGCCGGTCGACCGCGTCGTCGGCGGCTTCGATCGCCTTCACGGCCTTGGGATCGTTGCGTTCGAAGACATCCATCGTCTGGCGCAGCATGTCGGCGACGCGATCGCCGAGGTTCAGCGTCTCGCGCAGCGCACAGCCCAGGGCTTCGGCGGGCGAGTCGAGCACGTTGGGATCGAGATGGCGCGGCCTGCCGGGATCGTCGGCCACCGGCCTGTCGGGCAACAGGCGGCGGCACGCCCAGGCGACCACGTCGATCAGGGGCAGGAACAGGACTGCCGTGGCGATGTTGAAGGCGGTGTGGAAGTTGACCGCGAGCCGCGTCGTCGAAGGATCGACCCAGGCCATGCCCTGCAGCACCGGACCCAGGAAGGGCAGGAGGACGAGGCCCACGATGCCGCGCGTGATCAGGTTGGCGAGCGGCACGCGGCGTGCCTCGACCTCCGCGCCGGCCTGCGCCATGTAGGGTGCCAGCGCTCCACCGATGTTGGCGCCGATCACCAGGGCCAAAGCGAGCTTGGGCTCGACGAGGCCGCTGCCGGCAAACGACATGATCAGCAGCACGATCGAAAGGCTCGAATGCACGAACCAGGTGGCGAGCGTGGCCAGCACGACGGCGATCACATACTCGTCCTGGAGGCCTTGCAGTGCGGCCATGAAGGCCGGCGCGCTGCGCAGCGGCAGGGTGGCGAGCGCCAGCAGCTTCAGCGACAGCAGCATCAGGCCGAGCCCGATGGCGACGCGGCCAAGGTGGCGGGCCTTCTCGGACTCGCTCGACAGGAAGGAGATCACGCCGACGCCGATCATCAGGGGCGACACCCAGCCGAGGTCGAACGACAGGATCTGGGCGGCGATGGTGGTGCCGACGTCGGCGCCCAGCATGACGGCCAGCGCAATGCCGAGCGGGATCAGGCCACGACCGGCGAAGGAGGAGAGCAGCAGTGCGGTGGCGGTGCTCGACTGCAGCAGGCCGGTGATGGCGAGGCCGCCCGCGAAGGCGGTGAAGCGGTTGCGCGAGCAGGCGCCGATGGCGCGGCGGAGCGTGGCGCCGAAAGCACGCGTCAGTCCGGTGCGCACCATGCGCACGCCCCACAGCAGCAGGCAGACGCTGCCCAGGACGTTCAGGATTGTCTCGACGCCATGCATGATCGCGGAATCCTACGCCTCGCGGATCGATGATGAAAGTTTTTTGACGAATTTGTTACGACAGAGAACTCAGGAGCCCAGTCGCGTCGCCTCATCCATGAACGCCCGCACCAAGGCAACACGGCGGCGCTCCTGCAGGCAGAGCGCATATTCGGCGACCGCGAGATCGCCGTCGGAGATGGCGATGCGCCTGAAGCGGCGATCCTCGCCGAGCTCGCTGGCGAACACGGCACCGACACCGAAGCCCGCCGCCACCGCTTCGCGCACGCCTTCGCGCGTTTGTACCTCGACGATCGAGCCCGGTCGGATGTCGGCCGCAGCCATCGCCTCCTCCAGCACCTCGCGGGTGATCGAGCCGCGTTCGCGCAGCACCAGCTCCCGACCGTTGAGGGCGGCGAGTGGCGCGCGGCTCTTCTTGGCCAGCGGGTGCCCA
>JACPVT010000372.1 GCA_016191685.1 Rhodospirillales bacterium | reverse complement strand
GGTGTGCAGTACCACCCCGAGCTGAAATCACGGCCGTTTGCACCCCATCCGTTGTTCACCTCGTTCATCGGCGCGGCAAAGAACCAGAGCCGGCTGGTGTAAAAGGGCGGAGATGTTCCGGTCCGGCAGGTCGTATTTCGGTCATGTTTCTCGGCACAAGATCGTCGCCATGATCCGCAGCTTCTTATTCGCTCTGTTTGCTGCAGCTGCATTCGCTTCGGATGCCGGTGCGCAGCCCGCCGCCCAGTCACCTTACGGCAAGGCTGAGCGCCGCGACCCGATTTTCCTGCGTTTCAACCAGATGGCAGACCGCTACTGGGTCAATATCGACACGATGGCAGCGAGCCACAAGGTTGTGGCCGTGCCGCTGCCGCGCCAGTGCGCCTTCATTTATGCCGACTCCTATTCCAAGGGACAGATGAGCGAGAGCGAAGTCCAGGAAGTAGCGCTGTCGAACTGCAACCGGCGGCTGGCCGAGTTGGGGCCGCTTGGCGAGAACTATAGCGTGAACTGCCAATGCAAGGTGATCATCAGCGACAGCGTCTATGTCGTGCCGCGCGACACACTGCCCGACGATTCCTACGGTCCGGCCTCGATCTTCTATCGTGACAGTAGTGGCAACGTCGCGCGCCTGAACGGCGTGGCTCGCTATGGTGCGCTGATTGGACGTGATCGATCGGTCACCTTCTCCGTTGAGAACGTCCGCGCCGAGCAGGTCTGCGACGGCACCTTCACCAACGAAGGGCCGAGCAACGGCAAATTCTCGCTGTCGTGCTTCGGAGGCAAGTTCAGTGGCAATGGCAGCTACGAAAGAAAGATGGGCGCGCCAAACGACCATATCATCGCCCGAGGCCAGACCTCGCGAGGGCTGCCGATCGTGCTGGTGATCGGGCTGCCGTCACAACTCGCCGCCGGCACCTACGGTGGCATCTGACATGTACCGACCGTGGCTCCTGTTGGGCTTTGTCGCACTCCTGCCGGCGGCGGCCTCCGCCCAGAGCGCCGGTGAGGTCGAGCGCTGCTTCCAGAATCCTGCGGGGTGTTCGACAGGCGGCGGCGTGGCGCCGGCGCCCGGACCGGGAAGTGGGGCGCCTGTCGCGGCGACACGACCGGCACCGCCGGCCGACTACACCACAGTACTGCAGAGTCCCGAGCCCGACCGCAAGCGCATCCAGGAGTCGCTGAGGACACTCGACAAGTACAACGGCCCGATCGACGGCAACCTGCAATCGGAAGCGACCGTCAAGGCGATCGGCGATTGGCAGAAGGCGCGGGGCACGCCGGTCGTCGGCAAGCTGACGCCGCTCGAGGCTCAGCAGCTCAACGCCGAGGCGGCCAAGGCGCCGATCCGGCGGATCGAGCCGACAACGCAGGCTGCTGCTCCGCCGCCCTCGAATGCCGACACGCTGAAGGCGCTGCGCGACCGGTTGGCGGAGCGTCGGAAGGCCGCGGAGCCCAAGGCCGAGGCAGCTGCGCAAGCGTTGATCCGCGATCTCAAAGCCTATGTTGCTGCCGACGGCAAGGGCGTGGCGGGTGAGCAGTTCGTCGCCTTCGCCAAGTGGTATGTCGACAACAAGGCGATGGGCCGCACCGTGGGGGAAATCGCGCCGGCGATCGACGACTACGGCGATACCAAATCGGGTGCAGCCACTACGACGGAGATCAGGTTCGGGACGAAGCAGGGTGCCGACATCTACCAGCAATGCCTCGTCTTCGCCTGGATCGAGGGCACGTCACGCAAGAACACACAGGCCTTCTCCTGCGACGACGTTGCCGCGGTCGAGAAATGGAAGACCGATCAGGCGCTGAAAAGCGCCTGGCGCTAGATCCGAACCCGCGTAGAAAACCCGCGCTGCTGCGTCACTTGCTCGGCGCCTGAGGCACGGTTAGAAGATCGCGCCCAGAAGGAGTTTTTCTAATGAGCGCCATTGCCGACATCCGCGGTCGCGAGATCCTTGATAGCCGCGGCAATCCCACGGTCGAGGTCGAGGTCGAACTCGAAAGCGGCGCCATGGGTCGCGCCGCCGTGCCCTCGGGGGCCTCGACCGGCGCCCTCGAGGCGGTCGAGCTGCGTGATGGCGACAAGAAGCGCTACGGTGGCAAGGGCGTGCTGAAGGCGGTCGCAGCGGTGAACGCCGAAATCATGGACCTCCTGTCCGGACTCGATGCACTCGACCAGATCAAGATCGACCGGGCGATGATCGAACTCGACGGTACCGCCAACAAGGGCCGGCTCGGCGCCAACGCCATCCTCGGCGTGTCGCTGGCAGTCGCCAAGGCCGCCGCCATGGAAAGCGGTCTGCCGCTCTATCGTTATGTCGGCGGCAGCCAGGCCTCGGTCCTGCCGGTTCCGATGATGAACATCATCAACGGTGGTGCCCACGCCGACAATCCGATCGACATCCAGGAATTCATGATCATGCCGGTGAAGGCCGAGCGCTTCTCCGAGGCACTGCGCATGGGTTCGGAAGTGTTCCATGCCCTGCGCGGCCAACTCAAGGATGCCGGGCACAACACCAATGTCGGCGACGAGGGCGGCTTCGCCCCCAATCTCGCGACGGCCGACGAAGCCCTGACCTTCGTCATGAAGGCGATCGAGATGGCCGGCTACAGGCCGGGTGAGGACGTCATGCTGGCGCTCGATCCCGCCTCGACCGAATTCTACAAGAAAGGCAAGTACGAGCTGGAAGGCGAGGGCAAGTCGCTCGATGCCACCGGCATGGTCGACTACTACGCTGGTCTCGTGAAGCGCTACCCGATCGTTTCGATCGAGGACGGCATGGCCGAGGACGACATGAAGGGCTGGAAAGCCATCACCGACAAGCTGGGCAACAAGATCCAGCTGGTGGGCGACGACCTGTTCGTCACCAATCCGAAGCGCCTGGCCCAGGGCATCAAGGACGGCTTGGCCAACGCGATACTCGTCAAGGTGAACCAGATCGGCACGCTGACCGAGACCATGGAGGCGGTGGCAATGGCGCGCCACGCAAGCTATGGCGCGGTGATGTCCCATCGTTCGGGCGAGACCGAGGACTCGACGATCGCCGATCTCGCAGTGGCCACCAACTGCGGCCAGATCAAGACCGGCTCGCTGTCGCGCTCGGACCGGCTGGCCAAGTACAATCAGCTGCTGCGCATCGAAGAACAGCTCGGGACCCAGGCGCGCTACGCCGGAACGTCGATCCTGCGCGGGGTTTAAGCCTTGAACGCCACCTCGTAGTGGCGGGCAAAGTCGTCGAAATCGGAAAGTACGGAGCGTGCCTGCGGCTCGACGATGGCGGCGCCGATATCCCCGCCTGCGAATGAACGGATCGAGGCGAGGGATTCCCAGACTGTCACGGCCAGGAATTCTACCTCGCTACCGACCTCACGGCGCAGCAACCACGCTTCTTGATGTCCCGCCAGCGCTTTGAGCTGAGGAAACACCGTCCCGGTGACATGGGCGTGGTAGGCGTCGGCCTTGGCGCCGAGGGGTGCCTGCCCGCGCCAGATGCGGACGATCATGGGCCGAGCCTAGTAGCGCACCGTAGGCCGGTATTGGTAGAAATTGCCATGGCCCGGCGCGACCCTCACAACTCGACCCACTATTGGTGGGACCGGCATCTTGCCGGCCTTAGCCTGATGCGGGCTGACTTCACGACGCACGAATATCCGCTGCACACGCACGATGCACTGGTGATCGCGGTGACGGAGCAGGGCGGCTCGGTAGTGCGCAGCCGCGGTGAGCTTCAGGATGCGACGCCCTCGACGCTGTTCGTCTTTAACCCCGAGGAGCCGCACGGCGGCTGGCTGGGGCGCAGCGCGCGCTGGCAGTACCGCTCGCTCTATCTGACGCAGTCTGCACTCGACGGTGTCGCTATGGGGCTCGGCATCGACTCGATCCCGTATTTCACGCGTAACACGTTTGGCGAGGGCGACCTGATCCAGTCCTTTCTTGGTCTTCATCTGGCGCTGGAAGAGGGCCGGGACGTCTTTCAGGAGCGCGAGCTCTTGGTTGGCAGCTTCGGCCGGCTGTTTGAGCGTCATGGCAGCGGACGCAGTCGCATTCCGCCGGCGCCGCGCGATCTGGTGCTGTTCGAGCGCGTGAAGGAGCGGATGTTCGTTGACTACGCGTCCAACCTGCGCCTTGAGGAGCTTGCGGCGGATGTTGGACTCACGACCTTCCAGCTCATCGGACTCTTCAAGCGCGCCGCGGGCCTGACGCCGCACGCTTATCTCACGCAGATCAGACTGGGCATGGCCTGCCGGCACCTGCGGCGGGACGAGGCACCGGCTGACGTTGCGACGACCGTTGGCTTCTACGACCAGAGTGCGCTCAACAAGCATTTCAAACGCTGCTACGGCATCACGCCGTTGCAGTTCGCCCGCGCTGCCGCCTAGCAATTCCAACCAATACGTTTGGCGGGGAAGGCGTTAGCGATGGCGCATGCACCTTTTCTGCCATGACAATCCCGAAACCTTGGCCGTGGAAACCACGGTCGTCGACGCGCGGCCCGGCAAGGTCGTGCTGGCGCAGTCTCCGTTCTATCCCGGCGGCGGCGGTCAGCTTGCTGACCGTGGCGTCATCAAATGGAGTGGGGGTGAGCCTCGCGTGACGGGTTTCGAGCATACCGACGGCAGGCTCTGGCATCTCCTCGATGGGCAAACCGAAGTAACGGGCAGTGTCGAAGCTATGGTCGATCCGGCGTTCCGCCGGACCATGCGCCAGATCCATACGGGCACGCATATCCTGAATGCCTTGGTTTTCCAGGCGTTCGATGGTGCATTGGTCACCGGCGTGCAGATGTACGAGGACGGCTCGGCGCGCATGGATTTCGACCTACCCGGCGCCGACAACGATCGTCTCCGTGCGCTCGAAGGACCGATCAATGACGTGATCGACCAGGATATTGCAGTGAACCTCGCCTATGTGCCGATGGCGCAAGCCCAAGCGGAGCACGGGCTGATCCGCAGCCGCTCCGTTGCGCCGCCACCGACGCCTGACGGCAAGATCCGCATTGTCGAAATTGCGGGTCTCGACCGGCAAGCCTGTGGCGGGACGCACCTCACCTCGACTGGCGCATCTCCGCAGATCCGCATTCTCAAGATCGACAACAAGGGCCGTCACAATCGGCGGGTCCGGATCGCCCTCACGGACGCTAAGCACCTCTGATAGAACGAAAATTCTTGACTTCCGGACACCATATGTTGCCATATGAGTTCGGGAACACAGCATATGTTGTTGAGACCGCGTCAGATTTTGGCTCCGATCGTCTTCGCGACGGTGTTTGGCTATTTCGGTTACCACCTCGTGAATGGTGATCGCGGTTTGCTGGCCATGGCCCACCTTCAGCGCGAAGTCCTGATCGCTGAACACAATTTCGCCGAAGCGGAGGCGACGCGAAAGATCTGGGAACGGCGGGTCGCCGCATTGCGCAACCAGAGTCTCGACCCGGACATGCTGGACGAGCGCGCGCGCATTCTGCTGAACTTCTCGCGCAAAGACGACACGATCATCTTCACGCCAACGCGCTGAAGAGAGACCGCAAGGCGGCCGGCCGAAAGAAACTGTCCGGCGTATTGGCCCATTTGCAAACAATCGCTCAATTGCTGCGGCGCACTCGGCGTCATTCTGGTTTTTTCCAGCTAGATCAACCACATCGGCATAAGCGATGCTATAAGCCGAAGCGGGGCTACCGAGGGGAATGCTATGGCGAAGCCGGCCGTGAAGCCGAAGGTCGAATCTCTTCCCGCCAAATCGAAGTCGCCCCCTAAATCGTCCGGGCCCGGCGACAACAGCGTGAGCGCTGAAGAGCTCAAATCGTATTACCGCAGCATGCTGCTGATCCGCCGCTTCGAGGAGCGGGCGGGGCAGCTCTATGGCATGGGTCTGATCGGCGGCTTCTGCCATCTTTACATTGGCCAGGAAGCCGTTGTCGTCGGCATGCAATCGACCATCAGCGAAAAGGACGCCGTCATCACCTCCTATCGCGATCACGGTCACATGCTGGCCTGCGGTATGGCCCCCAAGGGCGTGATGGCTGAGCTGACCGGCCGCAGCGGCGGCTATTCCAAGGGCAAGGGCGGCTCGATGCACATGTTCAGCCGCGACAAGAACTTCTACGGCGGCCACGGCATCGTGGGCGCGCAGGTACCGATCGGCACCGGCCTTGCGTTTGCGCACAAGTACTCCGGTGGCAAGAACGTCTCCCTGACCTATTTCGGCGACGGCAGCGCCAACCAGGGTCAGGTCTACGAAGCCATGAACATGGCCGCCCTCTGGAAACTTCCCGTCATCTACGTCATCGAAAACAACCGCTACGGCATGGGAACTTCCGTCGAGCGAGCGTCGGCCACCACCGAGTTGTACCGCCATGGCGAAGCCTTCGGTATTCCGGGTGAGCGGGTCGACGGCATGGACGTGCTGGCGGTGCGGGCGGCCGGCGAGAGGGCGGTCGACCATGCGCGCAGCGGCGCGGGTCCATACATCCTGGAGATGCAGACTTATCGCTACCGCGGCCATTCGATGAGCGACCCGGCCAAGTACCGGACCAAGGAAGAAGTCGACAAGTACCGCAACGAACGCGACCCGATCGATCACCTGCGCAAGCGGCTGATCGACGCCGGGCTGGCCGACGAAGCGGCGCTCAAGGCGGTCGATGCGGATATCCGCAAGGTCGTGAACGACGCCGCGGAATTCGCGCAGCACAGTCCGGAGCCCGATCCGTCGGAACTCTGGACCGATATCCTGATCGGAGCCTGATCCCATGTCGATTTCGGTTCTGATGCCTGCGCTGTCTCCGACGATGACGGAGGGCAAGCTCGCCAAGTGGCATGTGAAAGTAGGCGATGCGGTCAAGTCCGGTCAGGTGATCTGCGAGATCGAGACCGACAAGGCAACCATGGAAGTCGAAGCCGTCGACGAAGGGACGGTGGCACAGCTCCTGGTCGCAGAAGGCACCGAAGGCGTGGCGGTCAACACGCCCATCTGCATCCTTGCGGCTGAAGGTGAGAGCGTGTCCGACGCGGCCAGGACGACTCCAGTTGCCCCCGTCGCTGCGGCCCGCAGCGAGGCACAGCCGCCGGCGAGCGCACCGGCTCCGAGCCCGGCGCCCGCGGCCTCCGCGTCGGCAGCCGAGCCCGAATGGACCGGCAAGACCACTCACATCACGGTGCGCGAGGCGTTGCGCGACGCCATGGCGGAGGAGATGCGCAAGGATGGCAATATCTTCCTGATGGGCGAGGAGGTCGCGCAGTATCACGGCGCCTACAAGGTCAGCCAGGGTCTGCTCGAGGAGTTCGGTGAAAAACGCGTCATCGACACGCCGATCACCGAACACGGTTTTACCGGCCTCGGCGTCGGTGCGGCCTTCGGCGGTCTGAAGCCGATCGTCGAATTCATGACCTTCAACTTCGCCATGCAGGCGATGGACCAGATCATCAACTCGGCAGCCAAGACCCACTATATGTCGGGTGGCCAGATGACATGCCCGATCGTGTTCCGTGGCCCCAATGGCGCGGCTTCCCGCGTCGCCGCCCAGCACTCGCAGTGCTATGCAAGCTGGTATGCTCACGTCCCGGGGTTGCGCGTGCTGGCGCCATGGAGTGCCGCCGACGCCAAGGGGCTGCTGAAGGCCGCCATTCGCGATCCCAATCCGGTGATCTTCCTCGAGAACGAAATCCTCTACGGCCAATCCTTCGATGTGCCGGAGGATCCCGACTTCATCCTCCCGATCGGCAAGGCCAAGATCGAGCGTGCCGGCAAGGACGTCACCATCGTCGCCTTCTCGATCATGGTCGGAAAGGCATTACAGGCAGCCGAGGAACTGGCCAAGCAGGGGATCGACGCCGAGGTCATCAACCTGCGCAGCCTGCGCCCGTTCGATACCGAAACCATCGTCAATTCGGTGAAGAAGACGAACCGACTCGTCTCGGTCGAAGAGGGCTGGCCGTTCGCCGGCATCGGCTCAGAACTCTCGGCCCTTATGATGGAGCATGCCTTCGACTGGCTCGACGCGCCGGTGAAGCGGGTTGCCGGCCTCGATGTTCCGCTGCCCTATGCCGCCAATCTCGAGAAGCTCGCCCTGCCGCAGTCGAGCAACATCGTCGAGGCCGCGCACGCGGTCTGCAATCGCTGACGCGGGGAGGGTAGGGCCATGGCCATTAATATCCTGATGCCCGCACTGTCTCCGACGATGACGGAGGGCAAGCTCGCCAAATGGCACGTGAAGGTGGGCGATACAGTCAAGTCGGGTCAGGTGATCTGCGAGATCGAGACCGACAAGGCGACCATGGAAGTCGAAGCGGTCGATGAGGGGCGGATCGGCCAGCTCATCGTGCCCGAAGGCGCCGAGGGCGTGAAAGTGAACGCGGTCATCGCGATTCTTCTGGAAGAGGGCGAGAAATCAGTGCCCGCAGGCGCGGCGGCCGCTGCGCAACCACCGTCACCACCGACGCAGACCGCGGCAGCACCGGTAGCTGCTGTCGCTGCGGCGCCAAAGCCTGTGGCGCCGGCGGCACCAGCCCCTCAACCAGCGCCACCTGGTGGAGGGCGTGTTTTTGCCTCTCCTCTGGCCAAGCGTATTGCGGCCGACAAAGGGCTCAATCTCTCCCAGATCAAGGGCAGCGGTCCCGGTGGGCGAATCGTCAAGGTTGATGTCGAGCAGGCCAAGCCGGGTGCAGTTCCCGCAGCGGCACCTGCCCCTAAGGTGACGCCGGCGTCTGCGCTGCAACCGATCTTCACGGCACCCGGCGACCAGCACATCCCGCACACCTCGATCCGCAAGGTGATCGCTCGGCGCATGCTCGAGTCCAAGCAGCAGGTGCCGCATTTCTATCTGACAGTGGAACTCGAGATCGACGCCCTCCTGGCGGCCCGCCAGGCGATCAACGACGTGGTCCGCAAGCAGGGCGCCAAAGTCTCGGTCAACGACATGATCATCAAGGCCTGCGCCAAGGCGCTGCGCGACCATCCTGAATGCAACGCCTCATGGACCGAGGACGCGATGATCCAGTATGGCGCAGTCGACATCTCGGTCGCTGTCGCCACCGACCGTGGCCTGATCACGCCGATCGTGCGCAACGCGGACATGAAGGGCGTGGGCCAGATATCGGTGGAGATGAAGGATCTCGCGACCCGCGCCAAGGTCGGCAAGCTGAAGCTCGAAGAGTTCCAGGGTGGCGGCTTCACCATCTCCAATCTCGGCATGTTCGGCGTGAACGACTTCGCCGCCATCATCAACCCGCCGCAGGCCATGATCCTCGCCGTCGGCGCCGGCGAGGAGCGGGCAGTGGTGCGCAAGGGGCAGATCGTCGTGCGCAACATGATGAACTGCACGTTGGCGGTAGACCACCGCGTCGTCGACGGTGCCATGGGCGCGCAATACCTGCAGACGCTGCGTGCCTATATCGAGCAGCCGGCCGCGATGCTGGCCTAGGAGCGACCTATGGCCGAAACGAATTTCGACATCATCGTCGTGGGCGGCGGACCGGGCGGCTATGTCGCCGCCATCCGGGCTGCGCAGCTCGGGCTCAAGACCGCTGTCGTCGAGCGCGAGCACATGGGCGGTATCTGCCTCAACTGGGGCTGCATCCCGACCAAGGCGTTGCTGCGCACCGCCGAAGTTTACAACCTGATCAAGCACGCCGATTCCTTCGGACTCTCGGTGAAGGACGTTTCATTCGACCCCAGGAAGATCGTCGAGCGCTCGCGCAAGGTGGCGAACCAGCTCAGCAACGGCGTCAAGGGTCTGATGAAGAAGAACAAGATCACTGTCTTCGATGGCGCCGCGAGGCTCGCCGGCAGCGACGGCGCCCTGCGCAAGCTCGCCGTGGCCATGAACGACAAGAGCAATGTAACGCTTACAGCCAAGAACGTGATCCTGGCGACTGGCGCGCGGGCGCGGCAACTGCCGGGCCTCGAATCCGATGGCAAGCTGGTGTGGAGCTACAAGGAAGCGATGGTGCCGCCGGAATTCCCCAAGTCGCTACTGGTGATCGGCTCGGGCGCGATCGGCATCGAGTTCGCGAGCTTCTATAGGACCATGGGCGCCGAGGTGACCGTCTGCGAAGTTCTCGACCGCGTACTGCCGGTGGAGGACGAAGAGGTGTCGGTCTTCGCCAAGCGTGCATTCGAGAAGCAGGGCATGAAGATCCTGACCGGCGCCACGGTGTCGAACCTCAAGAAGAACGCCAACAGCGTCACGGCCACGATCACGGCTGGTGGGAAGAGCCAGGAGATCACCGTCGAGCGCGTGATCAGCGCCGTCGGCATCGTTGGCAATGTCGAGAACCTGGGCCTCGAAGGCACCAAGGTGAAAGTCGAGAAGACCCACATCGTGATCGACCAGTGGGGCTTCACGGGCGAGCCCAACGTCTATGCCATCGGTGACGTCGCGGGGCCGCCCTGGCTTGCGCACAAGGCGATGCACGAGGGTGTCGTGGTGGTCGAGAAGATCGCAGGCGTGAAGGGCGTGCATCCGATGAAGACCGAGAACATCCCGGGCTGCACCTACTGTCAGCCTCAGGTGGCGAGCATCGGACTCACCGAGGCGGCGGCGAAGGCGAAAGGTCTGCAGCTCAAGGTCGGCAAGTTCCCGTTCATCGGCAACGGCAAGGCAATAGCCCTCGGCGAGCCCGAAGGTTTCATCAAGACCATTTTCGATGCCAAGACCGGCGAACTGCTGGGCGCCCACATGATCGGCGCCGAGGTCACCGAGCTGATCCAGGGCTACAGCGTTGCCAAGACGCTGGAGACCACCGAGGCCGAGTTGATGGCGACGGTGTTCCCGCACCCCACCCTGTCCGAGATGATGCATGAGTCGGTACTGGCGGCCTATGGCCGGACGCTCCATATCTAGGCCGTCATGGACGGGTCACACGACAAGCTCCCCTTAAGCCGCGCCGAGCGCCACCCGGAGAAGGCGCATCGGGCGGACAATCCGATCCGACGCAAACCGGACTGGATTCGCGTGCGCGCACCGAATTCACCCGAGTATGCCGAGACCAAGCGGCTGATGCGTCAGTACGGCCTCACGACAGTCTGTGAGGAGGCGGCTTGCCCGAACATCGGCGAGTGCTGGAAGCAGAAGCACGCCACTTTCATGATCATGGGCGAGGTCTGTACCCGCGCCTGCGCCTTCTGCAATGTCGCCACCGGAAAGCCTGGAGTGCTGAATCCGCACGAGCCGGCGAATATCGCCGAGGCCGTGGGCAAGCTGGGCCTTGGTCATGTGGTTGTCACGTCTGTCGATCGCGACGATCTCGACGACGGCGGCGCGGGGCATTTCGCCGAGGTGATCGCAGCCCTGCGCAAGTCGGCGCCGTCCACGACCGTCGAAATCCTGACGCCCGACTTCATGCGTAAGGCAGGCGCCATCGAGACCGTAGTCGCCGCGCGACCCGATGTCTTCAACCACAATCTCGAGACGGTGCCGCGGCTTTACCCGACCATCCGGCCCGGCGCGCGCTACTTCACCTCGCTCAGGCTTCTTGCTCGAGTGAAGGAGATCGACGCTTCGATGTTCACCAAGTCGGGATTGATGGTGGGGCTCGGTGAGACACGCGAGGAGATACTGCAGGTGATGGACGACCTGCGCGCCGCCGACGTCGATTTCCTGACCGTCGGCCAGTACCTGCAGCCGACGCCCAAGCATGCGCCGATCGATCGCTTCTGGACACCGGCGGAATTCGAGGAAGTGGCAAGGCTCGCCCGGGCCAAGGGCTTCCTGATGGTCTCGGCGTCGCCGCTCACGCGATCGAGCTACCATGCCGGCGACGATTTCACCCGTCTGCGCACCGCGCGGTCGGAGCGGCTGTCCGTGCGGCCGCGGGTCTGATCGAATCTTGACGACCCGCCACGCCGAGCGTCGTCTCGTTGGTCATACGCCAAAGCAGTTGTTCGATCTTGTGGCTGACGTCGGGCGCTATCCCGAATTCTTGCCATGGTGCCATGCCGCCCGGGTACGCCGGCGTGACGGCACGGTTGAGATCGCCGAACTGGCGATCGGCTTCGGGCCGTTCCACGAGAAGTTCGTTTCCAGGGTTGAACTGGCGCCAGATCAGCCTGGCGGTCCGCGCATCGATACGACGGGGATCGAAGGCCCGTTCCGCCGGTTGATCAGCCGCTGGACGTTTCAGCCCGACCCGCATGGCACGGTCATTGATTTCGAACTCGAGTTCGACTTCCGCTCGATACTGCTGCAGCAGACCGTCCGCCTGCTCTTCGCCGAGGCGGTTCGTCGCATGGTCTCTGCCTTCGAGGCCCGAGCCATTCAGCTCTATGGCAAGCCTAACGTTCGGCCAGCGACGCCAGCATCGCAAGGGCGGTAAGGACCGAGATACGGCGGATCGTGTCGCGATCGCCCGGGAAGACGTGACGCTCGGCGATCGGCTCGTGGCCGGACCGAACGGCGGCCAAATGGACCAATCCGACCGGCTTGTCGTCGGTGCCGCCGCCTGGACCGGCAACCCCCGTCACAGAAACCGCGATGTCGGCCTGGGAATGAGCGAGGGCGCCGGCTGCCATCGCGCGGGCTACGGGCTCGCTTACCGCGCCATGACCGAGCAACGCATCCCAGGGCACGCCCAGCATTTCACGTTTGGCTTCATTGGCGTAGGTGACGAAGCCACGCTCGACGACGTCAGACGACCCGGCGATGGCCGTCAGGGCGGCGGCGATCAGCCCGCCCGTGCAGGATTCTGCGGTCACGACCTTGAGCTTGCCCTTGCGGCAAGCCACCAGCACGCGCTCGGCTGCTTCCCTCATCTCGTGATCGAACATCCTGACCTCTAGCTCTTCGGCACTTCGACGGTGGCGACGGCCTGGGCCGCGATGCCCTCGCGGCGGCCGGTGAAGCCCAGCCCTTCCGTGGTCGTCGCTTTGACGCTGACACGCTCGCGTGAAATGCCGGCGATACGGGCGATGCTATCGACCATCGCTTGGCGATGCGGGCCGATCCGCGGCGCTTCGCAGACCAGCGTCAGATCGAGATGGACGATACGTCCGCCGCGCTCGGCGACAAGCCCGACCGCATGACGCAGAAAGCGGTCGGAAGATTCGCCGCGCCATTGCGGATCGGACGGCGGGAAATGCAAGCCGATGTCGCCGGCGCCGATGCTTCCTAGGATGGCATCGGTCAGCGCATGCAGTGCCACATCCGCGTCGGAATGGCCGCTGAGGGCCTGGATATGGGGGACAGCTACGCCACCCAGCATGACAGTGCTGCCCGGTCCGAAGCCGTGCACGTCGAAACCGAACGCAGTGCGAGTTTCCATCGTCGACGCCCGCAGTAAATCCTCGGCCGTAGTTACTTTGTGGTTATCGTCGCTACCGGCCACCATGACAACCTTGAGGCCGGCGCGTTCGGCGACAGCGGCATCGTCAGTGAGCGCGGTCGCTTCGGTAGTCCCAAGCGCTGCCGCTGCGCGGTGGGCGTGGAGCAATGGCTTGAAGCGGAAGACTTGGGGGGTCTGCGCCCGCCAGAGCCGGCGACGCGGGATCGTTCCGGAAATGACATTGCCATCCTCGACCTGCTTCAGCGTGTCGGCAAGTGCTACGCCGAGGATTGCACCATCGATGCCGGGTGCTGCCGCCGCTGCGAGGCACCCCGCAATGTCGGACGGCCGCACGAAGGGGCGGGCAGCATCGTGGATGGCGACGAAGTCGGGCGGTTCACCGGCCAGCGCCTCCAGGCCGTTCAGGACGGAAAGTTGGCGGCTTGCCCCACCGAGGATGGGTGGCGGCAGGTCAAACCCTTGGGTCGAAGCCTGATAGTGACCCTCGTCCCCGGGGGCTATCACAACCCGCATGTGGGTAATGCCGGGGGCTGCCCGAAGAGCCCCCAAGCTATGCCACAGGACCGATCGCCCGCCCAAAAGCGCATATTGCTTGGGCAGGGAACCGCCGAAACGGCTGCCGCGGCCGGCGGCGACGATCAGAGCGGTACAGGTGGGCACGGGCGGTTAATAACACTGCGACAGGGGGTGCGCACTTCGGGCGCTTGCAGAAAAGGGCTGGACCCGGTAATGCTCGCTCAATTATTGTGCACTGCACAAGATGCCTATTAACTGAGCAAGACGAATGGTCAGCGCTAAGAGACTCCGCCCTGTCGATATCGGCCCGGTCCGTCTCGAGGATCCCGTCATCCTGGCCCCGATGTCGGGGGTTACCGACATGCCGTTTCGCCGGATGGTCAAGCGTGGCGGCGCAGGCTTGGTCGTGTCCGAGATGATCGCCTCGGCGGCGATGGTGCGCGAAAACCGCAAGACACTGCTGATGGCCAAGAACTCACCGGAAGAGTTCCCGATGTCTGTCCAACTCGCCGGCTGTGAACCGGAGGTGATGGCCGAGGCCGCGAAGCTGAACGAGGACCGGGGAGCGGCAATCATCGATATCAACTTCGGCTGTCCGGTGAAGAAGGTCGTGAACGGCCATGCCGGGTCTTCGCTGATGCGCGATGAGATCCATGCGGCGCGGATCCTCGAAGCGACGGTCAAGGCCGTGAAGCTGCCGGTAACACTCAAGATGCGGACGGGCTGGGATGAGGGCAATCGCAATGCGCCTAGCCTGGCACGTATCGCCGAAGCCTGCGGTATCCGGATGCTGACCGTGCACGGTCGCACGCGATGCCAATTCTATGATGGCCACGCCGATTGGGCCTTCGTAGCCAACGTCAAGGCGGCGACGAACCTCCCTGTGATCGTGAACGGCGACATAAATACGCTCGATGACGTCGACGCGGCGCTCGCCCAGTCGGGTGCCGATGGCGTGATGATCGGACGTGGCGCCTATGGGCGGCCCTGGTTCCTCAATCAGGCGATCCACTATCTGCGTACGGGCGAGCGTCTGCCCGATCCGCAGCTCGCCGAGCAGTACGGCACGGTGCGTACGCATTTCGAAGCAATGCTCGAGCACTACGGGCTGGAGACCGGAGTGCGGATGGCGCGCAAGCATCTCGGCTGGTACTCGAAGGGCTTGCCGGCGTCGGCCGATTTCCGCGGCGCCGTCAATCGCGAAGGCGATCCTGCCAAGGTGCGGGCGATGCTTGCAGCATTCTTCCTTCCCGCTCTTGAACGCCAGGCGGCCTAGTATGGCTCTGCACCCGCTCAAGCGCTCCGGCGCATCGCCCGAGCTGTTTTCCGCGGCAATCTTGGATTCTCTCACCGAGGCCGTCGTGGTCGTCGATACCGAGCGGCTCATCCACTATGCCAACCTTTCGGCCGAGCAATTCTTCGGCGTCGGCCGGGCACGCCTTATCGGGCATCCATTGGACGAATTCGTACCCGAGGATACTCCGCTCTTTTCGCTGCTTGAGCAGGTGCAGGCGAGCGGGGGGGCGCTGGCAGAAAATGGCATTACGCTGGCCTCGCCGCGTATCGGAACGCGGTTCTGCGCGCTCCGCCTTTCGCCGGTTGCCGACAGCGACGGATTGATCGCCGTATCGTTGGTTGAGCAGACCATTGCTCGAAACATCGATCGCCAGATGTCGCATCGCAGTGCCGCCCGTTCGGTCAGTGCGCTCGCGGCCATGCTGGCGCACGAGGTCAAGAATCCACTGTCCGGTATCCGTGGCGCTGCCCAGCTTCTCGAGCAGTCCGTTCCCGACAGCGACCGCGAGCTCACTGGCCTGATCTGCGAGGAAACCGACCGGATCGTGGCGCTGGTCGACCGGATGGAGGCATTTGCGGACGGCCGCCCGATCGACCGCGGCCCGATCAACATCCACCAGG
>JACPVT010000371.1 GCA_016191685.1 Rhodospirillales bacterium | reverse complement strand
GAAGCGGTAGGCGAGCTTGAGGCTCGAACGGTTGCTCAGGTACTGGTTGAGCTTCACGAACGCGTCGCGCCGCAGGCGCCGCTCCGGATGCCGCTCCGGCACGATCGTGCCGCCGGCGTACACGCTGCGATACGGGTTGTGCTGCAGGCCCGAGACCCGGTCGGCGGTCTTCTCTGGCGCTGGCGGAAGCGCCGGCGCGCGCCCGCGACCTAGGCCGCGATCGCCTTCGTCAGCCGGCCGCGGATCATCTCCTCGGCTTCGGCGACGATCCGCTCGACCAGCTCCTTGCAGGAGGGAACGTCGTTGATGATTCCCATCACCGTGCCGGCCGACCAGACGCCATGCTCCATGTCGCCGGTCTCGTAGACCACGCGGCCCTTGGCGCCGGCCACGATCGGGCCGATCTCCTGGATGGTCTTGCCCTCGTGCTCCATCTCGATCGCCTTCCTGGCGACCGAGTTGCCGTAGACGCGGCTGGTATTGCGCAGTGTCCGGAAGATCAGCGCGGTGGCACGCTCGTCGCTCTCGACCAGCGCCTTCTTCACGTTGTCGTGGATCGGCGCTTCCTTGGTCGCCATGAACCGCGTGCCCATGTTGATGCCCTCGCAGCCCAGCGCCAGCGCCGCCACCAGGCCGCGCGCATCGCCGAAACCGCCCGAGGCCAGCATCGGGATCTTGATGACGTTGGCCGCCGCCGGCAGCAGTACCAGGTTCGGCACGTCGTCCTCGCCGGGATGGCCGGCGCACTCGAAACCGTCCATCGAGATCGCATCGACGCCGACCTTCTCGGCCGAGACGCCATGGCGCACCGAGGTACATTTGTGGATGACCTTGATGCCAGCCGCCTTGAGCTTGGGCAGGAAGGGCTTGGGATTGTTGCCCGCCGTCTCGACGATCTTGATGCCCGAATCGATGATGGCGTCGATGTATTCGCCGTAGGGCCGCGGCACCAGCGTCGGCAGGATGGTGAGGTTCACGCCGAACGGCTTGTCCGTCATCTCGCGGCAGCGCTTGATCTCCTTGCGCAGGTCGTCGGGCGTGGGCTGGGTGAGGCCGGTAAGGATACCCAGCGCCCCGGCATTCGAGACCGCCGACGCGAGTTCGGCGCGGCCGACCCACTGCATGCCGCCCTGCACGATCGGGTGCTTGATGCCGAACATCTCGGTGAAACGCGTCTTGATCATCTGCCGATTTCCCCCGTTTGGGTTTGTTGTCCCAGCATTAGCGAACCGCGACGGCAGGGGCCAGTGCCGGAATTTCCTTCCGCAGCGCGGATCAGCGGCTGTCGATGAAGACCATGGTGTCGGCCAGCGTCGGCGCGCGGGCACGCAGGAAGGACGACATGGCAGCCACGATGTCGATGTGATCGACCTCGGGATAGAGCTTCACCTCGGCGCCACCGCCGGCCGCCTTCCAGGCCGCGTCCAGCCGGATGGTGTTGCGCGGGTAGACGGTACGGTCGGCATCGCCATGGAGCAGAAGCACGGGCGGCAGCGGCGCCTGGGCAAAGGTGATCGGCTGCACCGCGGGATTGCTGGCGCCGCCGAAGATGTCCTGCAGGCGGCGCGACGTGAGCGGCAGGAAATCATAGGGCCCGGCCAGGCCGATCGCGCCGGCGAGCTTCGTCCGGTCGACGCCCGCATCGGTCAGGTAACCCGTATTGGCCGCCAGCATCAGGGCGCTGTGGGCACCGGCCGAATGGCCCATCACGAAGAGCTTTTCGGTGCCCACGCGGTCAGCGGTCCAGCGCGTCGCGACCGCGGCATCCTCGATGAAGGCAGGGAAGCGCACCGCCGGGTAGATCCGGTAGTCGGGCACCACGACCGTCAGTCCGTTGGCGGCCAGCGCCTGGGCGACGAACAGATAATCGGACTTGGTGCCCGAATCCCAGGAGCCGCCGTAGAAAAAGATCACTGCCTTGCCGTCGGCCCGCGGGGTTTCAGGCCGGTAGAGATCGAGCCTCTGGCGCGGGTCGGGGCCGTAGGGGATATCGGACTCGAGCGTATAGCCCTTGCGCGAGACGGTCGTGTTAAGCAGCGCGGCCGGCGAGCAGCCGGCGAGAGCCCCGAGCAATCCGGAGAGAATGCCCCGACGCGCCAAGGTCATGCAGAGGCGATGTCGCGGACCCGATCGGCGAGCGCGAGCGAGGCGGTAAGGCCGGGCGATTCGATGCCGAAGAGATTGATCAGACCGGGCACGCCATGATCGGACGGCCCCTGTATCGTGAAATCCTGCGCCGGCGCGCCCTGCGGCACGGTCTTGGGACGGATGCCGGCGTAACCCGGCTGCAGCGCGCCATCCCTGAGCCCGGGCCAGTAGCGGCGCACGGCGGCATAAAACTTGTCGGCGCGGTGCGGGTCGACCGTGTAGTCGATGCCGTCAATCCACTCGACGTCCGGGCCGAACTTGGCCTGGCCGCCGAGATCGACGGTGATGTGCACGCCCAAGCCGCCCGGCACGGGGACGGGGTAGATCAGGCGCGAGAAGGGTGAGCGTCCAGCCAAGGTGAAATAGTTTCCTTTGGCGTAATACGCAGGCGGAATCCGATCGGATGGCAGGCCGGCGATTTTTTGTGCGAGGCCCGGCGCGTGCAGGCCGGCCGAGTTCACGACCAGACGACAGCTGAGATTCATCGGTTCGGCGCCACCGACCTCGAGCTCGACGCCACCCTCGACGGCACGTCCGCGCTTCACGGGACTGTGAAAGGCGAACATCGCGCCACGGCTCTCGGCGTCGCCCTGCAGTGCCAGCATATAGGAATGGCTGTCGACGATGCCGGTGCGGGGCGACAGGAGCGCCGCCGTGCACTGCAGGTTGGGCTCCATCGCCCGGGCCTCGGCCGCGCTCAGAAGCCGCATGCCCTCGACGCCATTGGCTTCGGCGCGGCCCCTGATCTCCGCAAGCCTAGCGCTTTCGGCCTCGTTGGTGGCCACGATCAGCTTGCCGCAATTCAGGTGGGGAACGCCGTGTTCGCTGCAATAGGCATAGAGCAGGCGGCGGCCCTCGACGCAGGTTCGCGCCATCAGGCTGCCCTTGGGATAGTAGATGCCGGCGTGGATGACCTCGGAATTGCGCGAACTGGTCTCGGTGCCGATGCCTTCGGCTGCCTCCACCACGATGACCTCACGGCCTGCAAGGGCAAGGGCGCGGGCAACGGCAAGGCCCACGACGCCTGCTCCGATCACAACGCAGTCGACAGTTTCGAACGGGGACGAACTCATGTCCCCATGCTAGAACCCGCCGTTCTTTTAGTCACGAAAAGGCAGGTTTCGCAGCATGAAGGGCGCGTTGGTCACCGGGGCGGGATTGCGGATCGGCCGCGCGCTGGCAGAAGCGCTGGCGGCCGACGGCTTCTTCGTCTTCGTGCACTACAACCGTTCCGCCTCGGGCGCGCGGGCGACAGTGGCCGCCATTTCGGCAGCCGGCGGCCGG
>JACPVT010000370.1 GCA_016191685.1 Rhodospirillales bacterium | reverse complement strand
GGTGTTCCCGGTAACGCCGGCCGGCCGCTTCTTCGACAAGCAGGGCAAGGTCCATGCCCGCGTGAGCTGCGACCTCGCCCACGAGTTCGGCGTCCTCTTGTCGGTGCCGTTGCCTCACGCGATCTAGCAAGAACATTCCTGGGCATATTTTTCGCTTGCGTCTTTATATTCTATGGAATATTAATATATTCCATAGAATGTTATGGAGGGTTCGATGGCTCTTTCGCGCAAGACCTTTCTCCGTGTGCTGGGTGGCGGAATCGTGGTGGCGGCCGGTGCCGCGGTCGCGGTGCCGCGGCTGGACGCCATGCCGGCCATGGCCGTCGAGGGCTGGCGCGGGCCTGGTCCGGACGAGACCGATCCGCGCCGCCGGGCACTTGCCTGGGCTCTGTTGGCGCCCAATCCGCACAATCTCCAGTCCTGGGCGGTCGATCTCTCGCAGCCCGACACGATCGTGCTTTTTGTCGACTCCAGGCGGCTGTTGCCTCAGACCGATCCGTTTTCGCGCCAGATCCTGATCGGCCACGGCTGCTTCCTGGAGATCCTGACGATGGCCGCGGCCGCCGACGGTCATCGCGCCGAGGTGACGCTTTTCCCGGAAGGCACCTGGACGCTCGACAAGCCGGTCGCGCGCGTGACTTTCGTCAAGCAGCCGGGATTAGCGATCGATCCCCTGTTCGCCGAGGTACCGCGCCGGCGCACGGCGAAGGCCAGTTTCGAGGCGCGCGCTCTCGATCCCGCGCACAAGGCCGCGCTGCTGGCGGGGCACGCCGTGCCCGCATTGCCGCTCGCCATCGCCGACGATGCGGTCGAGGTCGACCGCCTGCGCGCGCTCGCTATCGCCGGCTCGGAGATGGAAATGAACACCCGTCGCACTCACAAGGAGAGCATCGACGTGGTCCGCATCGGCTCGGCCGAGATCGCCACCCATCGGGACGGGATTTCGCTCAAGGGTCCGATGATCTGGGCGCTGCGCCAGGTCGGCGCGATGACGCCTGCCAAGGCGATGACGCCGGGCACGCTCGCCTGGAACGGCGGCCGCGACTATGTGATGGCGGGCTACGCCAGCGCCCGCGCTTTCGGCTGGATCGCCAGCGCCGACAATGCTCGCTCGACGCAGGTTGCCACCGGTCGCGCCTTCGTCCGCCTGCAGCTTGCGGCGACGGCGCTGGGCGTGGCGCTGCAGCCGCACAGCCAGACCCTGCCGGAATATCCCGAAATGGCCGAGCTGCGCCGAGCCATGCACAGGCAGACCGGCACGCCCGAGGGTGCAACGCTGCAGATGTTCTTCCGCCTGGGCTATGCTGGCGATCCCGGCCCGTCGCCGCGACGGGCGCTCCGGAGTTTCATGACCGCGTGACCGAGCCGCTTCCTTTCCGCATCGTCAACTGGATCGGCATCATCGACCAGCTGGCCTCGACCGAGGCCAACCGGGCGCTGAAGCCGCTCGGCCTGCAGTTGCCGCACTTCGTGCTGCTGAACCATTTCAGCCACCGGCCCGAGGAGACCAAGACGGTGACCGGAGTGGCCCGCGCCCTGCAGCAGCCGCAGCCCGGCGTCACCAAGAACGTGCAGAAGCTGGTGGCCAAGGGCTGGCTGCGCGAGCGCGTCCATGGCGACGACGGCCGATCCAAGCTGCTTGCCTTGACGCCGGCCGGCCTTGCCAAGCATCGCGCCGCGGTCGCCGCCCTGATGCCGGGGCTGGCGCGCGCCTTCGCCGGCTGGCCGGACAAGGACCAGCGCGCGTTGTTCGCGCTGCTCGACCGGCTCAAGCTGTGGTTCGACTCCGACCGGGATCGGCCGTGATCGCGCCGAGATAGGCCACGGCCAGGCGCACGATCTCGTCTTCGAAGGCGCGGCTCCTGAGGAAGGGCTGCTCTTCCAGCACCGCGGCGCGGATGGCGCCCAAGGTCGCGCGCGACACCACGAACACCTGCTCGCGGGAAAGCGCCGGCAACACCGCCAGCGGCCCGCTGCCGACCTGGGCGCCGGCGGCGGCGATGAAGGCGGCGACCGGCGCCATCAGCTCGATGCCGCTGCCCTGCGCCAGGATCGCCTGCACCACCGCCTTGCGCGCCCGCTGCCGTCCGCGGAAGGCATGGATCATCGCCCGCGCCATGGCGCGCACGCGACCTTCGATCGTCGGATCGGCCTCGCCCTTCAACGCGCGACCGACCTCGGCCAGCGCCACTTCCATTTCCCGCCGGGCCAGTGCCAGCAGCAGCGCGTTCTTGTCGGCGAAGTACTGGTAGAGCGTGCCGATGCTGACGCCCGCCCGCTCGGCCACGGCATTGGTGGTGAAGGCGGCCAATCCTCCCGCTTCGAGAATCTGAGCCGCGCCTTCCAGGATCGCCGCCACGGTCTCGGCAGCACGCGATTGGCGGGGAATTCTGCGTTTCACTTCAGGGGCTTGGCGGCGTGCGGCCACGGCGAGGCTCCGGCGGCAAAGGCGAGTACGGGAACATGAGCATCGCTCATATATTTCGGCTCAGCAAAGACAAAGGAGCTCGCCATGGACGAACTCGCCACCCTCTATTTCGTCATCCTGCCGG
This sequence comes from Rhodospirillales bacterium, assembly GCA_016191685.1. Classification (GTDB taxonomy): domain Bacteria; phylum Pseudomonadota; class Alphaproteobacteria; order Reyranellales; family Reyranellaceae; genus Reyranella. The sequence goes on along the minus strand of JACPVT010000370.1, from coordinate 7,356 downwards.
TCGTGATGGGCGCGGCCCTGGCCGAAGGCCTGTGGCTGTCGCGGACCCGCGCCGAAGCCTACGACTGGAAGGCCTGGGCCTGCTCGCTGGCCGACCTCGCCGGCCGCAGACTGCTGGCGCTCGTTCCCTATGCGCTTGCGGCCCCGTGGCTGGGCTGGATGTGGGAGCACCGGCTGTTCACCCAGTCGCTCGACAATGTCTGGTCGGTGTTGCTGCTCTTCATCGGGCTGGAGTTCTTCTATTATTGGTACCATCGCACCAGCCACACCGTGCGCTGGTTCTGGATGGCGCATTCGGTTCATCATTCGCCCAACCAGTTCAACCTTTCCGCCGCCTATCGCCTGGGCTGGTTCGGCAAGTTCACCGGCACGTCGCTCTTCTTCACGCCGCTGGTGCTGCTGGGCTTCACGCCGACGGTGGTGCTCGCGGCGCTGTTCCTGAACCTGCTCTACCAGTTCTGGATCCATGCCGACTGGATCCCCAGGCTGGGCTGGCTGGAATACGTGCTCAATACGCCGTCCAGCCACCGCGTCCATCACGCGCGCAATCCCGAGTATCTCGACGCCAACTTCGGCGGCGTGCTGATCGTGTTCGACCGGCTGTTCGGCACCTATGTCGCCGAGCGCGCCGACGTGCCCTGCGACTACGGCCTGGTGTCGCCCGCCGTCTCCTCGCGCAATCCCTTCGTGGTCAATGTCCAGCCGTGGATCGGCCTGGCCAGGGACCTGGCGGCGGCCCGGTCGCCCAACGAAGCCTGGATGTTCCTGTTCGGCCCGCCGGGCTGGCGGCCGGACGGCGCCGGTCTCACCACGGCGGAACTCAAGAAGCGTGGGCCCCTGTCTCAGCCGGCCATGACGTAATCTCCCTTGAGCCGTCTCCTTCCGGCCGACAGATTGGGCCAAAGAGCAGGGGGCAAGGAGAACAGCCATGGCGAAGGACAAGGTCTGCGTGGTGATCGGCGCCGGCGATGCGACGGGCGGTGCGATCGCCCGCCGCTTCGCCCGCGAAGGTTTTACCGCCGTCGTCACGCGGCGCAGCGTCGACAAGCTGCAGCATCTGGTGGCAGAGATCACCAGGGAGGGCGGCAAGGTTCATCCCTTCGGCTCGGATGCCCGCGACGAGGCGCAGGTGATCGAACTGTTCCGCCAGGTCGAGACCGAGATCGGCGAGATAGAGGTCTTCGTCTTCAACATCGGCGGCAACGTCCGTTTCGACATCCGCGACACCACGGCCCGAGTCTATCGCAAGGTCTGGGAGATGACTGCCTTCGCCGGCTTCCTGACGGCGCGCGAGGCGGCCAAGGCCATGGTGCCGCGCGAAAGGGGCACCATGATCTTCACCGGCGCCACCGCCAGCCTGCGCGGCGGCCGTGGCTTTTCCGCCTTCGCCGGCGGCAAGCATGCGGTGCGGGCGCTGGCGCAGTCGATGGCGCGCGAGCTGGGGCCGCAGAACATCCACGTCGCCCATGTCGTGATCGACGGCGCCATCGACACCGAATGGATCAAGGCCAACTTTCCCGAACGCTACAACGCCGGCCCCGACGCGATCCTGGCACCCGACGACATCGCCGAGGCCTACTGGCAGCTCCATCGCCAGAAGCGCAGCGCCTGGACCTTCGAGATGGATCTCAGGCCGTGGAAGGAGAACTGGTAGCGCCAAGAGGCAGGGGAACCCTGACGCAGACGGGCTCGTTGGAGGTGGGACCCTCCTTTCCTCAACGCCCGAGGTACTGCCATGACCAACGTCGATACCGTCGACACGACCAAGCTGTGGGCCATGATCAAGGACATCCGCTTCGGCATGTTCACCGCCAATCACGGCAACGGGCAGCTTCGATCGCGGCCGATGACGACGCTGAACGGCAACCGCGACCGCGGCGCGGTGCTGTGGTTCTTCATGTCGCGCAGCGGCGATCCGGTAGCCGACCTCCAGGCCGCACCTGAGGTGAATGTGGCCTATGCCGACCCCGGCAACGACACCTACGTCTCTGTTTCCGGCAAGGCCGGCGTTGTCGAGGACGTCGGGCGGAAGCGCGAGCTCTGGAGTGCGCTGGCGCAGGCGTGGTTTCCCGGCGGCCCGGAGGATCCCGATCTCGCGCTGGTGGCGGTCGCCGTCGCCGACGCCGAATACTGGGACATGAAGACCAACAAGGCGGAGCAGCTCTTCAAGATCGCCCGCGCCGCCGTTACCGGCGCACCGCCGACCGACCTCGTCGAGCACGGCAGGGTACGGATGGGCCGGCAATCAGGTCGATAGGTCCGGTCGACAGGTCGGGTCGATAGCTCCGGCCGATGCTACCTCGTCGGTGTGGCTACCTCGTCGGCGTGGTCGCAGCGCCGACGCCGGCGCCGACGGCACCACCGATCAGCGCGCCCGGCAGAATACCCAGTGGCGTCACGGCGCCGAGCAGGGCACCCGAACCGGCGCCAATGCCGCCACCGGTAACGGCGCGCTGGCCCCAGGTGTCACCGCAGGCGGTGACTCCGAGGAGGACGGCGGTGAGAACGAGTACCTTGGCCATGATGCGAGACTCCCCGATTGCAGTTCTTGCACGTCAACGCACCGAACACCGAAACGTTGCCTGTGCGCGTCGACGAACAAGGTCAGGAAACGATGTGGCGCAAATGTGTCATCAACCCGGCAATCCCCGGTGAAACCGGCCTTGATCGCGCGATGACACATCTCTGCCACAGGCAGAGCAGCGGGGCGACGCCGAGTTCCATGGCGAGCGCCGCCAACACCGGCGGCGTCGGCGCATCGCCCAGCACCAGGCCGAGCAGGCGGGCGACGCCGCCCACCGCCACCAGCGCCGTCAGCAGCCCGAGGCGGGAGGCCATCGCCTCTATCCGGGGCACGGTGCTCCAATAGCCGAGTCCGATCGCGAGCAGCAGCCCGTTGAGATAGCGATGATGGTTCCCGGTCCATCCGTCGCCCGGCGGCGCGTGTGTGATCCCCCATAGTCCCGATAACACCGGCAGCAGCGCCGCGACCGCGATCGAAACCTGAAGCGCGCGTCTTTCCCACATGTCCCTGCTACGCTGATCGGAGCGCGGCGGATCAAGAAGGGCGCTTGACCGCGCGACTCGCGCGGTCCGACACTGCGGAACGGAGGAAAGACACTGGTCGAGGACCCCGACATCACCGTCTGGCTCATGTTCGCGCCGTTCTGGCTGCTGGGCATCGCTGCCCTGGTCGGCGCCGTCTGGCACTTCATCCATTTCGCGATCGTGCACGCCCGCGCCCAGGCGGCTGGCCATGTACCCCGAACTTCGTTCTTTTCACGCCGTCTGCAGTGGCATGAACTCAGCGACGACGGCCGCCACCATCTCAGGCGCGCCCTGATCGCCTTCGGCGCCTTCTTCGGCCTCTGCCTCGGCGGTATCGCGGTCGGCGTCGTGGCGGCGTTCGTAATGCGGGTGTAGGCTCGGGTCATGCCCGTGCATTGGACGATTTCCCATCCCAACCGGCTGGTCGTCGCGGTCGCCAAGGACGATGTCACGCCGGCCGACATCGAGCGGTATTTCGCCGGAATCACGGCCGACGGTGCCATGGCCTACGCCAAGATCTTCGAGATCACCCACACCCCCACGGCGCTCAACGAGGAGAACCTGAAGGCGCTGGGCGAGCGCGTCATCTATTACGCCCAGCACGGCCAGATCGGCCCGGTCGCCATCGTCGCCGCCACCGACGAAAGTTTTGCGCAGGCCAAGATCTTCGCGGCGGCGGCGCAAGTCCGGCGGCCGCTCGCGATCTTCCGCGAGCTGCATGCCGCCCGCCAATGGCTCGACGCCCAGCCTCTGCCGCCCAAGGTTGAGCCGGGCTGACGGGCCAGGCTGATCGCTCTGCGGCTCGCTGCGAGCCTTCCGCCATCCCGCCGCCCGCCGCGGGGTTATTTGTGTGATCGCCGGCTTGTATAATGGCGCCTATCCCGAGGAGGTAGACCATGACCGTCGCGACAGAGGCAATGCATCCACGCGACGCGGCGACGACCGGCCAGATCGAGCATTGGGACGCCATCGTCATCGGCGCCGGCCTGTCGGGCATGTACCAGCTCCTGAAGCTGCGCCAGATGGGCTTCAAAGCCCGCGTGTACGAAGCCGGCGCCGACGTCGGCGGCACCTGGTACTGGAACCGATATCCCGGTTGCCGCTTCGATTCGGAGAGCTGGACCTACGGCTTCTCCTTCTCGCCCGAAGTGCTGAAGGAATGGGACTGGAAGGAGCATTTCTCCGGCCAGCCCGACAACTTGCGCTACTGCAACTTCCTCGCCGACAAGTTCGACCTGCGCCGCGACATCACCTTCGGCGCCCGCGTGAAGGCCGCCGCCTGGGACGACGCGGCAGGCGAATGGGAAGTCACCTTCGAAAGCGGAAATCGCGCCCGCGCGCGCTTCCTGATCACCGCGGTCGGCCCGCTGTCGGCGCCGACCATGCCCGTCATCGAGGGTGCGAAGGATTTCAAGGGCGAGTCCTGGCACACCGGCCTGTGGCCGCATCATCCCGTGAGCTTCGCGGGCAAGCGCGTGGCCATCATCGGCACCGGCGCCTCGGGCGTGCAGGCCATCACCGAGATCGCCAAGACCGTGGGCCATCTCACGGTGTTCCAGCGCACGCCCAACTGGTGCACGCCGCTGCGCAACAGCCGGATCGCGCCGCAGGAGATGGAGCAGATCCGCGCCCGCTATGCCGAGATCTTCGCCCAGTGCCGCGACAACTGGGGCTGCTTCATCCACACCGCCGACCCGCGCCACGCCACCGACGTGACGCCGGAAGAGCGCGAGGCCTTCTTCGAGAAGCTCTATGCCCTGCCCGGGTTCGCCTTCTGGCAGGGCAACTTCCGCGACGCGCTGATGGACAAGCGGGCCAACGACGCGATGACCCAGTTCGTCATCAAGAAGATCCGCGCCCGCCTGAACGACCAGAAGATCGCCGACAAGCTGATCCCGACCAACCACGGCTACGGCACCCGCCGCGTGCCGCTCGAGAGCGGCTACTACGAGGTCTATAACCAGCCCAACGTCAGGCTGGTCGACCTGCGCGAGACGCCGATCGAGCGCATCACGGCGACGGGCATCAAGACCAGCGACGCCCACTACGATTTCGACATGATCATCTTCGCCACCGGCTTCGACGCCATCACCGGCGCCTTCGACCGCATCGACATCACCGGCCGCGGCGGCCAGAAGCTCAGGCAGAAATGGGCCGACGGCCCGCACACCTATCTTGGCCTCAACGTCGAAGGCTTCCCCAACATGCTGACCCTGGTCGGCCCGCACAATGCCGCCACCTTCTGCAACATCCCGCGCTGCATCGAGCAGAACGTCGATTTCGTGACCACGCTGCTCGACCACATGCGGAAGAAGGGCCTGGCGCGCGTCGAGGCGACGCCTGAGGCCGAGGAGGAATGGACCGCCCACGTCCACGACACCGGCTCGCGGCTCCTGGCCATGCAGGTCGATTCCTGGATGACCGGCGTCAACAAGAACGTCCCCGGTCGCCTGAAACGCACCTTCATGGCCTACGCCGGCGGCGCGCCCAAGTACCGCCAGAAGTGCGAGGAGATCGCGGCCAATGGGTACGAGGGGTTTGCGCTGAGGTAGCCCGCGTTCATGCTCTTCCGGACCTCGCGGTCCGGAAGATTGAGAGCTTACCGCGCCCCGCGGACCAGCCGGCCCGGCAGCGCGCCGGTGAAGGTGCCGTCGCGATAGGTCACGTCGCCGCCCACGATCGTGGCGCAATAGCCCTCGGCCTTCTGCTCCAGCCGCCGGCCGCCACCCGGCAGATTGTGCACCGGATGCGGCGCCGAAACTTTCAGCCGGTCCAAATCGATCACGTTGACGTCCGCCTTGTAGCCGACGGCGAGCCGGCCGCGGTCGCCCAAGCCCACCGCGCGCGCCGGCTGGTCGGTGAGCTGCTGCACCGTCCACGAAAGCGGCAGGCGTTCGCCCTGCCGGTCGCGCATCCAGTAGGTGAGCGCGTGCGTCGTGTAGCTCGCGTCGCAGATCAGCCCGTAGTGCGCGCCGCCGTCGCCCAGCGCGATCACCGTGTTGGGATCGCGCAGCATGGCGGCCATGTTGGCGTCGGAGCAGCCGGTGTAGTTGGCGCCGGGATGGAACAGGATGGTGCGGCCGTCGCCCGACACCAGGAGATCGTAGGCGAGTTCGAGCGGCGGGATGCCGAGCGCGGCCGCGCGCGCGTCCAGCCGCTCGGCGGCCGGCGGCGTGTAGTTGGGCGGATCGCCCAGCACGAACATGTTGGCGACGCTGCGCATGAAGGCCAGCATCTGCGGGTTGCGATAGGCCGGCTGCTCGGCGAGCAGCCGCGCCTTCATCGCGGGCTCGCGCAGCCGCGCGAGCTTCTGGTCGAGCGGCAGGCCCTCGACCTCGCGATAGCCGGGGCAGGTCGAGAAGGGATGGAACGAGAGTTCGAGCCCGTAGAGCAGCGCCACCGGCCGCGCCGCCACCTGGCCGCGGATCACGAGGCCGTCGCGGTTGGCGCGATCGACCTCGCCCAACAAGGTCTGCCAGCGGTTGGGATAGATCGAGATGTCGAGCAGGGTGAAGGAGAGGGGCCGGCCCGAGGCCTCGACCAGGCGGCGCAGCATGCCGAACTCCGTCGAGCCCTCGGTCGTGGTGTCGGCGAAATCATCGAGGAGCTGGATCACGCCCTTGCCCGCCCGCCGCAGGCCGCGCGCGATTGCCGTGAGTTCCTCCTCGGCCGCGGTGATGGTGGGCGTCAGCACGCCCTCGGAGGTGCGATGGAACAGCGAGCGCGAGGTCGAGAAGCCGAGCGCGCCCGCGTTCACGCCCTCCTCGACGAGCGCGCTCATCGCCGCCATGTCCTCGGCCGTCGCGGGCTCGCGCTCGACGCCGCGCCGGCCCATGACGAAGACGCGCACCGGCGCATGCGGCACCTGGGTCGCGAAATCGATGTCGCAGCGCCGCGCTTCCAGCGCGTCGAGATAGTCGGGAAAGCTCTGCCAGTTCCACGGCACGCCTTCGCGCATCACGATCTCGGGAATGTCCTCGACTCCCTCCATTACCTTGATCAGCGTGTCGCGGTCCTGCGGCCGGCAGGGCGCGAAGCCCACGCCGCAGTTGCCCATCAGCACCGTGGTCACGCCATGGCCGGAGGAGGGCGTGAAGCGATCGTCCCAGGTCGCCTGGCCGTCATAGTGCGTGTGGATGTCGACGAAGCCCGGCGTCACCGCGAGACCCTTGGCGTCGATCTCCTCGCGGCCGGCGCCGGTGACTTTGCCCACGGCGGCGATGCGGCCGTCCTTCAGCGCGACGTCGGCCTCACGCGGTTCGCTGCCGGTGCCGTCGAGCACGGTGCCGTTGCGCACCACGAGGTCGAA
>JACPVT010000369.1 GCA_016191685.1 Rhodospirillales bacterium | reverse complement strand
GATCATGCGAAAGGCCACGCCTGTCCGCGACCGCTCGAGCAGCACGAACCCCAACAGGACCGCCGCCAGCACGGCATAGATCAGCAGCAGGAACTGAACGGCGTCGATGTTGTGGTCGAAGATGTAGCGGATGTTGCGGAATCCCTCGGCGCCGTCGGGACCCACCAGCTCGCCGTCGATCTCGACCTGATAGTGGAACAGTTCGAACAGGATACGCACCATTTCGGCGAAGGCGAGGGTGGCGATCGAGAAATAGAGCCCGTGCAGTCGCAGGGTGGGAATGCCGACCAGCACCGCGGCACCGCCGCCGCTCGCTGCACCCCAGGCGAGGGCCAGCGCCAACGGCCAGCCCCACAGGGCGGTGGCTATGCCCGCGGCATAGGCGCCGATCGCGAAGAAGGCCTGCTGGCCGAACGAGATCTCGCCCGTCAGCAAGAGCAGATAGGCCGAGAGCGCGACGAACGAGACGACACCGATGTTCGACAGGACGCCGACCATGTAGTCGTCCATCGCTCACGCCTTCTGCGTCGAGGCGTCGGACAGGCTGCCGACCAGCCCGCGCGGCCTGAGCGCCAGGACCGCGAACAGCACGAAGTAGGCCGCGAGGTCGCGGATCTGCGGCCCGAAGTACCATTGGCTTTGCACCTCGATGACGCCGAGCAGCAGCCCGCCCAGAACCGCGCCGGGCACCGAGCCGAGGCCGCCGATCATCATCGCGATCAGGCCCTTCAAGGTCGCCCACATGCCGAACATCGGCGTCACCTGCTGGTCGACCGCCAGCACGAGGAAGCCTGCGACCCCGCCGATCGCCGAGGCGCCGGCGAAGGCAAGCGGCATTACCGCCCTGACATCGACGCCGACGAGATGCGCGGCAACCGGATTGCCGATGATGGCACGCAGCGCGAGACCGAACCGCGTGCGGTGGAGCACGAACTGCACGGCCGCCGCCAACCCGAACGCAGAGCCCAGCATGACGAGATGGTCGATGCGGATCGTGAAGGGGCCGAGTTCGAGCGGCGCGCCGGTGGCGAGCGGCGGAAAGGCGTAGGTATGGCGGGGCAGGACCAGGATTGCCGCCTGTTCGAGCTGCATCCAGATCGCAAAGCTCGACACCATCGAGGCGATGGCGGCGCCGGCCTTCATCGGCGCGAAGCACAGCCTCTCGACGTAGATGCCGGCCAGCGCCGCGCCGACCACGACGGCCGCCGCGACGACAAACGGGCCGGCGCCGAATTGCAGGTAAAGGACCGTCCCGAAATAGCCGCCGATCATCACCGACGGCCCGTAGGACAGGTTGAGCCGGCGCATCACGCCGAAGATCAGGGTGAAACCAAGCGCCAGCAGCCCGTAGGACGAGCCGATCATCAGGCCATCGAGCGTGTTCTGGACGAGGTCGACCATCGCCCCTCCGTTGCCCGCGTCAGCCCGCGGCGCGGCGGCTGCCGAGATAGGCGCGCTGAATGACCTCGTCTTCGGCCAGTTGGCCCGGCGTGCCGCTGAAGGTGATGCGTCCCTGCTCCATCAGGAAGAACTGATGGGCGACCTTCAGCGCCATGTGGGCGTTCTGCTCGACGAGGAAGATGGTGGTGCCGTCGCGATTGAGTTCGGCGATGATGTCGAAGATCTCGGCCACGATCAGCGGCGCCAGGCCGAGCGAAGGCTCGTCCATCAGCAGGAGGCGCGGTCGCGACATCAGGGCGCGCGCGACGGCGAGCATCTGCTGCTCGCCGCCCGACAGCGTGCCAGCCATCTGCTCGCGCCGTTCCTTCAGGCGCGGGAAGCGGGCATACATGCGCTCGATGTCGGAATCGACCCCGGCCCGGTCGCGGCGCTGATAGGCGCCGGCCAGCAGGTTCTCGCGAACGCTCATCTCCGGAAAGACCAGCCGGTTCTCCGGCACCAGCGCCACGCCGCGCGAGACGATGCGCGCCGGCGTGAGGCCAGTGAGCTCCGCGCCCTCGAGGCGGATCGAGCCGCGACGCGGCTGCAGGATGCCGGCGATCGTCATCATCAGCGTCGTCTTGCCCGCACCATTGGGTCCGAGCAGGCAGGTGATCTTGCCGCTCTCGACCTTGAGCGAGACGCCCTTCAGTGCCTCGATCTGGCCGTAGGCGGCAACGATGTCGGAGACCTCGAACATGCCGACCCTCACGCAGTCTCGGGAGTGCCGAGATAGGCCTCCCGCACCAACGGGTTGGCCTGGATCCCGGCCGGCGTTCCTTCGGCGATCTTGCGTCCGAAGTTGAGCACGGCGATGCGGTCGGCAATCGACATCACCAGCTCCATGTGATGCTCGATCAGGAGGACCGTGACGCCGTCTTCGCGAACCTTGCGGATGCGATCGTCGAGCTGGTCGATCTCCTCGGCGTTCATGCCGGCGGCCGGCTCGTCGAGCAGCAGCAATGCCGGCTTGGCCGACAGCGCGCGGGCGAATTCGAGACGGCGCTGTTCGCCGAACGCCAGGTTGGCCGCCAGCTCGTTGGACTTGTGTGCAAGATCGAAGAATTCAAGCGTCCGTTCGATCTCGCTGCGCGCCCCGCGCGAACCGCCGAACCAGCGCCGGCCGAAATTCTGCCGCCGCTGCTCGCCGGAATTCTGCGCGACCCAGAGGTTCTGCCAGACCGTCAATTGCCCGAACAGGCGGATGTTCTGGAAGGTGCGCGCCACGCCGCCGCTGACGCGGGCGTGCATCGGCATGTCGGAAATGTCCGTGCCGTCGAGCACGACCCGGCCGGCCGTCAGGGGAAACAGGCCGCAGATCAGGTTGACGATGGTACTCTTGCCCGAGCCGTTTGGGCCGATCAGGGCCAGGATCTCGCCGCGGGAAACCCCGAGATCGACGCCGTCGACCGCACGGACGCCGCCGAAATACTTGCTGATTTCCTTCAGCTCAAGCACCGGACCGCTCCTTGCCCGCGGCGAACAGCCGCTTGAGCGCCCGCGTCGTGCCGGCGTCGAGCAGGCCGCGCGGGCGGACGTTCATCGCCAGCACGATCAGGCCGCCGAACAAGAGGTTGCGCCAATCGCCCATGAAGCGCAGGCCTTCGATCAGGAAGCCCTGGATGAAGACGGCCGCGAGCAGCGTTCCGAACACGTTCGAAAGACCGCCCAGGATCGGATAGGCGATGGCGAAGGTCGCCAGCACGACGCCGAACTGGGCATGCTCGATGTGCGTGGTGTAATGGGCGAATATGCCGCCGCCGATGCCGGCGATGAAGCCGCCCACGGTCATGGCCGAGACCTTCACGGCCGTGATGTTGATGCCGACGCTCTGTGCGGCGAGCTCGTCCTCGCCGACCGCGCGCAGGACGGCGCCGACGCGTGAATGGTCGAGCCACCACAGCCCGGCCATGACCAGCGCGACCACGACCCAGATGAAGAGCACGACGTCGAGGGTCGACCAGCCGTGTTCGGGGAAATAGCGGATCTGGCGGAAGCCTTCGGCGCCATGCGGCCCGAGATGGAGGACGCCGGCCTGGATCTGATAGGTGAAATTGAAGAAGAAGAGGCGCACCGCCTCGCCGAAGGCGACGGTCGCCACCACCAGCATCAGGCCCTTGACCCGGAGCGCGGGGAAACCGACGGCACAGGCGACAGCACCGGAGACGACGGCGGCGACCGCGAGGGCGGGGATCAACGGCCATTGCGCGAGGACGGTGAGCATGCCGGCGACATAGGCACCGACCGCGAAGAAGCCGGCCTGGGCGAGGCTCACCTGGCCGGTCAGCAGCACGCAGTAGGCCGACAGGCCGAGCAGCGTGTGGACGCCGATGATCTGGACGAGTCCGAGATAGAAATCCATTCCGTCGTGTCCCCTTCAGTCGCGGCCGGCCGACCTGGCGAAAATGCCGCCCGGCCGGAACACCAGGAACGCAAACAGGAGCAGCATGATGTAGAGATCGCGCTCCGACACGCCGCGGAAGAACTGGAAGGCGTTCTCCAGTCCACCGACGATGAGACCGGCGATGATGGCGCCCGGAATGCTGCCGAGGCCGCCGATCACGGTGACGATCAGCCCCTTCACGGTGAGCGGCAGCGAGAGCAGCGGCGACAGCATGCCGATGGCAGCCCCGGTCATCGCGCCGGCGATGCCGCCGACGATCCCGGTGATGACGAAGGTGAGGACGTTCACGCGCGTCGTGCTGATGCCGCAAAGCAGCGACGCCGTCGGCTGTTGCGAGACCGCGCGCGTGGCGAGGCCCAGCCTGGTGCGATAGAGCAGCAGCAGCAGCACCACCATGCAGACGCAGCCCAGCGCGAAGACGAACATCAGGTCGCCGCGCAGGCCGAACGGTCCGACCTGGACGATCACGTCGGAGAACAGGGCCGGGTAGTTGAGGGGAACGCCGGCCGTCGCGTGCACGATGATCTCGTCGATCAGCAGAAGGAGGCCGACCGTCGACATCAGGGTAGCCAGCGGATTGGCGAGCGGGATGAACCTGAAGCCGACGAGATAGACGAGACCGCCGATCACGCCGCCGGCCGCCGCCGCCGCCACGAAGGCCAGCACGGCCGGCGCCTGGACGACGGACATGACCAGCAGGCTGGCATAAGCCGCGCCGATCGAGGCCGCGGCGTAGGAGAGGTTGATCTTGTGCATCACGCCGAAGATCAGCGTGAAGCCGATGCCGAGCAGGGAATAGGTGGCACCGAACAGCACGCCGTCGGCGACCGATTGCACGGCGTCGATCAGGTCGAGAAGGTCCACGTCAGGATCCGGTGTCGGGCGGTGGGCCGCCGAAGCGGCCCACCGAATTGCGCCCAGCCATCACAGCGTGGGCTTGTAGAGAACCTGCCAGCTGCCGTCCTTGGCATGGACGTAGAGGTAGGGCTTGATCGCCTCGCGGTCCGCCGTGCGGCCGACCTTGCCGAGCAGGCCCTTGGTTTCCTTCAACGCCGCCAGGCCGGCGCGCATCTTGTTGCGATCCGCCTGCACGGTGTCGGGCTTGGCCATGATCTTCTGGCTCTCGATCACGTCCTTGAGGATGAACATGATCTCGTAGGCAGCGGCGCTGTGCAGGTCGGCGCTGCCGCCGAACTTGGCGACCTGTTCGGCCGCCAGCTTCGCTTCCGGCGTGACGGGCGCGAAGCTGGTCGGGATGATGATGCCTTCGGCCTGCTTGGCGCAGCCCTGCAGCGTCTCGATGCTCGACGAGCTGGTGAGCCCGATCAGGAGCTTGGGCTTGACGCCCTGACGGGCCATTTCCTTCAGCACGCCGCAGGTCGTGAAGGGATGCGCCGAGATCGCGACGATGTCGGCGTTGGCGCGCTTCATGTCGCGCACCTGCGTCGAGAAGGTCGTGTCGTTCAGCAGCCACTCGGAGGGTCCGAGCACCTGGAGGCCGGAGCCTTCCGCCTGGCTCTTCATCACGCCGTAGGTCGCATTCGAGTGCGCGAAGTCCTTCTCCACGCCGCCATACATCGTCTTCAGGTTGGGATGTTCCTTCTTGATCCAGGCGATCAGCGATTTGTACATCTCGAATTCGCTGGGCACGTTGCGGAACGCCCATTCGGAAATCTTCGCCAGGCCGCCCTTGGCCGCGACGTCGGCGATGATGGGGAACTGCAGGCCGCTGTCGGAGGCATCGCCCACCTTCTTCTGCAGGATGCCGAACAGCGACTCCGCGACGTTGGAGCAGGTCGGGCCGACCGCGACGAAGGCGTCGGTCGAGGCGATGCGGCGGACCACCGAGATGCCTTCCTCGGCGTTGCAGCGGTCGTCGAGGAAGTCGACGGTGAATTTCGCCTTGGTGCCGTCACCCAGGGTGACGCCGCCCTTGCTGTTGATCTCCTCGGCGGCCGCCTTCATGGCCGCCTCGCTGTTGATGCCGAACACGCGGACCACGCCGGACTTGGCGCCGAAGCCGGTGATCTTGACCGTGCGCTCCTGGGCGCCCGCCATGCCACAGACCACCATGGCCGTGCCGGCAACAAGTGTCGCGAACGCGATGCTGCGCTTTCTCATGGACGTCCTCCCTTGTCGTCGGGTGATCCCCGACAATCTTTTGCCGACCGGTCACCCCTGTCCTCGGCGTGAGGACGGCAGGGTGCGCTCGCGTTTCGACGGGTCGTTTTCGGCTTTTCGCCGACGCTATTGGGGCGGGACAGTACCTGTCAAACGATTAGGCGGGCAAATATGTGTCGCCGCTGCCGGATCTCCAGCGTCGGCGGAGCCTGCTCGCACACCGGGATATTCTCCTCGACCGCACGCGCCGCCATCAGGGCTGGAACGACGAGCTCGACTCAACGCCGTAGGAAAAATCTTCACAAAGGACGCGAATTCCCGCTACGGTCCTGTCTGTGCGCTTCCCCCCCGGCAAGGCTGGCGGTACCCATGAAGTTCGGCGTCGTTCTCGGCTTGGTGTTCGCCGCCCTCGCACCGCTTGCCGCCATGGCCCAGGCGCCGACCTTCGTCGCGCCGCCGCGCAGCGTCGCCGACATCGCGGCCATTCTGGACCAGGAGAAGCCTGACCCCGCGCGCGTGGCGAGACTGCAGGCCCGAGCTTCGGCGGAGCCCGCCACCGGCCTGAACGACGGCGCCCTGGCTGCGTTCTATTTCGACCGGGCCCTCGCGCGCTCGGAACTCGGGCGCGGGCTCGAGGCCGTGGCCGACGCCGAAAAATCAGTCGAGCTGCGCCGCAAGCTGTCGAGGAGCGTATTCACCCAGCAGCAATTCATCGCCGCGCAGTATACCGGCGGGTTCCTCGGCGATCCCAAGTCGGCGCTCGTCTTGCTGATGGAGATGGAGAAGGCCCATCAGACGAGCGGCTGGACCGACCAGGCATTGCTCAACATCTACCGGCACATAATCACCCACCTCGTGTCCCTGGGCGACTTCAAGTCGGCGGAAGCCTATCTGGCAAAGAGCGACGCCTTCTTCGAGGCCAAGCGGAACGGTCCGAAGGCTGCCCTGGTCGACAGCAGCTTCGAGGCCGATCTCGAATTCGCCCGTGCCTGGTACCTCGGGGGACTGGGCCGGTATGCCGAATCCGAAGCGGCTTACGCGAAATCGGAGGTGGCGCGGCGCGACTCGATGGAGAAGTCCGTCAATTGGCCGGACACCCCGCCGCGCGCCAGTTTCCTGCGCGCCATCGACGCGACCGTCGTGAGGCTCGGTCGGGTCAAGGCGCAGCAGGGTCGCGTCGCCGAAGCCGAGGTCGATGTCCGCCGTGCCCTGCTCAGCCAGCTCGGACGGGCAGGAAGATACCATCCAGTCACCTTGACCTTCGTCTCGCGGCTCGCCGAGGTGCTGATCCAGCAGGGCCGCT
>JACPVT010000327.1 GCA_016191685.1 Rhodospirillales bacterium | reverse complement strand
GGCGTCGAGATCGCAGAAGTCGCGGACGAAAGCTTCGTTCACCAGACCTTCGGTGACGATGGTGTGCGCCAGCGCGTTCAGGATCGCGGCATTGGTGCCCGGCCGCAGCGGCAGGTGATACTGCGCCTCGATATGCGGCATGCGCACGATGTCGGTGCGGCGCGGATCGATCACGATCAGCCTGGCGCCGGCGCGCAGCCGCTTCTTCATGCGCGAGGCGAAGACCGGGTGAGCGTCGGTCGGATTGGCGCCGATCACCATGATCACGTCGCTCTGATCGACCGAGTCGAAATCCTGGGTGCCGGCCGACGTGCCGAAGGTGGTTTTTAGGCCGTAGCCGGTCGGCGAATGGCAGACGCGGGCGCAGGTATCGACGTTGTTGTTGCCGAAACCGCCACGCACCAGCTTCTGCACCAGATAGGTCTCCTCGTTGGTGCAGCGCGAGGAGGTGATGCCGCCGATCGCCAGCCTGCCGTGCTTCTGCTGCAGGCGCTTGAACTCCGAGGCAACGCGGTCGATCGCGACGTCCCAGCTCACCTCGCGCCACGGCTGGTCGATGCTTTCGCGGATCATCGGATTGAGGATGCGCTCCTTGTGGTTGGCATAGCCCCAGGCGAAGCGGCCCTTCACGCAGGAATGACCGTGGTTTGCCTTTCCCTCCTTGTAGGGAACCATGCGCACCAGCTCCTCGCCGCGCATCTCGGCCTTGAAGCTGCAGCCGACGCCGCAATAGGCACAGGTGGTGACCACCGAATGCTCGGGCTGGCCGATGTCGATCAGGGACTTCTCCGACAGGGTCGCGGTCGGGCAGGCCTGCACGCAGGCGCCGCAGGACACGCATTCGGAACTGAGGAAATCGTCGCCCAGCATGCCGGCCGAGACCTTGGAGTCGAAGCCGCGGCCCTGGATGGTGAGGGCGAAGGTGCCCTGCACTTCCTCGCAGGCGCGCACGCAGCGCGAACAGACGATGCACTTGGAGGCATCGAAGGTGAAGTACGGGTTCGATTCGTCCTTCTCGAGCTTGAGATGGTTCTCGCCGGCGTAGCCGTAGCGAACGTCGCGCAGGCCGACGGCGCCCGCCATGTCCTGCAGCTCGCAATCGCCGTTGGCGGCACAGGTCAGGCAGTCCAGCGGATGGTCGGAGATATAGAGCTCCATCACGCCCTTGCGAATCTGCTTCAGCCGCTGGGTCTGGGTGGAGACGACCATGCCGGCGGCGACCGGCGTCGTGCACGACGCGGGCGTGCCGGGACGGCCGGCGATCTCGACCAGGCAGAGCCTGCAGGAGCCGAAGGCATCGACCGAATCGGTGGCGCAGAGCTTGGGCACCTGGATGCCGGCATCCATCGCAGCGCGCATGATCGAGGTGCCGGCGGGAACCGCCACTTCGTTGCCGTCGATGGTGAGCTTGACCGTTTCGGCCGACGTGCTGGCCGGCGTGCCGTAGTCGATCTCGTGAACGAGAGACATGATGCTCTCCTCTCTATTCCGCCGCTGCCGCGAGGCGCGGGCGGGTGAAGTCCTCGGGGAAATGTTTTATGGCGCTCATCACCGGGTAGGGCGTGAAGCCGCCCAGGGCGCACAGCGATCCGAATTTCAACGTCTGGCAAAGGTCGGCGATCAGCGCCAGATTGGCCTCGGGCCGGTCGCCGGCGATGATCTTGTCCATCGTCTCGGTGCCGCGGACCGAACCGATGCGGCAGGGTGTGCACTTGCCGCAGGATTCGATGGCACAGAACTCCAGTGCGAAGCGGGCCTGACGGGCCATGTCGACGCTGTCGTCGAACACCACGACGCCGCCATGTCCGACCAGCCCGTCGCGCGCGGTAAAGGCCTCGTAGTCGAACGGCGTATCGAACAGGGCGCGCGGGAAGTAGGCCCCCAGAGGCCCGCCGACCTGCACGGCGCGAACCGGCCGGCCACTGGCCGTGCCGCCGCCGATGTCGTCGACGATCTCGCCCAGGCTGAGCCCGAAGGCCGCCTCGAACAGGCCGCCATGCTTGACGTTGCCGGCGAGCTGGATCGGCATGGTGCCGCGCGAGCGGCCCATGCCGAGATCGGCATAGTGCTTGGCGCCATCGGCCAGGATGGCCGGCACCGTGGCGAGCGAAATCAGGTTGTTGATGACGGTCGGCTTGCCGAACAGGCCCTTGTGCGCCGGCAGCGGCGGCTTGGCGCGCACCTGGCCGCGTTTGCCTTCCAGGCTCTCGAGCAACGAGGTCTCCTCGCCGCAGACATAGGCGCCGGCGCCGACGCGGATCTCGATATCGAACTTCGCCGCGGCACCCAGCAGGCCCTCGGCCTCCGCCAGCACGATGGCGCGTTCCATGACGCGGATGGCGTCGGGGTATTCCGAACGGATGTAGACGTAGCCCTTGGTGGCGCCGACGGCGAAGCCCGCGATCGCCATGCCCTCGATCAGCAGGAAGGGATCGCCTTCCATGATCATGCGGTCGGCATAGGTGCCCGAATCGCCTTCGTCAGCGTTGCAGACGATGTATTTGCGATCCGCCGCCGTGTCGGCGACGGTCTTCCACTTGATGCCGGTCGGAAAGCCCGCCCCGCCGCGGCCGCGCAGGCCCGATTTCGTGACTTCTTCAACGGTGGCGGCAGCGCCCAGGCTTTTGGCGCGCTCGAGGCCGCGCCATCCGCCATGGGCGCGATAGTCGGCAAGCGACAGCGGATCGACGATGCCGCAGCGCGCGAAGGTGATCCGGGTCTGGCGCTTCAGGAAGGGAATGTCCTCGGGCCGGCCGACGCACAGCGGATGGGCCGCACTGAACGGCGCGGCTCCGGCGAAGAGACCCGGAACGTCCTTGGCCGTCATCGGCCCGAAGGCGATGCGCCCGCCCGAAGTCTCGACCTCGACCATCGGCTCGAGCCAGAACAGGCCGCGTGAACCGGTGCGGACCATCTCGACAGCGAGACCGAGGCGCTTGGCCTCGTCGAGGATGGCGGCAGCGACTCTATCGGCGCCAACCGCCCGGGCGGCAGCATCGCGCGGCACGAAGATCCGGGTCGTCATCGACCGGCCTCCCGCACGATGTCCTGCAGCGACTGGGGCGTCAGTCGCGCGACCGGCTCGCCATCGAGCATCGCCGAGGGTGCGCAGGCGCAGAGACCCAGACAGTAGGTTGCTTCGACAGTGAGGCGGCCGTCCGGCGTGGTGTCACCCCATTCGAGGCCCAGCCGGTCGAGGACCTCGCGCGCCAGGCGCTCGCCATCCATGGACTGGCAGGCTTCGGCGCGGCAAAGCTTCAGCACATGACGGCCCGCCGGCTGCTCGCGAAAATCGTGATAGAAGCTGACCACGCCGTGGACCTCGGCGCGCGTGAGGTTGAGCGCGTCGGCGACGAGCCGCACGGCGGCCGGCGGAATGCAGCCGAAGGCGGCCTGAAGATCGTGCAGGATGGGCAGCAGCGATCCTTCCCGGCCGTCATGCCGACGGACGATGCTGTTCGCCTCGCCTTCGTCCCACACCGCTGCTTTCGGCAAGCTCAATCTCCGCTTGTTTGCGGGACAATCTGCCGACGATAGGCCTCGATCAATAAAGCTGTTGGGTGCTGCGATAGAACAAATCTATCACTAGCCGCGATTTAGTCGACTTTATGCCGACATGTAATCTAGCATATTGATAACAAAGGATTTTTTAGCGCAAGGTCTCGGCCACGAGCTTCGCCTCGGCGACCAGGGCGGCAGCCAAGGGCGGCATCGGTTCGCGATCGGGGACGACAAGTCCAATGCTATGGACCGCCTCCGGCTCGACGATCGGGATCGAGCGCAGACGCTCGGTCAGGCCCAAGGTGTCGGCGAGTTTCTCCGGCATCACGCTCGCCCAACGACCGGTTCGCACGTGAGAGAACAGGACGATCATCGAGTTCGATTCGAGCGTGGGATCGGGCGCGCCACCGCCCGCGGCACGCAGCAACTGGTCGATGATGCGCCGGTTCTGCATGTCCGGCGTCAGCAGGCAAAGCGGGATCTTGGCAACTTCCGCCCAGGTGACGCTGTCGCGGTCGCCGAGCGGGCTCGTCTCCGAGGTCAGCAACCGATACTGCTCGAGATAGAGCGGTACCGCGCGCACGCGGCCGAGCGGTTCGTTGTCGATATAGGTGAGGCCGGCATCGATCTCGAGATTTTCGAGCATCGAGAGAATCTCGATCGAGGTCCGCGACAGGACGGTGAAGGTCACGTTGGGGTGCTTTGCACGGTAGGGCGTGGTGAGCGCCGATACCATGGGAAGCGCGGTCGGGATCGCCGCGACCTTCAGCCGGCCGACCAGGCCGTGCTTGAGGGCCCGCAGTTCCTGGCGCATCGCGCGGCTGTCGGCCACGATACCACGCGCCCATTCGAGGACGCGTTCGCCCTCGGCGGTGAAGGCGATGAAGCGCGACTTGCGATGAACGAGAAGCACACCGAGCGTCGCCTCGAGCTGCTTGATGCCTGCAGAAAAGGTCGGCTGGGTCACGCTGCACTGCTCGGCGGCCTTGCCGAAATTCTTCTCCCGCGCCAGGGCGAGAAGGAATTCGAGTTTATCGATCATGTCGCCTGCACGGGATCCGAGTACCGGCGCTCGACCGGTCGCAAAATCCATTGTAGGATTATTTCAAGAACTACCAAGAAAAGATCACTGGGAGGAACCATAGCCATGATCGAGTCACTTCGATTGCGTGCCCTTGTCGTTGCGGCCTCCGCCGCCGCGACGGCGATCTTCTGTGTATCACCAGCGGCGGCCTGGGAGCCGACGCGCAACGTGGAATTCATCGTTCCCGCCGGTACAGGCGGCGGCGCCGACCAGATGGCCCGCATGATCCAGGGCATCGTCGCCAAGCACAACCTGATGAAGCAGAGCATGGTCGTCATCAACAAGGCAGGTGGCGCCGGCGGTGAAGGCTTCCTCGACATCAAGGGGGCGAAGGCCAACCCGCACAAGCTGGTCATCACGCTCTCGAACCTGTTCACCACGCCGCTTGCCACAGGCATACCCGTCTCGTGGAAGGAAATGACGCCGGTGGCGATGCTGGCGCTCGACGAGTTCGTGCTCTGGGTCAATGCCGAGAAGCCCTACAACAGCAGCAAGGATTTCGTGGACGCGCTGAAAGCGGCTTCGCCCGGCACCATCAAGATGGGCGGCACCGGCTCGAAGCAGGAAGACCAGATCATCACGGTTGCGCTCGAGAAGGCGACCGGCGCCAAGTTCACCTACATCCCCTACAAGGGCGGCGGCGAAGTCGCGGTGC
>JACPVT010000326.1 GCA_016191685.1 Rhodospirillales bacterium | reverse complement strand
ACGCAATCCTGCCGGTCTGCCCTTGGCCATCGGTCCCTCGCTGAACTGTCCTCCAGATCAGCGAATCAAAACTCCCGCCCAGACGCCAGCGGTTTCTTCACAACCTCTCCAGTGGCGCTCATGCTCATACGGACCGCGGGCCTCCGGCCCGCATCATGATTATGAGCGGGCCGGAGGCCCGCGGTCCGGAAGAACAAGAGAAGAGCGCCACTTCGGGCGGGGTAACCCCCGCCCTTGAGTGGCGCGCTCCCAGCGCGTCAGGATGTCCGTTCGAGCTTCCGCTCGGCCTCGTTGGGCCACAGCATCAGCGAAATGACCAGCAGGATCGCCATGCCGCCGCTGATGCCAACGAAGCGGTCGATGCCCGGCATGATGCTGGTGGGCGGCGCCGGCCCCTGGATCAGCGTGACGATGAAGACGAACGCCGCCTGGGTGCCGAGATAGCCGACGCCGTGCCGGCCGTTCTGAATGTGCATGCCGATCCACACGCTGCCGCCCAGCATGGCGAGCCACCAGGGGAACGACTCGATCTGCAGCGCCAGGCAGGCCAACGCCACGATGCCGCCCAGGAAGCAGCCGAGGATCCTGTGCAGGGACCGCTCGGCGACGGCATGCCTTGTGCCCAGCGAACCATCGCCGATGACGGGGGCCGACATCACCACCGCAATGCTGATGCACATCTCCGTCACCTGCGGCAGGTCCATCCAGATCCAGACCTGCATCATGACGACGACGGCGATCGCCGCGCGCATGCCGTGCAGCAGCGCCGGCCATTGCGGCCCGAGCAGGTGGCGCCATCCCGGCGACTGCGGCGATGGATCGGCATGCCAATGCATGAGGAGGTTGGCCACGATGGCCGAGGCGGTGACGCCGATGCCGACCTCGAAGATGCGGTAGAAGGCGATATAGGGAACCTTCAGGGGATCGTTCAGCCCCTCCAGCAGCACCAGGATCGAGGTGATGGTGGCGAACAGCCAGGCGAGCCCGTGCGGACTGACCTGCATGGCGACCACCCCCAGCATCGTGGCCGCGGCGAGGAACAGGCTGAGCGCGAAGTGATCGTAGGGTAGCCACCGCGCCACGATGAAGCCCACTGCCGCGCCGCCAATCGTGCCGGCGAGGCGCAGCAGGCCCTTGCGGATCGATGCCGCCCCCGACGCCATGATCGTCATGTAGCCGCTGATCGCTGCCCACCACACCGACTCGACTTCGAGCCACAGCGCCATCGTGGTGGCGAGCGGCACGGTAATGGCCGCGACCAGGCAGAGCCGCGTCCGCGCCGGGTCCGATCCCAGTTCGCCGAGCTCCTTCCACCAGCCCTGAAGCGCGCGATCGGCCATGCGGCCGGCCTCGGCCAGATCCTCGACCACCGACCGGACGACCGACTCGGTCATGGGAAGATTATCGTCCGGGCATCGGCGCCCATGTAGAGCTTCAAGCCGGGCGGCGGATCGACCAGCGTGAGGGTCACGGGAATACGGCGCTGCAGGCGGATCCAGTCGGTGGTGGGCGCCACGTAGGGCAGCAGCTTCGTCTCTCCCACTTCGCGGCTGAAGCCACGGGCGATGCCCTGGATGCGCGCGCGGTGGAATTGGAACGGCTGGCTGTCCAGCCACACCCAGGCCTCGCCGCCGACGGTGAAGGAGCGGATATAGTCCTGCTTGTAGTTGGCCATGATGCGCCAGGCGTGGGCATCGACGATGCCGATGATCGGCACGTTGGCATTGGCCGTGTCGCCCGGCCGCACCGTGAGGTTGGTGATCGCCCCGTCGGTCGGCGATACGACCTGGGTCTTGCCCAGCGCCCATTGCGCCGTCGCCATATCGGCCATCGCCTTGTTGAGCGCGGCCTGGTGCGCCACGATGCCGTTCTGCGCCTTCTCGATCGCGAATTCGGAAATCCGCATCTCGGCTGCCGTGCGGCGCAGATCATCGTTGGCCTTGTCGAGCTCGGCGCGTGGCGCGTATTCGCTCTTGGCGAGATCGGCATAGCGGATCTGCTGCTGCTCCGCATAGGTGTGGGCCGAGGTCGACGCCGCCAGCGCCGCCCGGGACGAGGAGAGTTCCTCCTCGGACACTTTCAGGAGCGCCTTCTGCTCGTCGATCTCGGCCTGGCGCTGGTTGACGATGAGCTGGAAGGGCACGGGATCGATGGTGAAGAGCGGGTCGCCCTTCTTGACGTTCTGGTTGTCGACGACATGCACTTTCAGAATCGGACCCGTCACCTCCGAGGCGACGGCCACGAGGTCCGACCGCACATAGGCATCGTCGGTATAGGCCACGAAATAGACCAGGACCTGGTAGGCCACGAACAGGCTGAAGATGGTGCCGCCGACGATGAGCAGGCGCCGGAGCCGGCTGGTTTCCCGCTCCGGCCGAGGGGCTGCGGCGGCAGGCGGTGTCGGCGCGGATGTCGGATCCGGAGCCGGATCTGGCACCACAGCCGACGGCGCTTCCACTGTGGGCGGCGGTTCGGCGATGCGCGCGGCCGGCGGTTCGGGTTTGGCACCCGGCGGCGGGTCGGCGGAGGGTGCGGTGACACTCATGTTTGGAAACTACGGCATTTCCCGTTCCGATGAAATCGGACCGCTCATTCTCATCCGGACCGCGAGCGTCCCGCTCGCTCATGAGTCCTAGCGAGCCAGAGGCTCGCGGTCCGGAAGATCATGACAGCAATGAGCGGATATTCGAGCGGACTCCTATTGACTATCCTATATTCCTGCCTATACTCCTATCCATGACTCGTCCCCACCTGATCCATGTCCGCGGCAAGTGCCTGTCGCCGGAGCCGCCGCCCGAGCCCGTCGCGACGGAACGGCGACGTGAAACGAGTCATCCGGCGTCCCACGCCGCGGCGCCGCCGAACCCGGATTCAATCAACGCAAACAATGACTTGGCCGATGCGGCGTGAGGTGTCCGGCGACGTAGACCCCTGTCCCACTGACTCGGCGCTCAGGCGCTGGCGGCCATCAGGGCAACAACGAACTTCGAGAGCTCGCTCGCGTCGTAGGGCTTGGGATAGACATGCACCTTCACGCCCGGGATCTCCTGCACCGGTCCGGGCCGACCCGAGCAGCGGATGATCGGCATGCCCGGCCGGTGCCGCGCGGCGGCTTCGATGATCCTCTCGCCCGACATGTCGGGCAGGCCGATATCGACGATGACCGCCGACAGCGGCGTGGCGCTGGCGATGACGTCGAGCGCTGCCTGGCCGGTCGGCGCTTCGATGCAGGCAAGGCCCACGTCGCCCAGCGCGTCGACGAGGACGGCGCGGATCAGGAATTCGTCCTCGACCAGCAGGACGCTCGGCATGCCTCCTCCTTAGTCGGCCGCCTTGGCCATCGCTCCCTGCGGCTTGAAGGCCAGGATCGAGCCGCCGCGGGCAGCCGGCAGCGGCAGCGGCGGCGTCTCGACGCCGAGTGCGCGGGCGGCGTTCCAGCCCCAGCGCGGATCGACCAGGAAGGAGCGCGCATGCACGGTGCAGTCGGCTTCACCCGAGGCGACGATGCGCTCGGCCTGCTCCGGCTCGGTGATGATGCCGACCGCCCAGGTCTTGATGCCGGCCTCCTTGCGGATGCGGGCGGCGAACGGCACCTGGTAGCCAGGACCGATCTGGATCTTCTGGGCCGGCGAGTTGCCGCCCGAGCTGGCATCGACGAAGTCGCAGCCCAGCGCCTTCAGCTGCCGCGCCGTCTCGATCGTATCCTCGAGCGTCAGTCCGCCCTCGACCCAGTCGGTGGCGGAGAGGCGGATGCCGAGCGCCTTGTCGCGCGGCCCCAGCTTGCGGCAGGCCTCGAAGACTTCGAGCGGAAAGCGCCGGCGCTTTTCCATCGTGCCGCCGTACTCGTCGCTGCGGTGATTGCTGAGCGGCGAGAGGAACTGATGCAGGCAGTAGCCATGCGCGCCATGCAGCTCGACCACATCGAAGCCCAGCCTGAGGCTGCGCTCGGTCGCGTCGACGAAGGCCTGCTTCACGCGTTTCAGGCCAACACCATCGAGGGCCACCGGCGTGTGCCACTTGGCGGCAGAGTCATAGGGAAGTGCGGAGGCCGAATAGGTCGTCCACGGCAGGTCCGGTGCGTCGGCCTGCGTGAGCGGCCCGCCGCCCTTCCACGGCCGCTGCGCCGAGGCCTTGCGGCCGGCATGGGCGAGCTGGATGCCGAGCTTTACGTGGGGCATCCAGCCCCGCACCCACTCGACGATCGGTTTCAACGCAGCTTCGTTGTCGTCGCTGTAGAGGCCGAGGCAGCCCTGGCTGATGCGGCCCTCGCGCTCGACATGCGTGGCCTCGAGGCAGAGCAGGCCGGCACCCGACATCGCGAGCATGCCGTAGTGCACCTGGTGCCAGGGCTGGGCGCTGCCGTCGACGGCGGCGTACTGGCACATCGGCGAGACGACGATGCGGTTGGGGAGCGTAACGCCGCCGATCTCGACGGGCGTGAAGAGTTTGACCGTCATCGTGGTCCTTGTGGGTTAGCCGTTGATCGAGGCGCCGGCCTCGTGGCCCAGCCATTCCTCGATCAGGCGGCGGGCGATGGAATCGCGGCGCGGCATGAAGAACGAACCATCCTTGGGCATGTTCTCCGGCCGCAGTTCCTCACGGCTGAGCCAACGCGCGCTCTCGAGTTCGGATTCGTTGACGCTGAACTCCATGGACTCCGCTTCGGCGTGGAAGCCGATCATCACCGAGGCAGGAAACGGCCAGGGCTGCGAGGAGCGGTAGATGACGTTGTTCACACGCACCTTCACTTCCTCATAGACCTCGCGCGCGACGGCGTCCTCGAAGCTCTCGCCGGGCTCGACGAAGCCCGCCAGCGTCGAATGCATGCCGCGCGGGAAATGCTTGCCGCGTCCCAGCAGGCACTTGTCGCCGTGATGGACCAGCATGATCACAGCCGGATCGGTGCGCGGGAAGTGCTCGGTCTTGCAGCTCTCGTTGGTGCACATGCGGACATGGCCGCCGCGCGTGATCTTGGTGCTGGCACCACAGACGCCGCAGTAGCGGTGGCGGCGGTGCCAGTAGGTCATGCCGCGGGCATAGGCCAGCACCGAGCCTTCGCGCGCGAACAGCAGCGGGCCGACTTGGCGCAGGTCGACGAACTCGCCCAGTTCGCCCAGCGGCGCGTCCTTGCCGGTGACGTCGACGGCGAAATAGGGCGTGCCCTCGACATAGCCCAGGAAGATCTGGGTATCGGCGGCACTCGCCACGGCGCGGGCCATCATGCCCTGCAGGAACACCGCCTCGGGATTTCCGCCGGTCTTCACCAGGTTCTTTTCGGAGTCGATGGGAACGAACCGCGCCGCGCCCGACGAGGCGAGTTCGATCATCCGTTCTTCGTCTTCGCGTTCGTGGCTGGCGCGGTCAATGTCCGCGCTGGAGTAGGGATTTCTGGGTCTTTGCATGTGCCGGCGACGGTGCCACAGCGCGTGGGACGCTGCAAACCCCGCCCTGCGGGCCGCCGATCAGGCCAACGCGCGCTCGAGTACCTGGGCGACGTGTATCGCCTGTCGATCCGTACCGTCGGCGATCTGGTGGCGACACGAGGTGCCGTCGGCAACAACGAGCGCGTTGGCATCGGCCTTGCGCACCGCCGGCAGCAGCGAGAGCTCGGCCATGGCGATCGACGTCTCGTAGTGCTCGGCCTCATAGCCGAAGCTGCCGGCCATGCCGCAGCAGCTCGACTCGATCGGGCTCACGGTAAGCTCGGGCACCAGCGACAGCGCCTCCTGCACCGCGCTCATCGCGCCGAACGCCTTCTGGTGGCAGTGGCCGTGCAGCAGCGCGCTCTTCTCGGGCAAAGGCTTGAGATCAAGCTTCAGGCGGCCCGCCCTCTTTTCGCGTACGAGGAACTCCTCGAACAGGAAGGCATTTTTCGCAACCGCCTCCGCTTCTTCGCCGAGGCCCATCGCCAGGAACTCGTCGCGCAAAGTGAACAGGCAGGAAGGTTCCAGCCCGACCACGGGCACGCCCTTGGCGACGAACGGCAGCAGCGCCTGCAGGAGCCGCATCGCCTCCTGCTTGGCCTTGTCGACCTGGCCGGTCGCGAGATAGGTGCGGCCGCAGCAGAGCGCGCGCGCACCAATGGTCGGCCAGGCGACTGCGACCCGATGGCCCGCGGCTTCGAGCACGTGCCGCGCGGCATGCAGGATTTCGGGCTCGAAATTGCTCGAGAAAGTGTCGGCGAAGATCACCACCGTGGCGTCGGCGTCATCGACGTCGGTCGTCGCCAGGAACGTGTCACGTCGCCACTGCGGCAAGGTGCGCTGCTTGGCGAAGCCGAGATAGGACTGCACGAACCAGGCGGCATTGAAAAGCCACGGCAGGCGCCGCGCCCACGGCGCGGTCGCCGGCAGGTCGCCGATCAGTCGGTCGCGCAGCCTGAGACCCTTGGCCATGCGGCGCGCCGACTTCGCCTCGATCTTCATGCGCGCCATGTCGACGCCGGTCGGGCAGTCGCGCTTGCAACCCTTGCAGCTCACGCAAAGGTCCATCGCGGCCGCCACGGTGTCGGAGCTGAGCGCGGCGGCGCCGAGCTGTCCCGAGAGCGCAAGACGCAGGGTGTTGGCGCGGCCTCGCGTGAGATGCTTCTCGTCGCGCGTGACGCGGAAGGACGGGCACATGGTGCCGGCGTCGAACTTCCGGCAGTGGCCGTTGTTGTTGCACATCTCGGCGGCCTTCGCGAAGCCGCCGGTCGGATCGCCGCCGCTGCCCGGCGCCGACGCCACCTCCGTCATGGGGTCGATCTGAACGTCCCATGCCGACCAGTCGAGCGCCGGCTTGTAGTCGATGCCGGCATGGTCGGGCTTGAAGCGGAACAGCGAGCGGTCGTCCATGCGCGAGGGCCGCACGATCTTGCCGGGATTCATAATTCCCGCGGGATCGAACAGATCCTTCACCGCCTCGAAGGCCTTGGTGAGGCGCGGCCCGAACTGCCAGCTCACCCACTCCGAGCGCACCAGCCCGTCACCGTGCTCACCCGAGAAGGCGCCCTTGTACTCACGCACCAGCGCCGAAGCCTCCTCGGCGATCGCCCGCATCTTGGCAGCACCTTCGCGGCGCATATCGAGGATCGGCCGTACATGCAGCGTGCCAACCGAGGCGTGGGCGTACCAGGTGCCCCGGGTGCCATGCTTGGTGAAGACGTCGGTGAGGCGCTGCGTGTAGTCCGCGAGATGTTCAAGCGGCACCGCGCAATCCTCGATGAAGGACACGGGCTTACCGTCGCCCTTCATCGACATCATGATGTTGAGGCCGGCCTTTCGAACCTCCCAGAGCGCGGCCTGCGGTCCGGGCTCCGGCATCTCGACGACGCTGCCGGGCAGGCCGAGGTCGGCCATCAGCTCGACCAGTCGCGCAAGATCGCGCAACTGCGCCTCGCGCTCCTCGCCGGCGAACTCGACCAGCAGGATCGCCTCGGGCTGGCCGATCAGCGCCCGTTCGATCACCGGCCGGAACGCCGGATTGGCGCGCGCCAGCTCGATCATGGTCCGGTCGACCAGTTCGACGGCGGTGGGCTTCAGCGTGACGATGTGCTGGGCACTGTCCATCGCCTTGTGGAAGCTCGTGAAGTTCACCACGCCCAGGGTCTTGTGCTTGGGCAGCTGCGCCAGCTTCAGCGTAAGGCGCTCGGTCACCGCCAGCGTGCCCTCGCTGCCCACCAGCAGATGCGCCAGGTTCACGGAATTGTCGGTCGTATAGGGCCGCTCCGACTGCGGAAAGAAAATGTCGAGGTTGTAGCCGCCGACCCGGCGCAGCACCTTGGGGTACTTCGCCTCAATCTCGGCCTTCTCGGCGAAGGCGAGGGCCGCCACCTTGTCGGCGATCTCGCGCACGCCGGCCGGCATGTCCTCGGGCCGCGCCGAGCCGAAGCGCGCCCGCTGGCCGTTGGTCAGGATGGCGTCGATCGAAGCGACGTTGTGGACCATGTTGCCGTAGCGGATGGACCTCGAGCCGCACGAATTGTTGCCCGCCATGCCGCCCAGCGTGCATTGCGCCGCGGTCGAGACATCCACGGGATACCAGAGGCCGTGCGGCCTGAGCCAGGCGTTGAGCTGATCGAGAACGACACCCGGCTGCACCGTGACCTCGGCCTTGTCTTTGTCGAAGCCCACGACGTTGCGCAGGTACTTCGAGACATCGACGACCAGCGCCTCGCCCACCGTCTGGCCGCACTGCGACGTGCCGGCGCCGCGCGGCAGGATGGCGGCCTTGGCATCGCGCGCCACGTCGATGACGAGACCAAGATCGATCTCGTCGCGCGGCACGACCACACCGACTGGCTCGATCTGGTAGATCGAGGCGTCGGTCGCGTAGCGTCCGCGCGAGGCCTTGTCGAAAAGGACCTCGCCCTTGATGGTGCGGCGCAGTGTTTGTTCGAGCTGGGTCAGTCTAGTTTCACCCCGGCCGCGTCGACGACCTTCTGCCACTTCTCGATTTCGGCACGGATGCGCTTGGCGAAGTCGGCGGGAGATTCGCCACCCACCTGCGCCGTCTGGTCCAGCCAGATCTTCTGCAGCTTGGGATTGGCCAGCGCCTTCACCACCTCGGCGTACATGCGATCGACGATCGGCTTGGGCGTGCCTTTGATCGCCCAGAGGCCATACCAGGTCGACACGATCCAGTTCGGCACGCCGATCTCGGCCGCCGTCGGTATGTCCGGGAACTCCGTAGTGCGCTTGGGCGTGGCGACGGCCAGTCCGAGAAGCTTGCCCGCCTTGATCTGCTGCGCCGAGGTGCCCATGCCGTCGAACATCAGGTCGACATTGCCGGCGAGCAGGTCCTGCATCGCCGGGCCGGCGCCGCGGTAGGGCACATGGGTGATGTTGGTCTTGGTCTCGAGCTTGAACAACTCGCCCGCCAGGTGATGTGCCGTGCCGGCGCCCGGCGAGGCATAGTTCACCTTGCCCGGATTGGCTTTCACGTAGGCGATGAACTCGGCCGCGGTCTTCACCGGCACCTTGTTCGGGTTGATCGAGATCACCTGCGGCACCAGCGCGATCATGGTGATCGGCTCGAAGTTCTTCTCGAGGTCGTAGTCCAGCCTCTTGTAGATCGAAGGTGCGATGGTGTGATGGATGGCGCCGACGAAGAACACCGAGCCGTCGGGCTTGGCCTTGGCCGCCTGCGAGGCGCCAACGGTGCCGCCGGCACCGCCCTTGTTGTCGATGATGATCTGGCAGCCGAGCTGCTCGCCGACCTGCGCCGCCAGAGGCCGGGCGAACACGTCGGTACCGCCGCCGGCCGGGAACGGGTTGATCCAGGTGATCGTCTGCGGCGGCCAGCCCTGCTGGGCGCGTGCAATCGCAGGCGCCACGAGCGAGGCCGCGAGACCGAGCTTGAGCGCGCGTCGGCGCGAAGTGGTGGACGTGAATTT
>JACPVT010000012.1 GCA_016191685.1 Rhodospirillales bacterium | reverse complement strand
GTAGGAACCGCTTGCGCTGCTCGTCATCGCCGAAGCCGTCGATCATCCAGGCGGCCATGTTGTGGATGGAGATGTAGGCGGCCGTGCTGGGACAGGCCGCGGCCAGCTCCTCCATGATCAGCGCCGCGTCGAAACGCGAGAGGCCGCTGCCGCCGACGTCGTCGCGGACGTAAATGCCACCGAAACCGAGGGCTGCCGCCTCGCGCAGGGTTTCGACCGGGAATATCTTCTCGGCGTCCCAGCGCGCCGCCTCGGGCAGCATCCGGTCAGTCGCGAATTGCCGCGCCGTATCGCGGAACGCCTGTTGATCTTCGGTGAGATTGAAGTCCATGCGCGCGGGATCATATCGGGGGGTCCCCCCCTGTCAACGAAGCCACTATGCTCGGCAAATGGCCTGGCGGAACCTGACGGCGGAAGAATACGCGGCCCGGCCCGAAGCGCGCCTGGGTGGCGCGTTGCTCTGGATGACGATCGCGGCCGCGGCCCTCTGCATCGTCGCGCTGGCAGGTGCCAGCTTCGCCTTCGACCGGCTGCGTGAGATCGGGGATCGCTACATGATCGCCGTCGCTTTCCTCGTGGCATGGTCGATCGCCTTCGTCGTCATGACCCTGATGCGCGCCCGCGCGACGCCGGTTGTGGCGAGCGTCGGCCTCGCCGCCTGGGTCGCCTACCGTTTCTGCGTCGCCGTCCTCGCCCAGGCCGGCTGGCCCCTAGCCGCCGACCTGCTGGGCGAGGCCGTCATGGCGGCCGCCTTCTGCGGCTATATGGCCGGCGGGGTGCGGCCCAATGCCTATTATCGCCGTCGCCTTCCGGCGGCCTGAGCGGCTATAAGACCGGACCATGTCGAAACGCTTCACCACCCTCGGCCGTTTCCCGGCCACGCGCCTGCGCCGCAACCGCCGCGAGGAATGGTCGCGCCGGCTCGTTGCCGAGTACAGACTCTCGGTCGACGATCTGATCTGGCCGGTGTTCGTCCAGGAAGGCAGCAAGGCCCGCACGCCCGTCGAGTCGATGCCGGGCGTCGAACGGCTGTCGGTCGATCTGCTGGTCGAGGCGGTGAAGGAAGCCCGCGATCTCGGCATTCCGGCCGTCGCGCTGTTTCCCGAGACCGATCCGAAGTCGAAGACGCCCGACGGCCGCGAGGCCTACAACCCCGGCAACCTCGTCTGCCGCGCCACCGCGGCGGTGAAGAAGGCCGTGCCCGACATCGGCATCATGACGGACGTGGCGCTCGACCCCTTCAACAGCGACGGCCATGACGGCATCGTGCGCGACGGCAAGATCCTGAACGACGAATCGGTCGAGGCCCTGGTCAAGCAGGCCATCGTGCAGACCGAGGCCGGCGCCGATATCCAGGCACCCTCGGACATGATGGACGGCCGCATCGGCGCCATCCGCAAAGCGCTCGACGCCAAAGGCTACCAGCACGAGCAGATCATGTCGTACGCTGCCAAGTACGCATCGGCCTTCTACAACCCGTTCCGCGACGCCATCGGCAGCTCCGGTGCGCTGAAGGGCGACAAGAAGACCTACCAGATGGACTACGCCAACTCCGACGAGGCGCTGCGTGAAGTGGGCTTCGACATCGAGGAAGGCGCCGACATGGTGATGGTGAAGCCCGGCCTGCCCTATCTCGACATCGTTCACCGGGTGAAGGAAAACTTCGGCGTCCCGACCTACGCCTACCAGGTGAGCGGCGAGTACGCGATGCTCCGGGGCGCCGCCGACCGCGGCTGGCTCGACTGGAACAAGGTGCTGATCGAGACGCTGACCGGCTTCAAGCGTGCCGGCTGCGACGGCATCCTGACCTACGGCGCTGTCGACGCGGCGCGACTGCTCAAATCGAAATGAAGGAGCGGCCGTCGGCCAGGCTGATCCTGCTCGATCCGCGGGACCGCCTGTTCCTGTTCAACGTCCACGATCCCAAGGTGTTCGATCCGGCGAACCCGTTCTTCGATCCCTTCTG
>JACPVT010000325.1 GCA_016191685.1 Rhodospirillales bacterium | reverse complement strand
TGGGGCGGTCGCATCGACGGCCTGGTGAACAACGCCGGTGGGCAGTTCCCCGCACAGCTCAGAGACATCTCGCTCAACGGCTGGAACGCCGTGATCGCCAACAACATGACCGCGACCTTCCTGGTGTCGAAGGCGGTCTATCTCGGCTGGATGGAGCAGCACGGTGGCGCCATCGTGAATGTCGGCGCCGACTTCGAACTCGGCATGCCCGGCATGGGCCACAATGGCGCGGCGCGCGCCGGCCAGACCAATTTCACCTACACCGCCTCGGTCGAATGGGCACATGCGGGCGTGCGCATCAATTCGGTCATTCCGGGTTTCATCGCCTCCTCGGGATTCGACCGCTATCCCGAGAAGGCGCATGACGTGCTGCGCAGCGTCAAGAAGCGCATCCCGCTGAAGCGCCACGGCACCGAATCGGAGATCGCCGGCGCCATCGTCTATCTGCTGAGCGACGCCGCGGCCTATGTCACCGGCATCTCGCTCCGCGTCGACGGCGGCCTGCACAATTACGGCAAGTCGAGCTTCTACGAAGTGCCCGACCACGACCGGTCCAGGCCGTTCAACGGCTTTCCGCTCTACAAGCCGCCCAGGGTGCTGGATTGACTAGGCGAGCTGCGTCGAAATCACGATTTCCGAAACCAGCGTGCGATGGACCGGGCAGCGGTCGGCGATCTGCAGAAGCCTTGTTCGCTGCTCGTCGCTGAGCGGTCCGCCGAGCTCGATCGATCGTTCGATCCGGTCAACCTTGCCCTCCTTGGTTTCGCAGTTCGCGCAGTCGGTCGCGTAGATCTTGTCGTGCTTGAGCCGAACCCGGACCTTTTGCAGCGGCCATTTCTTCTGCCGCGCGTACAGGCGCAGCGTCATTGCCGTGCAGGCGCCGAGCGCTGCGACCAGATAGACGTAAGGATCCGGGCCGGTGTCGTTGCCGCCATTGGCCTGCGGTTCGTCGGCGGGCAGCACATGCGCACCGCTGCGGATTGTCTCGGCGAATGGCCCGAGGTCGTTGTCCTCGACGAGCACGATGTCGCCCATGGCGTTCTCCTTTCCAGTGCGCAGTCAATCCGGATTCCGCTGCCAGTCTATCCGAATTGGCGGCGTCGGGCGGATATTCCCTTGAGTAGGTGCGGCCTACAGGACGTCGCGCAACGTCAACAACATGAAGGGATGCCGCCATGTCCAAGGAACAGAAAAACAAGGAGATCGTCGGTCGCTGGTTCGCGGAGTTCTGGGGCAATCCCTGGAATCCCAAGGTGATCGAGGAGCTCGCCGCGCCTGACATGCTTCTGCAATACTCTCTGCATGCGCCGCGTCGTGGTCGTGCGGACGTGCTGGACTTTATGTCCGGCTTCCGCAAAGCCTTCCCCGATCTCGCCTTCGGTGGCGCCGCCGATCTCATCGCCGAGGACGACCACGTCGTCGGCCGCTGGATCGGTGGCGGCACGCATACCGGCCCCGCCTTCGACGATTTTCTCGTGGGCGCGCTGCCGGCGGCTTCCGGCCGCAAGATGCGGTTCACCGGAACGACCGTGCTTCGCGTCGAGAACGGCCGGGTCGCCGAGGAAATCGGCCTCGACGACGGCGTGACGGCGCTGACGCAGCTCGGCCTGATCCGCGCCGCCTGACCGGGCAGGCCGGACCGGGGCCAGTCGCCCCGGTTCGGCTTTCCATCCCGTTTAGGGCCGTCCGGCGTCAGGACGCGGCGGCGGCCGGGCCACGATCAAGCTCGACCAGCTCCGCTCGCTGCTTCGGTAGCACGCCGGGATAGCTGTGCTGCAGGAATTCGATCAGTTTCTCGCGCACCTCGCACCGCAGGTCCCAAGCCTCCGGGGAACTGCGGGCGCTGACCAGCGCCCGCAGCTGGATCGCGCTTTCGCTGGAGTCGACGACCTGCAGGTTCACGACCTGGCCGTCCCATAGTTTCGTTTCCTTGACGATCTGCTCCAGTCGGGCGCGGACAGGCGCCACCGGCACGGTGTAGTCGACCCACAGCAGCACGGTGCCGATCAGGTCTGTCGTCTGCATCGTCCAATTCTGGAACGGCCGTTCGAGGAAGTAGGAGAGGGGGATGATCAGACGCCGCCAATCCCACAGCTTGATGACGACATAGGTGCCGGTGATCTCCTCGACCCAACCCCATTCATTCTCGACGACTACCGCGTCGCCGATCCGGATAGGCTGGGTGATCGCGATCTGGATGCCGGCGAAGAGATTGGTGAGCAGGGGCCTCAATGCCAGGCCGACGATGATGCCGGCGGCTCCGGCCGAGGCGATCAGGCTGACGCCATATTGCTTCACCGAATCGAAAGTCATCAGGGCCGCGGCCACGGTGAGAAGGATCACCAGGGTCGCCGTCACGCGTCGAAGCACGCGCACCTGGGTCACGTGCTTGCGGGCCAGCGGATCGTTCCGTCCGGCGATGTTGGAGCGCCACAGATAGAAGTTCGTCGCGAGCGTGATGGCGATCGTGGCGCTCCACCCCAAGAGCGCGATGAAAGCCACGAACAGGACGTGCGCCACGACATTGCGGGCTTCGTCTCCGAGCGGGGCGGCCGGCAGGACCGCGGCGACGGCAATGATTGCGAGGCCGAAGCGCGTGAGCGTGTGCGTCGCGCCGATCAGGGACTTCAGGAATTCCAGCCGGGGCGAGATCAATCGCTTCGCGGCGCGCATCGCGAAATGGTGGGCGAGCAGCGCAAGGGCCGCCGCCAGCACGAGGACCAGAGCCGCGATGATGAAATCGGGCACCCACGAGGCGTAGCCCCGGGCCGCCGACAGGAATTCGCCGAAGGACATCGCTCCGGCAACGACCGGGAACTCGTAAGGTTTCATGCCCCAGGCGTCTGCCTTGCGGTTCCCGGCCGGGGCGCGGCATGATTGAGGAAGAGCAAGCGGGAGGACCGTCATGTCCGGAGGGCTGAAGACGGCGTTTCGGCGCTTCGATGCGGCTGGGCCTTTGGCCGTGATGCTGACCGGAAAGTGTTTCTGCGGCGCCGTCCACTATGCGGTGCCGGATGAGTTCCTCTATGCCATGAACTGCCACTGCTCGAATTGCCGGCGCACGACGGGCTCGGCCTTCAAGCCGTTCGCCGGCATCGCGCGCGCGAAACTGACCGTTGCCAGGGGACGGGACAAGCTCATGGTGTTCGGCGACGAAGGCGCCAACGACACGCATTGCAGGGTGTGCGGGTCGCTCCTCTACTCGGTCGTCCGAGACGGCGCCTTCGTCCATGTCGCCCTGGGAACGCTCGTCGACGCGCCTTCGATCCGCCCGACCATGCACATCTTCGTCGGCTCCAAGGCGCCGTGGTTCACCATCACCGACGACCTGCCGCAGTACGAAGGGCACGCGGCCGAGTGAAATGGCGCCGAACTAACCGGCCAGCACGGGCTCGTGCCCGACGATTGTCGTGCGGTGCATCACCCGGCGTTCTCCGGGATCGTGCGGCGTGACGGCGTGGAGCGTGCAGCGGTTGTCCCACATCAGCACGTCGTCCGGCTCCCATTCGTGCCGGTACATGTATTTCGGCTGGGCCGCGAACTCAGTGAGGTCGGCGATCAGGCGTCGCGCCGCGGCGTCGTCCAGCCCCTCGACCGCGTCATTGTAGATCGAGCTGATATAGAGTGACTTCCGTCCGGTGACGGGATGGCGCCGGATCATCGGGTGCCAGACCGGCGGCATCGCGGCCCGTTCCGCCGCCGATGGCGGCGGATTGCCCACCAGCGTGTGCAGCATGCTGAAGTCATGGCGTGCCCGGCGGCCCTCGACCTGGCGGCGCAGGCTGTCGGGCAGGTCGTCGTGGACCATGTACATGTTGATGAACTGCGTGATGCCGCCGGTCCGGCTGATTTCGATGCCGTGCAGCAGCGAGCCGTCGGACGGTATCGGCCGGTAGCTCGAATCGGTGTGCCACATCTGCGACGAGGAGAGCTGCTTCTGGGACGGTGCCGAGGGCTGCATCAGCCGGCCGTCCTGGTCGACGTTGGAGACCAGAAAGATCTCGCGCACCGCGTCGGAGCGCAGGTGGAGCGACGTCTGGTGGAATATTTCCGGCTCGCCGAGCTGGCGGGTGAACGCCACGTGCTCATGGTCGGTGACATGCTGGCCGGGGAACACCACGACCAGATGCTTCATCCAGGCGTCGGTGACGGCCTGCAGTGCCGCGGCATCGAGCGGTTGCCGCATGTCGATGCCGCGGATTTCCGCACCCAGGGCGGGATGCCGTGCCTTGACCGTGATCGTCATGATGGTTGCCTCGCGACTGCCATGGTTGCGGCGCGGCAAAGCATAGGCCGGCCGCTCGTGGCGACGCAATCGGGCCGTCAGATCTTGCCCGTCAGATTTTGCCCGTGAGGTCTTGACGGTCTCGGGCGTCGAGGCGTGGGCCGGCTTCAGGCCGCCTTGTTGCCCGTCTCGGCGGCCTTGATGTTCGAGCGCTTGATGCGGTCGAGGTTGGAGCCTTCTATGCGCACCAACTTGGTGAGGCCGTCGCGCTTGGGCGAATGGACGACGCCAACCTCGTAGAAGTGGGCATCACCCGGCCGCATCACGTAGGTGGTCTCGGGTTCGACCAGGGTGGGGGCCGCGCCTTCGCCCTTCTGCACGATCCGCCAGTCGGTCATCTCGGTGTCGCCGACCGCCAGGCCGTAGATCGCCCAGCTCGGGCCGTGATCGTGCGGCGCGCCATGCGCCGGCTTTTCGTAGACATGGCCGCAGATGCAGAAGCCGAGCTCGGGATCCTCGTAGAGCACCTTGCGTGGCTTGCATTGCTCGGACGTCAGGTGCTCGGCGATGAAATCCTTATCGCGCAGCACCTTCGAGACGATCCCGCAAACCGCCTGCTTGCCGGCCGGTCCGGCATCCGCCTTCAGGGCGGTGCGGATGTCGGTGCTCAGTTGCTCCAGCGTAGTTGCCATGATGTTTCTCCCGCGAATCGATGCCCTATGTGGGCCGGCTGTCTTTCCCGCGTCAAGGGCGCGCGACCAGGTTGGTCACCGCGCCGCCCGTTGCGGTCCGCCCGCCATCGACGACGAACTGGCCGCCGGTCGTGTTGGCGGCGAGGTCGGAGCAGAGGAACAGCACCATGTTGGCGATCTCCTCGGCCGTCGTGTAGCGGCCGGTCGGCTGCGCCGCCTGATAGCGTTCGCTGATCGCTCCGGCGTTTCCGGGGGCGAGTTGTTCCTCCAGCGCATGGATCATGCGGGTGTCGACCGGCCCCGGGCACACGGCATTCACCCGGATGCCCTGGCGCGCCACTTCGCCGGCGGCGGTCTTGGTGAGGCCGATCACGGCATGCTTGGACGCCACATAGGCCGGCATGCCCGGCGTCGCCACCAGCCCGGCGACGGAGGCGGTGTTGACGACGGCGCCGCTGCCCTGGCGGATCATTTCCGGCAGGACGTGACGCAGCCCCAGGAACACGCCCTTCACGTTGACGCCGATCACGGCGTCGAACACCGCCTCGTCATATTCCGCTGTCGGGCTTACCTTGCCCTCGATGCCGGCGTTGTTGAAGAAGCAGTCGATCCTTCCGAACTTCTGGATCGCGGCCTTCACATAGGCCTTTACGTCGTCGGATTTTGTGACGTCCGCAGTGACCGCCGTGGCTTCGCCGCCGCTCTGGCGGATGATGCCGGCCGTCGCTTCCGCCGCCGTACCGTCGCGGTCGACCACCACCACTTTCGCGCCATGCCGGGCAAAGCCGGTGGCGGCCGCGCGGCCGATCCCGTTGCCCCCTCCGGTGATCAGAGCAACCTTTCCGGTGAAATCCATCTGCCTGTCCCTCCCGTCGGATGAATCTGGCCGAACGACTGGGAAACCTACCATTGGCGCGCGCTTGCGTCCGCCTCGCCACGCGATATTGCCGGTTCGCGGGTCCTTTGCACGCGCGAGTGCCGCTTCGGCGATGCGCCGTGCACGTGGTGGAGCTTGTGGCACGTGCGTGTGCCGGACTCTGACTCCGGTCGCTATTGACAAGTTTTCGAAGCGCGACCGATAGTCGTTTTGCCGTCAGTTGAGTCCCAAGAACAAAAAAATAGACAGTAGGTCGACCTTAGGGAGGCACTCATGTTCCGGCAAATCGCGAGAGCTGTTGTTCTCGCCGTCGCTTTGGCTATCGCCGCCACGGTGCCGCTCCGCGCCCAGGACCAGAAGGGTACGCTTGTCTTCGCCGTCGAGTCGCTCGGCGCCCAGACGCTCGATCCGATCCTCGAAGGGCGGCCGGGCAACGCAGTCTATCAGGCGGTCATGTACGACTCGCTGGTGGGGTTCAATCTCGAGAAGGGCGGCGTCGGCCCCGGCGTTGCCGAGCGCTGGGAACTCTCGGCTGACGGCTTGGCTTGGACCTTCTATATCCGGCCCGGCCAGACGTTCCACAACGGCGACAAGCTCACCGCGCATGACGTCAAGTTCAGCCTCGAGCGCCAGATGGGACCGGGCTCGCTGGCATCCGCCGCGGCCAGCATGCGGCGCACGATCAAGAGCATCGAGGTGATCGACGACCTGACGGTGAAGGTGCAGACCACCAGCCCGCAGATCGGCTTGCCGCCGGCGCTGTCGCGCGCGGTGGCGCCGGAGGGCGCCATCATGCCCAAGGCCTACATCGAGAAGGTCGGCGAGGAGGAGTTCCGCAAGAAGCCGATCGGCAGTGGCCCCTGGAAGTTCGTGCGCAACGTGCCGGGCGACCGCATCGAGTTCACCGCCGTCACCACGCCACACTGGCGCGGCCGCCCGCACTTCAAGGACCTGACCATGCTGTTGGTGCCGGAGGAGAGCACGCGCGTCGCCATGGTGCGCACCGGCGAGGCGGCGATCGCCTCGATCGGGCCCGAAACCATGCTCGGCGCCACGCGCGCCGGCCTGGAGGTACTGGCGGTGCCCGGCACGATGCAGGCGATCTTCCAGTTCTGGGGGACTTGGCGGCCGGAAGTGAAGGATTCGCCGATCGCCAAGGTGCGGGTGCGCCAGGCGCTGTCGCTCGCCATCGACCGCAAGCAGGTGATCGAGCACGTCATGAACGGCAAGGCCCGGATGCCGCACCCCTTCGCCACCTTCGGCTACACCGACTTCTTCAGCGCCGACCGTTGGAAGAAATGGGCCGACGAGGCCTATCGCTACGACCCTGTCCTGGCGAAGAAGATTCTCGCCGAGGAGGGTTATCCCAACGGCTTCGAGCTCAAGTTCGCCAACACCGCGCTGCCGGGCACGCAGTTCATGGTCGATATCGGCACCGCGATCGCCGACATGTGGACCAAGGTCGGCGTCAAGGTGACGCTCAAGCACTACGAGTGGGGGTCCTTCGCGCCGCTCGAACGCGGCGACCAGGCGCCGCTCACCGGCTGGGCCTCGATGTACCGCACCGCCGGCCGCCCCGACGCGCCGTGGCGCTACAATGGGGCTTTCTCGCCCGACAGCATCCAGCGCCTGCTGGGCGACAAGGGCAATTGCCAGGAGGCGTGCCAGGAGTTCGAGAAGACCTACCGCGCCCTGGGCTCCGAACTCGATCGCGCCAAGAGTACGGCGCTGACCGATCACATGGTCGAGGTTACCGCCAATAGCTGGACGGTGATCCCGATTCTCGAGGGCATGGGCTACTACGCGATCAACACCAAGAAGGTCGGGCAGTTCGCTCCGATCCCCGGCCGTCACGAGCTGGGCGACGTGTTCGAGCGCATCCCGCGCCCGGATCAGAAGCCCTGGAAGAAGTGAGGGCGCGAGCGGATTCGGGCGCGCCATGAAGCGCTACATCGCGCGCCGCCTGATGCAGGGTGCAGTCCTGCTCTGCATGGTGGCGACGATCGTGTTCTTCCTCGGCCGGCTGACCGGCAATCCGGTCGACCTGATGCTGCCCGAGGATGCCACGCCCGAGGACCGCGCGGCGCTCACCCAGACGCTCGGTCTCGACGGCCCGATCCTCGACCAGTTCGCGATCTTCGTCGGCAAGGCGATCCACGGCGATCTCGGCACCTCGATCCGCATGAAGCAGCCGGCGGTCGAGGCCTTCTTCGACCGCCTACCCAACACGCTCGTGCTCATCCCGTGGGCGATCCTGCTCGGCATGCTGCTCGGCATCCCGCTCGGCGTGGTGGCGGCGCTCCACCGCGGCAGCTTCCTCGACCGCGCGGCGGGGACGGTCGCAGTGCTGGGCATCGCCATGCCGAGCTTCTGGCTCGGTATCCTGCTGATCTTCGTCTTCAGCGTCGAGCTGGGCTGGTTGCCGTCCGGGCGCATGGGCGGCCCGGCGCACTATGTCCTGCCGGTGATCACGCTGGCGACATTCCTCGTGGCCGGTTTCATGCGCATCACGCGCTCGGCCATGCTGGAAGTGATGGAAAGCGAGTTCGTTAAGCTCGCGCGCATCAAGGGACTGAGCGAGGCCGTGGTGATCTGGAAGCATTGCCTGCGCAATGCCCTGATCCCGGTGCTCACCCTGTGGGGTGTGTTCGTCGGCAACCTGATCACCGGTGCCATCGTGACCGAGACGGTGTTCGCCTGGCCCGGCATTGGGCGCCTCACCTACGAGGCCGTGATCTACCGTGACTTCCCGCTGCTGCAGGCGGTGATCATCCTGAAATCGATCCTGATCCTCTCGATCAACCTCGGCGTCGACATTCTCTATGCCTATGTCGATCCCCGCATCCGGGTCACCTGACCATGGCACTCGCTGAGCGCCCGACTGCCGCCGACCCGGTCGCCCCGCGGCTCTCGCTGTGGCGTCTCGTCTGGCCGGCGAGGGTTCCCGGCGGCTTTCGGCGCACCGCGCGCGTGCCCTGGATACCGATCGCCATCATCTCGGTGATCGTCGTCATGGCGCTTTTCGCACCGCTGCTGGCGCCCTATTCGCCGATCGACCAGACCTTGCGCGACAAGTTGCTGCCGCCGGCCTGGATGGCGGGCGGCAGCGACAAGTACTTTCTCGGCACTGACGCCTTCGGTCGCGACATCCTGAGCCGCCAACGGTTTTCTGACATTCGACGAATTCTTGCG
>JACPVT010000011.1 GCA_016191685.1 Rhodospirillales bacterium | reverse complement strand
GCTGGGTGGCGCGCTGGCCTATGTCGGCGCCAGCACCCTGATGGCCGTGTGGTGGCCGGCATGGCTCGGCCTGATGCTGGGGCTGGCCCAGTTCGTCGATGCGATCGGCTCGGCAGTCGGCCAGCCGGCGATGGCGGCCCTG
Source organism: Rhodospirillales bacterium (assembly GCA_016191685.1). Classification (GTDB taxonomy): domain Bacteria; phylum Pseudomonadota; class Alphaproteobacteria; order Reyranellales; family Reyranellaceae; genus Reyranella. The sequence goes on along the minus strand of JACPVT010000011.1, from coordinate 8,289 downwards.
CTCGAAATCGCCGGATGGCGGCAGCTTCATGTCGCCGCCGCGGCGGCCGGCGCGACGATTGCGCTGGCCATGTGGCTGATCGTCGACCGGCCGGCGGGGTTCGAGCTGGCCGCGAACCGCCGGCCGTTGTGGCCATCGATCCGACGCGTGGTGGGCAAGCCTGCTCTCTGGCTCGCCGCGGTTTTCGCCAGCGGCACGATCGGAACCATCTTCAGCTATGGAGTCGTCTGGAACATCTCGCTGCAGGAAGCCTTCGGCAATGACCTGCAGCGGTCGGCCGGGGTCAATGCCTGGCTGTTCGTCGGCTTTGGCAGCGGAGCGGCTGTCCTGGGTTGGCTGTCGGGCCGCCGGGCTCCGCGGCGCCTCCTGTTGGTCGTGCCGCCGGCCGTTTCGGCCGTCGTGATCGGACTGCTGGTCTACCTGTCGCGGATCGACGATCCGGTGATCGTCGACCTCGCGACGGCAGTCGTCGGATTCGGCTGCGGATCTTCGGTGCTCGCCTACGAACTCGTCGCCCTCGACGAAGCGCCGGACCAAAGGGGACCCGCCATCGGCTTCGTCAATGCCATCGCCTTCTTCGCGGCATCCGGATTGCAGGCCCTGCATGGCCTCGCGGCAGACGGCGGCCTGGTCGACGCCCGCCGCATTCTGTGGATCTATCCGCTGATCCTGGCCGTCTCAGCGGCGGCAGGTTGGCAGATGGCGGCGCGCGGAAGGGCGCATTGACACCGAGACGCAGATCCTGACTTGCCATTCTCAACCTTAGCGCCGCCGCGCCCAACCGCTGCATGACGCGGCATTGGAAGAAGGACTGCAGGCTCCCCGCCAAGCATTGCGCCGTGTCACGACGGCAACTCCAAGATGTCCGATCGTGCCGGCGCTTGTTCCGGTGCGTCGCTCAGCGCTCCTCGAATGCCGGCAACCGATGGGCGGTCACCGCCGGCGCCGGCCCGTCGTGACGCTCGATGTCGACCAGGCAGGTCTGGGCGATGCAGCCTTGGCTGAGCTTCGAGGCGCCGATGTCGAGGGTGAGGGCGTTGGGGTTGCCGTGCTTTTCCAGTGGCCGGTTGGAACCGGCATCGGCCGGATCGAACCAGGCGCCGGTCGAGAGCCGCACCACGCCCGGCCGGATGCGGTCGGAGAGTCGTGCCGCCGCGAGGCAGGCGCCGCGGTCGTTGAACACCCGCACCAGGTCGCCAGCGGCAATGCCGCGTGCGGTGGCGTCGTCCGGATGCAGCGTGATCGGCTGGCGGCCCTTGATCTTGGTGGCGCGCGCGTGCGGGCTGTGGTCGAGCTGGCTGTGCAGCTTGTCGGCAGGCTGGTCCGACAGCATGTGCAGCGGATAGCGCCCGGCGGTCTTCGAGCCCAGCCATTCGATCGGCTCCAGCCACACCGCATGCGGCGGGCAGTCGTCGTAGCCGAATGAGGCGATCTTCTCCGAATAGATCTCGATCTTGCCTGACGGCGTCTTGAGCTTGTTCGCCTCGGGATCGGCGCGGAACGAGGCCAGCATGACGGGCTCGCGGTTCTCGCCCTTGGCCTCGGCGATGCCGGCCTCCCAGAATTCCTCGAAGGCGGGGATGTTGACGCCGGCTGCCGCCGACTTCTCGCGCGACTGCTCGTAGAGATGCGCGAGCCACGCCATCGTGTCGCGGCCTTCGGTATAAGTGTCTCCTTGGCCGAGACGCCGGGCGAGCTCCGAGAAGATCCAGTAGTCGTCGCGCGCCTCGCCGATCGGTTCGCGTGCCTTCTTCATGGCGATCAGGAAGGGCTCGCGGCTGCCGTAGCCGATGTCGGCGCGCTCGAGCGTGGTCGTGGCCGGCAGGACGATATCGGCCATGCGCGCGGCCGGCGTCCAGAACTGCTCGTGGAAGACGATCGTCTCGGGCTTGCGCCACGCCAACATCAGGCGGTTGAGGTCCTGGTGATGGTGGAATGGATTGCCGCCCGACCAGTAGACGAGCTTGATGTCGGGGTAGGTGAGGTCCTGGCCGTTGTAGGACACCTTGCCGCCGGGATTGAGCAGCATGTCGGTGAAGCGCGCGACCGGGATGAAGTCGCCAACTGCATTCTTGCCCTGCGGCAGGGTCGGGCCGGAATATTTCGGATGGGCGCTGCCCATCAGGTTGACCGGACCGTAGCCGACGCCGAAGCCGCCGCCGGGCAGGCCGATCTGGCCCAGCATGCAGGCGAGCGTGATCAGCGCCCAGAATGGCTGCTCGCCATGATGGCTGCGCTGCAGAGACCAGCCGATGCTGACTGTCGTGCGGGTGGCTGCCATCTCGCGCGCCAGCGCCACGATGCGGCTCGCCGGAATGCCGGTGATCTTCTCGGCCCAGGCCGCATCCTTCGGCTGGCCGTCCTTCTCGCCGGCGAGGTAGGGCGTGAACTTGTCGAAGCCCACAGTGCAGCGGTCGAGGAACTCGCGGTCATAGAGCTTCTCGACGAACAGCGTATGGCAGAGCGCCAGGATCATCGCGGCGTCGGTGTTGGGCCGGATCGCCAGCCATTCGACGTCGCCACCGTTGTCGAGATCTTCGCCAGTCGGCGTCACATTGACGAAGCGCACGCCGGCATCGCGCATGGCGTAGAGGCCGCCTTTCACATGATGCAGCGTGGCGCCGCCGGCGTTGATCTGCGCGTTCTTGCGCGGCACGCCGCCGAAGGTGACAAAGAGCTTGCAGTTCTTGGCCAGCACGTCCCAGCCGGTGTGCAGCGACATCAGCTCTTCCATCGTCGCCACGATGTGCGGCATCAGCACGCGCGCCGCCCCCAGGCTGTAGGAATCCTGATGGCGCACGTAGCCGCCGATCGAATTCAGGAAGCGATGGACCTGGCTCTGGGCGTGGTGGAAGCGGCCGGCGCTCGACCAGCCGTAGGAGCCGCCGAAGATCGCGCGGTTGGAATGCTGCGTCCTAACGCGCGCGAGTTCCTGCGAGACGAGATCGAGCGCCTCGTCCCACGGCAGCTCGACGAACGGCTCTTGTCCTCTCTTGTCGCTGTTCGCTCCGGGGCCGCGCTCCAGCCAGCTCTTGCGTACCGCCGGCCGGCGTACCCTGAGGCGCGCCACCTCGTCCGACAGCATGTGCAGGCCGATCGGCGAGGGATCGGGGTCCTTCGAGAAGGGATGCAGGCGCACGGCCTGGCCCGCGCCGTCGTATTCGACTTCGTAGACGCCCCAGTGGGCGGTGGTGAGGGTACGCTGGTGGGTCATGGTTTGCTCAGGCGGCTTTGGCGATGGAAAGGAAACGATCGACGTCGTCGGCGCTGGTGTCGAAGGCGGTGACGAGCCGGAAGGCGCGCTCGCCGGGCCGGTCGGACGCCCATGGGTGATACTGCGCGCCCGCTGCCTCAAGCGCATCGTGCATGTGCGCCGGCAGGACGACGAATATTTCGTTGGCATCGACGGGATAAAGAAGCTGCGTGCCCTTCAGCGCCGTCAGCCCGGCCACGAGACGGCGTGCCATGGCATTGGCGTGGCGCGCATTGGCGAGCCACAGCCCGTCCGCCAGGTAGGCGTCGAGTTGGGCCGACAGCAGCCGCATTTTCGAGAGGAGGTGGCCGCCCCGCTTGCGGCGGAACTCGAACTCGCGCGCAAGATCGGCGTTGAAGAAGACCACGGCTTCCGCCGCCATGGTGCCATTCTTGGTGGCGCCGAAGCTCAACACGTCGACGCCCGCCTTCCACGACAGCTCGGCCGGCGAGCAGCCGACGAAGGAGAGGGCATTGGCAAAGCGCGCGCCGTCCATGTGCAGCTTCAGCCCATGCCGGTGGGTCGAGGTGGCGATCGCGGCGATTTCCTCAGGTCCATAGACCGTGCCGCATTCCGTGGCCTGGGTGACGCTGACGGCGGACGGTTGGGGGAAGTGCACCACGCCATAGACAGGCTGAGCCAGCGCCTCCGCGAGCTTGCGCGGGTCGATCTTGCCGGCCGGGCCTTCGATGCGGAAGAGGCGGGCGCCCGAGGTGAAGAACTCGGGTGCGTTGGTCTCTTCCTCGGCGATATGCGAGCCGGGATGGCAGAAGATCGAACCCCAGGGCGGCGTGCAGCAGGCGAGCGCCAGACTGTTGGCGGCGGTGCCGGTGACGACCGGGAAGGCCGTGAGGTCGGGCCGCTCGAAGAGATCGCGCAGCCGCCGTTCGACGCGCTGCGTCCACTCGTCCGCACCATAGGAGTGGGCGCTGCCCGAGGCGAAGGCGCGGCCCACCGCCTCGATGATGGATATGATTTAGTGGCTTTACTATATTTAGTAACCGTAGCCGATTCTAAACTCGAGTGATAATGAGTTTTATGAAAAAAATAGGATTTTTTTTATCAAGTCTATACCAATTTCATCGGCGCTGAGGTAGATCGAGATATAGCAGGGCGCGCCGTCAAGGCGCGGTCGCTCGCCGTAGCCGATCGATCGTTCACGACGATTGACCCGCCGATGGCCGAGCGCGCCCAGCACCGCATCGTAGAAGGTCTGCGCCCGGTCGAGGTCGGTCGTCGTGATCGACAGATGATCGAGCATCGCTAGCGGGCCACGCCGGGCGGGAATTCGACGGTGCCGAGCAGGGCGCCGTTGCGCGGATCGACGATGTAGGCCGAAGCCGGCCCGCCCTGGGTCTCGACATGGACGACCAGGCGATCGCCGACGGCGTTCATCGACACCACGCGCGCGCCCGGGGGCAGGGCGATGCGCTCGGCGAAGGCGCCGGACGCTGGCGGCCGGGCGGCGTTGGGCGTAGACATGCGGCGGGCGATTTCGGCCGCGATGACGACGAAGCCGGCCACGATCAGCAGGCCCATCACGATGACCAGCACCTTCAGCCAGAGCGGTGCGGAGGCCTGAGCAGGAGACGCCAAGAAAACTCCATGAGCGATGCCGCCCGCCACATCGTGACCTTCGACGAAAGCGCTGCCGGCGAGCGGCTGGACCGCGCGCTGGCCCTAGCCTTGCCGGCCCTCACGCGAAGCCGCGTGAAGGCGCTGATCGAGGGCCGCCGCGTGACGCTGGCCGATGGCACGACGATAGAAGAGCCTTCCCGCAAGGTCAAAACGGGCGACCGCTTCGTGGTCGATGTTCCCGAGCCCGAGCCCGCGACGCCGCGGCCGCAGGCCCTGGCTCTCGACATCCTGTATGAAGATTCCGACCTGCTGGTGCTCGACAAGCCGGCCGGGCTGGTCGTCCATCCGGCCCCCGGCAATCCCGACCATACTCTCGTCAACGCCCTGCTGGCCCATTGCGGCGACAGCCTGTCGGGCATCGGCGGCGTCCGCCGGCCCGGCATCGTCCACCGGCTCGACAAGAACACGTCGGGGGTGATGGTGGTGGCCAAGAACGACCGCACGCACCAGGCGCTGTCCAAGCTCTTCGCCGCCCATGACCTCACGCGCATCTACCAGGCGCTGGTCTGGGGCGAACCCAAGCCGAAGGCCGGCACCATCGATGCCGCCATCGGCCGCCATCCCGTCGATCGCAAGCGCATGACGGTGCGCAAGACCAGCGGCCGTCCCGCCGTCACGGAATATTGGCTGGAGAAGCGCTTCGGACCTGCCCTGCATCCGGTGGCGAGCCTGGTGGGGGCGAAGCTCGGCACCGGCCGCACCCACCAGGTGCGTGTCCACATGGCTCATATCGGCTGCCCGGTCGTCGGTGATCCGGTCTATGGCCGCAAATCCCGGAACGCCGCGGTCCCGGAGGCGTTGAAGGCCTTTCCCCGGCAGGCGCTGCACGCCGCCGTTCTCGCCTTCCGCCATCCAGCTACCCACAGGGAAATGAAGTTCGCCACAGAATTGCCTCAAGACTTCAAGAAGTTGGTGTCATCGCTGAACGGCGTTAAGTAATCTCCCCAATACCTGAGGGGATTAGTAGGATTTAGGTTGACCCGGCGGCTATCCGACTTCTAGACTCGGTTTTAGCAGTCGACGGGTGAGAGTGCTAAACGCCCGTTTATTCCAGTTTGGAGTACGAAAGAGAGCCGCCATGAGTGCAGCCACCAGTGCAGCCACCACCAATCTTCCCTCTCTGCCGTCGTCCCTGACGCCGGAAGGCAATCTCAGCCGCTATCTCCAGGAGATCCGGAAGTTCCCCCTGCTCGAGCCGCAGGAGGAGTTCATGCTCGCCAAGAGCTGGCGCGAGCACGGTGACTCCAAGGCCGCGCACAAGCTGGTCACCAGCCATCTGCGTCTGGTGGCCAAGATCGCCATGGGCTATCGCGGCTACGGCCTGCCGGTGGCCGAGCTGATCTCCGAGGGCAACGTCGGCATGATGCAGGCGGTGAAGCGGTTCGATCCGGACCGCGGCTTCCGCCTGGCCACCTATGCCATGTGGTGGATCCGCGCCTCGATCCAGGAATACATCCTGCACAGCTGGTCGCTGGTGAAGATGGGCACCACGGCGGCGCAGAAGAAGCTGTTCTTCAACCTGCGCAAGCTCAAGGGCCAGATGCAGGCCATCGAGGAGGGCGACCTGTCGCCCGAGCAGGTGACCAAGATCGCGACCCGCCTCGGCGTGCCCGAGGAGGAGGTGGTGAACATGAACCGCCGTCTCGCCGGCCCCGATTCCTCGCTCAACGCCCCGGTGAAGGCCGAGGGCGACATGGAGTGGCAGGACTGGCTGGTCGACGAGAGCCCGAACCAGGAGACGCGCCTGGGCGAGACCCAGGAGCTCGGCCAGCGCAAGCAGATGCTGGCGGCGGCGCTCAGGCAGCTCACCGACCGCGAGAAGCACATCATCGTCGAGCGTCGCCTGGTCGACGAGCCCAAGACGCTCGAGGACCTCAGCGCCAAGTACGGCATCAGCCGCGAGCGCGTGCGCCAGATCGAGGTGCGCGCCTTCGACAAGCTGCAGAAGGCGATGAAGAACATGGTGGTGGAAGCCGCCGCCAGGCCCACGACCCAGCCGGCCCCCGCGCACGGCTGAGCGCCTTTCGCTCGCTCGCGGTCTGCGGTAAACTGGTCGGAATTCTGGTCGGAGTACACGCATGATCACGGTAGGCGCCTTCGAGGCGAAGACGACGCTTTCGGCTCTGCTCGAACGCGTCGCCGCGGGCGAAGAGGTTCTCATCACCAAGCACGGCCGCGCCCTGGCTCGCATCGTGCCGGCCGTGGGCGTGGACAGGGTGCGGGCGAAGGCTGCGATCGCGGCGATCCGTCGGGGCGTGCAGGGCCGCCGCCTGCGCGGCCTCTCCGTCCGCAAAATGCGCGATAGCGGCCGTTCATGACGGCGTTCGTCCTCGACGCGTCAGTCACGATGGCGTGGTGTTTCGAGGACGAGGCTTCCGACGCGGCATGGGGCCTTCTCGATCGGCTTGGAGAAGATACGGCTTTGGTGCCGGGCATCTGGTCGGCTGAGGTGGCGAACGTGCTGCTGGTTGCCGAAAGGCGCCGCCGCCTGACGCGACCGCAATCGCGCGCTTTTGTGGCGAGACTGCTCGCCTTGCCCATTCTGGTCGAAGAGGCAGCGCCGCAGCGCGTGCTGGGCGAGGTGTTCACGCTCGGCCGCGAGACGGGCCTCGCGGCATACGACGCGCTTTATCTCGACCTTGCCGCCCGGCACGATCTGCCACTGGCCACACTGGATCGCGCCATGAGGAGCGCCGCCCGCAAGAACCGGATTGCGATTCTGCCGGCCTGATCATCTCTGGGAGGTAAGCTGCTCATGTCTTCCGACGCAGCAGCAGGATGAAGAAGCTCGCCACGGCGAAGGGCATCATGGTGAACAGGCTGACGATGGCCGAGGTCTCGATGATGTCGCCGGTCTGCCAGACCTTGCCCGTCGCATCGGTGACGGCGACGCTCTGGGCAAGGCCGAGATGGCCCGCTGGAAAGTCGAGCGCCATGACGAAGAAGAAGATGGCGGCCTGGTACCAGTGGCTCTGCGCCACGGGCAGGAGCGGCTCGGGTCGCACCCTGCGGTAAAGCGCGAAAGCCTGCATGAACAGAAATACCGTCAGGAACCAGCCGAGATAGTTGGTGAGCGGCACGCCGAAATAGCCGCCGCCGGTCTCCCATATCCAGATCTTGGAAATGGTCGAGGAGCCTGGATCGAGGCAGGCATCCCAGCCAACCATGATGAACGTGCCGAGCAGCGGTGTCGCGAAGGTGCTCAGCGCATCGCGCCGCCGATCGGTCTCCAGCAGGATATTGGCCAGCACCCAGCTCAGGTAGCCGGTGCCGAGATATCCTGGCCCGATCAGCAGCGGCACCATGAACAGCTTGGGACCCAGCACGTCGGTGTAGTGATGTAAATTTAAATGAATTTTTTTGTTATACCTTTTTCTTTATCTTTTAATGGTACGTTT
>JACPVT010000010.1 GCA_016191685.1 Rhodospirillales bacterium | reverse complement strand
GAGAACCCGTAGCGGAGGGCGTCGGCGCCGGCGCCGGCGGGAGCTCGTGGTGAAAGGTGTGGCAGGTAAACGCCAACCGGGCCCCGAGCTTTTGCCAGGTGCGATGGACGCTGGCGCAGGTGAGCTGCGTACGGATCTCGAGCACCCCCACGCCCATCGAGGTAGACCTCGATGACGCGCGGATCGCTCGACACCGCGCTCGGCAGACCCTCGGAAATCTTCTCACCGTGATCCAGAACCATGACGCGGTCGACCACGCGCATCAGCACGCCCATGATGTGCTCGACCCAGATGATGGTGATCCCGAGGTCGTCGCGGATGCGGCGCAGCATGTCGGCAGCCTGATCCATCTCGGCCTCGTCGAGGCCGCCCAGGCTTTCGTCGGCCAGCAGAAGCTTGGGCTCGGTCGCCAGCGCCTTGGCGAGCTCGAGCTTCTTGAGGCCGGCGGCGCCGAGCCCGTCGACGCTGGCTTTGCGGTCGACCGGCAGGCCGACCGCCGCCAGCGCCCGCTCAGCCGACTCATCGGCCTTGCCCCGGCTGTGCCTGCCCTGGCCGTAGTAGCCGGCCAGGGCCACGTTCTCGAAGATCGACAGACGGCGGAACGGCCGCGGGATCTGGAAGGTCCGCCCGATGCCACGGTTGATGATCTTGTGCGGCGGCAGTCCGGCGAGCTCGCCGCCCTCGAACATGATCGACCCCGCGCTCGGGGGAAATGTCCCCGAGAGCATGTTGAAGATCGTGCTCTTGCCCGACCCGTTGGGGCCGATCAGGCCGAGGATCTCGCCCTTCTCGACCTTGAACGACACGTTGTTTACGGCCGTGAATCCGCCGAAACGCTTGAACAGACCTTCGACGACGAGCACTGCCGCGCAATCCTCCGTGCCAGCTTGCGTCTACTTCGGCGAATAGACCGTGCCCGCCGGGAACGGCAGGACGGCCTCACGCTGCGCCTGGCTCTTGGGCCAGACGACGTAGGACTTGTCATCGACGTACTGCACAATCACCGGGAAGGCGCGCAAGTTCTGGCCGGCGATCGGCGAGCCTTCGCCCGCATACTTCACGCCGAAGCCCAGCATGGTGCCGCCTTCCGGCAAGTCGACTTCGAGGGCGGCCTTGCGCAGCGCCTCGGGGGCGACGCCGCCGTACTTCTTGATCGCTCGTGGCAGGACCTCGGTGAAGAAGACGTAGGTGTTGGATGCCGCCATGCCGACATGGGCCGAGCGGATCGTCGTGCCGGGCTTGGCCTTGTCGTACTCGTCGCCGACCATCTTGATGAACGGCACCAGCTTCTGGTCGAGCGCCTTCTGGTTGGTGTCCCAGATCGAGATCGGATCGACGTTGAAGATGTAGTTGACGTCCTTGCCCAGCCCTTCCTTGAGCTTGCTGTAGACGCCGTAGCCAGCGCCGTGGCCGATCAGGGCGCTGAACTTCAGGCCGCCCTCGCGGGCCTGACGATGGAACAGCGTGATGTCGGGATTGTAACCGGTGTGGAAGATGACATCGGGCCGCGCCCGCTTGAGCTTGGTCACCAGCGCCGACAGGTCGGGCGCCGTGGCGGAATAGCCTTCCTTCATCACGATGTTGAAGCCGGCCTTCTTGGCGCCGGCCTCGTTGCCCTTGGAAACGTCGACACCGTAGGCGCCATCCTCGTGGATGATGGCGACCCGCATGTCCTTGCCGTCCTTGCCGAACTTCGCCTTGGCGTTCTGGGCGATGAAGTCCATCGACATTTCGCCGAACTGCGCGCCCGACGGCTGCGACCGGAAGACGTACTTGAGATTGCGGTTCTCGAGCACCGCCGAGGAAATGCAGGTCGTGATCCACATGAACTTCTTGAGCTGCTCGACGCGAGCCGCCACCGGCACGCACTGCGCCGAGGAGTAGAAGCCCAGCACCATGTCGACCTTTTCCTGCTCGATCAGGCGCACTGCCTCGTTGATGGCGACGTCGGGCTTGCTCTGGGCGTCGGCATAGACCGCCTCGATCTTGTAGCCCTCGACTCCACCCTGCTTGATGAAGTTGTCGATCATGATCTTGGCGCCGAGATAGTGCAGATCCGAACCGCCGCCGGCCAGCGGACCGGTGAGATCGTAGATCACGCCGATCTTGATCTTCTTCTCCTGGGCCTGGGCGATGCCCACAAACCCCAGTGCCGCTGCGGCGGCGACCATGCCGCCCAGCAGGCGACGCCCGATATGCATCGTCATTGTCTTCCTCCCTCTTGCGGCGCGCTGTTGCGCTATTCTTGTCGCGCATCACAGGGGGCAGGCCGGCCGATGTCAAGCGCCTCGCGGCGCTAGCGGCCCTCACCCGGCGTGAGGACATCGAACATGAAGCCGCTCGGTTGTTCGAGTACGTCGAACAGCAAAGCGAACCTCGATGCATCGCCGTCGATCCTGAGGTCACCGGACTTCATTGCCGCGACCGGAGTGGTTTTCCGCAGCACGATCGCATCGAGCGTAGCGCGCGTCGTCGTGATCGCGGCTGCCGCCTGCTCCGACCATTGGCCCATGCGATGGCTGAGCGTGCAGTGCTTGAGCGTCAGCGCGAACTTCTCGGCACGATCGGTGAAGTGCCAGTTGAGGACCATGGACTGCCCGGCCGCCTTGGCCGGATCGAGGCGGATCGCCATCAGGTCGAAGAACACGTCGGAGGCAAGGCCGGCCAGCGTGTCGGCGCCCAACGTCGCGCGCGCCGGCATCTGGAAGACGCCGTGCCGCAGTTCCTGCGCGCCGTACAGGAACGCATTGCGCCACGTCGCCGACTCGGCCTGGTAGCCCATCTGCTCCAGGGCGTCGGCGCAGAGCGCGCAAGCCTCCCTGTTCCCAGGCTCGGCATAGACCACTTCCTTCATCACCTGTGCCACCCAGCGAAACTCGCCTTTGGCGAAATCGGCGCGCGCCCGCGCGATCGTCGCCGCGGCGCCGCCCATGTACTCGACGAACTTGGCCGCAGCGGGCGCGGGCGGCAGCGGATGGAGATTGCACGGGTTGGCGTCGTACCAGCTGAGATAGCGCTGATAGACCGCCTTCACGTTGTGATTGACGGTGCCGTAGTAGCCGCGCACCGACCAGCGCTCGGCAAGCCCCGGCGGCAAATCGATCTTCTCGGCGATTTCGGCCGGTCGCCATCCCTT
>JACPVT010000324.1 GCA_016191685.1 Rhodospirillales bacterium | reverse complement strand
TAGAAGCCGGCCTTCTCGGTGACTTCCGCGGCCGCCAGGGTGACCGGCACATAGCCCGTTTCCTGGTGCCACTTGGCCTGCACCGGGGTGCTGGCGAGGTAGTTCAGGAACTTGGCGACGCCCTCATACTCGGCCTTGGGCTTGCCCTGCAGCACCCAGAGGGTGGCACCGCCGATGATGGAGTTCTGCGGCTTGGGCGCAACGTCGGGCGAATAGGGCATCATCGAGATGGCGACCTTTTCCTTGCCGAGCGCCTTTTCGATGCCTGCCGCCGACGCCGACGAAGCGATGTGGAACACGCAGTCGCCGGCATTGAACAGCGCTGTCGACTTACCTTCGCGACCGCCATAGACGAAGGTCTTGTCCTTGCTCCAGTCGGCCAGCATCTGGATGAACTTGATGCGCGGCGCGTCATTGAACTTTAGTTCGATGTCGGTGCCGCCGAAGCCGTTGGCCTTGGTCGCATAGGGCAGGTTGTGCCAGGCGCCGTAATTCTCGATCATCGTCCAGGTCTGCCATTGCGGCGTGAACCCGCACTTGGCGCCCGCGGCAACGGCCTTCTTGGCCATTTCGCCCAGTTGCGGCCAGGTTGTCGGCGGCTTGTTCGGGTCGAGGCCGGCTTTCTGCATCAGCTCCTTGTTGCGGTAGAGCACCGGGGTCGAGGAGTTGAACGGCATCGACAAGAGCTTGCCGTCGGTCGTCGAGTAGTAGCCGTAGACCGGGCCGATATAGGCCTTGGGATCGAACGGCTCCTTGGCGTCGGCCATGAGCTGATAGACCGGATAGACCGCGCCCTTGGCCGCCATCATGTTGGCGGTACCGACCTCGAAGACCTGCACGATGGGCGGCGCCTGCTTGGCGCGGAAGGCGGCGATCGCGGCCGTCAGGGTCTCGGTATAGGAGCCCTTGTAGACCGGATTGACCTTGTACTTGGTTTGCGACTTGTTGAAGCCCTCGGCCAGCTGATTGACCGTCTCGCCGAGGTTGCCGCCCATGGCGTGCCACCACTGGATTTCGGTCTGGGCAAGGGCTGCGTGCCCGCTCGCGAGAACCGCCGCCGCTGCGACAGACGACAATAGAATCCGTGTCATGATCCAACTCCCTCCCTGTGATGTCCCGTCGTTGTATCGACAGGTCCAAAGACTGCGATGTGTCTTATTTGTTTCAATCTGATGACAGTCGACCAAGACTGTGTACCAAACGCAACCCCAAAACGCCCTATTAATTGATGGCGGCCAGAATGACGTCGGGTGCGTCGGTGATGATGCAGTCCACGCCCATGCCGATCAGGGCCCGGGCGACGTCGCCATCGTTGATGGTGTAGACGCTGAGGGCATAGCCCGCCTTCCTGATCTCGACGGCGCGGGGCGCGGTGAGCTTGGCGCCGTTGGTGTTGACGCCCACGGCGCCCACCTCTTCGGTCCGCGATCGCCAGTCCTCGGCGATCTCGCCGAGCAGGATCGCGCGGGCGAACTCGGGCGCCACCGCACGGGCGGCGGCCAGCGAGGCCGGCTTGAAGCTCGACAGCAGCGGCTGGGGCAACGACGCCGGCCAGCAGCGCCGCAGGGTCTCGACGGTCACGCGGGCGGTTTCGACCTCGCGGCCTTCGCAGGGCTTGATCTCGACATTGCAGCCGAGGCCCAATTCGGCAAAGCAGGCGATCGCATCCTCGAACGACGGCACGTCCTTCGGCAGGTCGGCACGCAATGTCTCCGCCACCAGCCGGTCGATCGCCATGGTCCGCTTGAGCGACGGATCATGCATCACGATGGGCACGGCATCGGCCGTCAGCTTGACGTCGATCTCGACCCAGGTGGCGCCGCGGCGGCGGGCCTCGCGGAACGACGCCAGCGTGTTTTCCGGGGCATAGGCGGCGGCCCCGCGGTGGCCGATGACTTTAGGCAGTTGCAGCATTGACCAATACGACGCTAACTCGGGTGTTGCAGTTAGACGAATGTCCCCTTCCATGTCGACCTTTCCCGATAAATTCCGCCTCGATGGCCGCACCGCCCTGATAACGGGCTCGGCGCGCGGCCTCGGCTGGGAGATGGCCAAGGCGCTGGCCGAGGCCGGTGCCCGGGTGCTCCTGCACGGCCGCAGCCCGGACCGGATCGCACCCCGGCTGGAAGAAATGCGCCGGGCAGGCTTCGCCTGCGATGCGCTGGCCTTCGAGATGAGCGACCGGGCGGCGATGGCCGCCGAGATCGCCGGCGCCGGGCCGATCGACATCCTGATCCACAATGTCGGCGAGCGCGACCGCCGGCCCTTCGCCGACATCGCGCCCGAGGATTTCGCCCGCCTGGTCGACGTCGACCTCAGCGCCGCCCATGCCCTGGTCAAGCTGGTGGTGCCGGGCATGATCGACCGGCGCTGGGGCCGGCTGATCCTGGTCACCTCGATCGTGGCTGACCTGGCGGTGCCGGGGGCCGCCTCCTATGTCGCGGCCAAGGGCGGGCTGGCGGCGCTCACGCGCGCACTTGCCGCCGAGCTCGGCGCCACGGGGATCACGTCGAATTCGCTGTCGCCCGGCTTCTTCGCCACCGAGACCAACGCCCAGCTGATCGCCTCGCCGGCCGGCGAGCGCCAGCGCGAACGCTGCCCCGCCAAGCGCTGGGCCGATCCGCCGGAAATCGCCGGCGCCGCCCTGTTCCTCGCCTCGCCGGCCGCTTCCTATGTCAACGGCCATGCGTTAATTGTCGATGGTGGGGTGTCGGCGACCTATCTCGCCTGACTGCCCGCCCAAAAAAGACAGGGGGGAAGATCGATGCACGGCTTCGACTCGACCAGGGATATCGCCTCGCAGGGCATCGTTGCGTTCATCCTGGTCGCAATGTTCGCCCTGTTGGCCCTCGATCGCGTGCATCGCGTGCTGATCCCGATCGGCGCGGTCGCCGTGATCTGGCTCGTCTCCTACTTCTCGCCGTTCAAGCTGATCTCGTTCGAGACCGCCAAGAACGCCGTAGACCTCAACGTCATCCTGCTGCTGTTCTCCATGATGGCGCTGGTTGGCGTGCTCAAGACCACCAACGTCTTTCCCTGGGCGGTCGACCGCCTGCTCGAGCGCTCGCGCGGCAATCCGAGCCGCGCGGCGCGGCTGATCCTGTGGTTCACCGGCGTGCTGTCGGCGATCCTCGACAACGTCACCACCGTGATCTTCGCCTACCCGATGGCCTCGGAGATGGCGCGGCGGCTGAAGATCAATGGCTCGGCCTTCTTCCTGCCGATGGTGATGGCGGCCAACATCGGCGGCACCGCGACCCTGATCGGCGATCCGCCCAACGTGCTGATCGGCGCCGACCCGCGCACCGGCCTCAGCTTCATGGATTTCATCTATCACCTCGCTGTACCCTGCACCTTCATGATGATCGTGCTGGTCTGGTATTGCCGACGCTACTATCCAACAGACATCGGCGCGACCGCAGACGTCGACCATGCCGGCGCCGCCACGCCGAGCGGCGCCAGGCTGGAGAATGTCCCGCTGCTGCGTGCCACCTGCTGGATCACGGTGCTGATCTTTCTCGGATTCATGACGCATACCTTCACCCATATGCCGGTGGCCGTGCCGGCGGTGATCGGAATCGCGGCGATCCTGTTCGCCCAGGACTACTACTACCTCAAGGAACACAAGCCGACGCACGAGGAGCGCCAGCACGGCGTGCTCACCATCCTGGAGAAGGACATCGAGTGGCCGACGCTCGCCTTCTTCCTGTTCCTGTTCATCCTGGTCGGCGCGGCGGTGGCGACCGGCCTGATCGAGAGCCTGGCCGACGGCCTCGCCTGGGTCATCCAGCGGATCTCCAGCGGCTTCGGCCTGTCATCAACCGCGACTCTTCTGGTCGCGGCCCTGATCATCCTCTGGGTTTCGGGTTTTCTCTCGGCGGTGATCGACAACATCCCCTATACCGCCGTCACCATCCCGCTGGTGGCGAGCCTGCTCGGCCAGCTCAACGCCGGCCCCGACGGGCAGGTGCTGTGGTGGGCATTGTCGCTCGGAGCCTGTCTCGGCGGCAACGGTACGCTTATCGGCGCGTCGGCCAACGTCACGGTGACGGGGCTGGCCGAAAAGGACGGCAAGCGCATCTCGTTCAACGAATTCACCGCCTTCGGTTCGCGGGTCGCGGCCATCACGCTGGTGATGTCGTCGGTCTATCTCGCCCTATGGCTCTATGTCGGCTCGACCCTCGTCAATGTCGCGGGAGCGTTCGTGCTGTTGTTGCTGTTCACCGCGCCGCGCTTCCTGAAGAGCAGCGCATCGAGAGAATAAGGTCCCGGCCCTCGCGTCAGGATGAACACCAGAATCGCCAGCCACAGCAGGTGCGAGGGATAGTCGTTCCAGTAGACCAGGAACTGGATGGTGAGCGTGAGCCCGATCAGCGACAGGGCGGCCAGCCGCGTGAACAGCCCGGCGAGGATCAGGCAAGGGGCCGCCAGCTCTACCGCCGTGCCCAGGTAGGCCGCGATCTCGGGCGGCAGGATCGGCAGCTTGTATTCGTCGCGGAACAGGCCGATCGCCTGTTCGATGTTGTCGGCCTTCAGCATGCCTGAGCGCCAGAACACCCAGAAGATGCTGAAGCGCATCAGGAGCTGCAACGCCGGCTGCGGGAAGGCATCGAGCCTGGCGCGCCACCTGTCGAACAATGCCGTCATCCGTCCTCCCAGCGTTCGTGCCGGTATAGGCAGAAACGCCGGGCGACGAGGGTCAAACCCTCTCACGCACGCGTGAGCGAACCATCACGAAACGCGGAAGTTCCTGAACTGCCAGGGGTCGGACTTGTCGAGATCCTCGGGGAACAGCGCGCCGCGGTCCTTGAGCGGCGTCCAGTCGCTGTACTTGCCGACGACGGGCCCGAGATAGGGCATGCAGATCTCGAGGTTGCGCGCGAAGTCCATCTCGTCGGCCTCGACGAGGCCGCGCTCGGGATTCTCCAGCGCCCAGATGATGCCCGATAGAACCGGGGCGCAGACCTGGATCGAGGTCGCGTTGTTGTAGGGCGTAAGCTTGCGTGTCTCGTGGATATCGAGCTGCGAGCCGTACCAGTAGGCACCCTTCTTGTGGCCCATCAGCAGCACGCCGAGCTCGTCGCGGCCCGAGGTGATCTCGTCGACGATCAGCCGTTGCCGCTTCTGCTGGTGCAGGTTCTTTCCGGCGATCTCGTGCATCGACATGATCGCCTGGTCGCAAGGATGGTAGGCATAATGCACGGTCGGCCGGTACACGACCTTCTTGCCGTCACGCAGCGTGAAGTAGTCGGCCATCGAGATCGACTCGTTGTGCGTGATGATGAAGCCGTGGAACGGGCCCTCGAGCGGCGTCCAGGTGCGCACGCGGGTGAGCAGGCCCGGGCGGTTGAGGTAGATCGCGGCGTCGCAGCCGAAGCTGTGGCGCCGGCCGTCGGGCGGCAGTGCCTTTTCGTGCGTGCCCCAGCCCATCTCGGCCGGCTGGCCGCCCTCCGAGACGAAACCGTCGATCGACCACGTGTTGACGAATTCGCCCACTTCCTTCGGGACAGGCGAGACCTGGGTGTCGCGCTCGGCGATGTGGATCACCTTGACGCCGAGCCGGCGGGCGAGCTTGCCCCAGCCCTCGCGCGTCGCGGGTACCGCGGCCTTCACGCCGGTATCGCGGGCGAGGTTCATCATCGCCTGCTTCACGAAGTGCGAGACGAGGCCCGGGTTGGCGCCATGGGCGATCACCGCCGTCGGGCCGCCGCGGTACCTGGGCTTGAGCTTCAGCATGGTGTCGCGAAGCGCGTAGTTCGAGCGCCGCGAGACGGAGAGCGAGGGATCGGTGTAGCCGCCGGGCCACGGCTCGATGCAGGTGTCGATGTAGAGCGCACCGGCCTGCTGGCAGAGCTCGACCAGCGCCGTCGAGGCGACCTCGACCGACAGATTGACCAGGAAGTCGCCCTTCGCCAGCAGACCGGCCAGGGTCTGACGATAGTTGGCGCGGGTCAGCCGCTTCTCGATGAACCTGACGCCGTAGCGCCTGGTCTCGGGAATGCCACCGCGGGCATCCTCGGCGATGATGGTGATCTGCGAGGGCTTGATGCCGATGTGACGCAGGATCAGCGGCAACACGCCCTGGCCGATCGAACCGAACCCGATCATGACCATGCGGCCCTTGAACGAAACGTACTTCTTGCTGCGGGTCGCCTTGCGCGCGGTCTTCTTCGCCATGATTGCGTCTCCGATCGACGGGATTCCGGTCGTTAAACGGCGACGGGGCCTTTCTCAAGGCCCCGTCAATGATCCTTTTGAGAAACTTCGGCTCTAGATGCAGACCGCCTTCAGGGGTGCGAAGCCGTTGAAGGCCACCGACGAGTAGGTCGTCGTGTAGGCGCCGGTCGAGAGGATCTCGACCTTGTCGCCGGGCTTCAGCGACAGCGGCAGCTTGTACTCGGTCTTCTCGTAGAGGATATCGGCCGAGTCGCAGGTCGGTCCGGCGAGCACCACCGGCCCCACGCGCGTGCCCTCGCCGGGCGTGCGCAGGCGGTACTTGATGCTCTCGCCCATGGTCTCGGCCAGGCCCGAGAACTTGCCGATGTCGAGGTAGACCCAACGCTTGCGGTCGCCGGCCGCCTTGCGCGAAACCAGCACGACCTCGCTCTGGATTACGCCGGCGTCACCCACCATGGAGCGACCGGGCTCGATGATGACCTCGGGCATGCGGTTGCCGAAGTGGCGCACCAGCGCGCGGCCGACCGCCTCGCAATAGGCCTCGATGCTGTTGATCTCGGCGCGGTAGCGCGCCGGGAAACCGCCGCCCAGGTTGACCATGCGCAGGTCCACACCCTCTTCGGCGAGGGCGAAGAACATCTGCGAGACCTGGCCCAGCGCCTTGTCCCACTGCTCGAGGTCGGTCTGCTGGCTGCCGACGTGGAACGAGATGCCGTAGGCATCGAGCCCCCAGTCCTTGGCCTTGCGCAGTAGATCCTTGGCCATCTCCGGCGCGCAGCCGAACTTCTTGCTGAGCGGCCACTCGGCGCCGCCGCAGTCGACCAGCACGCGGCAGAACACGCGCGCGCCCGGCGCCACGCGGGCGAGCTTCTGCAGCTCGGCCTCGCTGTCGAAGGCGAACAGGCGCACGCCCTGCTGGTAGGCCCAGGCGATGTCCTTTTCCTTCTTGATGGTGTTGCCGAAGGAGATGCGGTCCATCGAGATGCCGGTGGCCTGGACCAGCTCGATCTCGCCACGGCTTGCCGTGTCGAACTTCGAGCCGGCCGTCGCCAGGCGCGCGAGCACCTGCGCCGCCGGATTGGCCTTCACGGCATAGAAGATGTGGGCCGCCGGCAGCAGTTCGCGCATGCGCCGGAAGTTGTTCTCGACCACATCGAGGTCGATCACCAGGCACGGCGTCTCGGGCTGCTGCTCGCGGAGATAACGAAAGATACGCTCGGTCATCGCTGGGGGGTTCCCCGTCAATAAAGATCAGGCTGGTTCGGCAGGAGAGGTCGAACGCGACGTACGGCGCCAGAAATGGCGGCGTGCGTCAGCCAATACTCGACGGAGACAGGTTCCGCTTAAGCGGAAGGTCGAGGAGGACGGCCCGGGATTTTACCGGGCAATTGACATAATAGCGGGGAACGCGCCCCGCGCGGTAGGCAACCATCTCAGAAGCTCCTTCCCGGACCCGGCTCGAAACCGGCACTGCCAAAAAGAACACTTTCCGTCGTTGCGTAACCACTAAGGGCCAGCGGCACGTGCGTGGGCGTCTTGGATATTTCGTATCTACAACTAATCGACGCGGTTACAAGAGGATTCTTCCGCCCCACACAAATTTTTTGGGGGTCTTGTGTTCAAAAGAACACACAAGCGTGTCAGGCCCGCGGCAGGACCGAACCCGGCAACCGGATAGATGCCGCCAGCATCGTGAAGGGCAAGAGCGCCACCGCCGAGGCGATCAGCGAGGCCTGCGTGCCGAATAGGGTGGCGATCTTGCCCCACAGGAGGGAGCCTACGACCATGGCGCCGAAAAACACCATCTGGTGTACCGCCATGCCCCGGGCCCGCATGTAGTTGGGCAGGATCATCTGCACCGAGGCACCGTTGTTGGCGATGACGGTGATCCAGCAGGCGCCGTTGATGGCCACCACGATGCCCATCACGACCGGCGTCATGGCGAGCGCTGCGACCATCGTTGCGGCAGCCGAGATGCCCATCGCCCAGATGTTGGCGCGGTCGGCGCCCAGCAGGCGGTTGACGGTCGGCATGGCAAATGCCGCGGCGACGGCGCCCACGCCGAACACACCGTAGAGGATGCCGAAATCGAACTCGTCGAGGCCGAGCTCGAAGCGGCCGATCACCGGCAGGAGCGTGCCCATGGCGATGCCCGGCACGAAGAAGCAGAGGCCGCGAGCGAAGATCGCACGCAGCTCGGCCGAACCGCGCACGAAGGCGATGCCCGCCTTCGCCGCCTCGGCGAGGCCTTCGCGGCGCTGCGAGGCGCGGGCCTCGGCCGGCCGCTTCCAGGCGCGCATGGCGAAGATCACGCCGACATAGGTGAGTGCATTGATGGCGAAGAGCAGAAACACGCCCACCAGACTGAGCAGAAGCTGGCCGATGACCGGGCCCACCGTACGCGCCAGGTTGAAGCCGGCGCTGTTCAACGCGATCGCCGGCCGCAACTGCGGTCCCGACACGATCTCCGGCACCACGGCGTGCCAGGCCGGTGCGTTCATGGCATTGCCCAACCCGATGCAGAAGCTGAGGGCCAGCAGGCTCCAGTGGTCGAGCTTGCCCAGGAACGCCATCACCGCCAGCGTTGCGGCCACGGCCATCATCCAGAACTGGCAGACGATGATGTAGCGACGGCGGTCGAAGCGGTCGGCCAGGATGCCGGCAAAGAAGCAGAACAGGAACATCGGCAAGGTGCCGGCAGCCGCCAGCAGCGCCACGAAGATCGGCTCCTGGGTCAGGCTGGTCATCTCCCATGCAGCGCCCGTGGTCGCCATCCAGCCGCCGATGTTGGACATCAGGTTGGCGATCCACATCGTCAGGAACGACCTGTTGGCAAGCGGCGCGAAGGCCGACACCCGCGGCGCGGGATCGGCAGACGGTGTCACACCAGGGCCTTCTCGTAGAGCCGGTGGGTCTTGTAGTGAACGCCGCCGACCGAGCGAATGATGTTGTTGGTGGCCTTGTTGTCCTCGAGGATCCAGCCGAGCTCGGCGGAGGTCTTGCCCAGCCGCTTGCCGTTGGCGCGCAGGTGATCGATGGCGATCATGGCGAGTCCGGCGCCCATCAGCGGGTGATTGCGAAACTTCTTCTTCACACCCATCAGCGGCACCCGGGTGCTGGTGACGCCGCTAATCTTGAGCCGGAACAGGAGCTTCGCCAGGTTCCAGGGATTGAGCGTACCGTCGAAGTCGACGGTCGCCTCGGAAAGGTTGGTAAGAGCCAGGATGAAGGCGACCGTCTCGTCGTCGACATCGACGAACACGGCGAGGTCGGGAACGATCACCGGACGCAATGCCTTGGAGGCATGGTCGATCTCGGCCTGGGTGAAGGGCACATAGCCCCAGTTGTCGCTCCAGGCATCGTTGAAGATGCCGACCAGGGTGCGGACCTCGGCGTCGAACATCCTCATGTTGGCGGTGCGGACCTTGACCCGACCGGCGAGGCCGGCGCGATCGAGCAGCTTGCGGCCGATCGTCTCCGGCGCGTTCTGGACGTCGTAGTCGTATGAGAAGAGGTCCTTGGCCTTCACATAGCCGCAGGCTTCGACCCGCGCGCCGGCATAGGGCGGATCGTAGGGCACCATCAGCACCGGGCGGCTGTCGAAACCGTCGACCAGGAGGCCGACCTCCTCGTTGATCGACAGGCTGAACGGACCGGTCGCGCGCACCATGCCCCTGGCCTTCAGCCAGGCTTCGGCCGCGGCGAACAGGGCAGCGAAAATCGCGGGATCGTCCTCGGCCACCAGACAGCCGAACTGCCCGGTATTATCGGCGTGCTGATCGAGATAGGCACGATCGACCTGCGCCGAGATGCGACCGACCACGCGGCCGGCCCTCCGCGCGACGAAGAACTGGACCTCGGCATGCTGAAACAGCGGATTCTTCTGGGGCGAGAAAGCCTCTTGTCGCTCGACGTTGAGCGGCGCCACCCAGCCCCTGTGTCCGGCGTAAAGCCGTTTGGGCAGGCGGATGAATTCCTTGAGGTCGCCCTTGGAGGCCACGGGGGAAACGACGAGTTCGGAAGATGCCATGTCTGTTTCAGCCTACCACGCCGGATGCCGCGCTTCGGAACACGAACTGGCCATCGGGCTCGCATCCGGCCCCATCGGAACGCAGCGCGCGAACATCGACCTTGAGGCGCCATGCCGTCGCATCGCGCTCGATGTGGATCAGGTGGTAGCGCGCGCGGCCATACTTGCTGCCCGGTGCCGCCGAGGCCGACGTGACGCCGATCACCGGTACCGGGCCGGCCGGCCCATCGATCCGCGCGACTTCGCTGCGGTGATTGTGCCCGTGCAGGATGAGTTCACAGCCGACCTGCCGGATCATCGTCTGGAAGGCCGCGGCATCGGTCAGCCGCTTGAAGTGCTTCTCGGTGGTGAGGG
Source organism: Rhodospirillales bacterium (assembly GCA_016191685.1). Classification (GTDB taxonomy): domain Bacteria; phylum Pseudomonadota; class Alphaproteobacteria; order Reyranellales; family Reyranellaceae; genus Reyranella. The sequence goes on along the minus strand of JACPVT010000324.1, from coordinate 8,647 downwards.
GCGGATGGTGGATCAGCACGACCCGGCAGAGTCCCTGGCGTCCGAGATCGGCCAAAAGCTTTCCAGCCGCCGCGATCTGCCATTCGCCGAGCGTCCCGGTGGCGAAGAAAGGCGGCTTCGGCACCCCGCTGTTGAGACCGACCAGTGCGACCGGCCCGCGGCGGCGCAATGTCGGGAAGATCTGGAAATCGGCAGCCGGCGGCTTGCCATCGCCCGCCATATAGGCGCCCCAGAGACCCAGCGCCTCGTCCCACGCCGTGGCGACATAGACGTCGTGGTTCCCCGGAATGACCGTGATCCCGTCGGGTCCACCGAATTCGGCAAGCCACTTCGAGGCGCGGACGAACTCGTCGGGCAGCGAGACGTTCACCAAGTCTCCGGTCAGCGCGATGTGATCAGGCCTCTGCGCCTTGATGTCCGCCACGATGCCGGCCAGCGCCTCCGGCACATGCAGATGCACCCGGTGCCGCCACCAGTTGAGATAGCCCGTGACGCGCTTGCCGAGGAGATCGAGGGAGCGCGCCGCAGGCATCGGCAGGTGCGGATCGGACAGATGCGCCAGCGTGAACATGGAAGGGTGATCCACCGCCCGGCCCCCAAGGTCAACCGAGATGGCGGTCAAGCGAGGCGGCTGGGACTAGCGGCTGCCGGCGACGACACGGAGCTTCGGCGCTCCGGAAATGACGCCGAGCTGCCGGCCGATCCCCGTCATGACCTCGATCATGTGTTCGAGCTGTTGCGGCGTATGGGCGGCGCAGACCGAACAGCGCAGCAGCGAGACGCCGTTGGGCGTGGCCGGCGGCACGGCGACGTTCACATAGATCCCGGCATCGAGCATGGCGCGCCAGAAGCCGATGGCGAGCATGCGGTCGGGCAGATGTACGCCCACTACCGGGCCGTGTTCGGGGCCGAGCTTGAAGCCCTGGGCGGCGAGGCCATCATAAAGGGTGGCGACGTTGTCCCACAGCTGCTTGCGCAGCTCCGGCCGAGCCTTGACGACTCGCAGAGCCTGGCGGACCGACGCCACGATCGAAGGCGGCAGTGACGCCGTGAACATGTAGGAGCGCACGGTCACGCGCAGGATGTCGAAGTCGGGGTCGTTCGAGACGCAATAGCCGCCGATGGCGCCCAGGGTCTTCGAGAAGGTGCCGACGATGAAGTGGCAATCGTCGAGAACGCCGGTCGACTCGCAAAGCCCGCGACCGGTCTCTCCGAGCGCGCCCAGCGAATGGGCCTCGTCGACCAGCACGTAGGCGCCGTACTTCTTGCAGACCTCGACGAATTCCTTGAGCGGCGCGCTGTCTCCCAGCATCGAGTAGATGCCTTCCAGGATCACCAGCCTGTTGCCGGGCTTATCGCCCAGGCGCCGCAGCCGGGACTCCAGGCTCGACGGGTCGTTGTGCTTGAAGCGGACGACCTCGGCCTGGGTCATTTTGCAAGCATCGTAAATCGAGGCGTGGCTGTCGGCGTCGATCAGCAAATGGTCGCCCTGGCCGACCAGGGTCGATATCACCCCGAGGTTGGCCTGGTAGCCGGTCGTGAAGACCATGCAGTGCTTCTTGCCGTAGAAGGCGGCAATCTCCTCCTCGAGGAGGACGTGTTCGCTATAACTGCCGTTGGCGATGCGCGAGCCGGTCGTGCCGGTGCCTTCGGCGCGGATCGCCTCGATGGCGGCTTCCATGCACGAAGGGTCGAACGTCAGGCCGAAATAGTTGTTGGTGCCGACCAGCAGCGTCTTGCGGCCGTTGATGATCGCCTCGGTCGGCGACAACACCCGCTCCATGCGGATCTGGAAGGGATCGGCCCCGGTGGTCCGGACGTCGCGATACGCCTCGAGCAGGCCCGCGTGACGGTCGAACAAGCCCATGATGGTTAGCGCTTGGCGCGCAGATCCAGGATCGTATCGGCGAGCTGGTCGACGGTATGGATCTCGGCCACGACGTTCATCGGGATCGACACGTCGAAACTGTCCTCGAGTTCCATGACCATATCCATGATCGCCAGCGAATCGATGGTCAGATCCTTGGCAATGACGGTCGCGCCAACGATCGGCCGCTCACCCGCCTGGTAGGGCGCAAGATGACGGCAGATCTCCCGGATCACGTCGAGGCGCGACGCGAGACGGGGCAATTCGAGGGTGTTGGCGATGTCGTCGTTTTCGACGATCAATTGGTGGGCAGTGCGCAAGAGCTGCTCTCCGGTCCCGGGGTCAGGCATGCCATCTTGTGGCAGAAACCATGATTCCTTGTGAAATAACAATTTGTTACGCAGTGTTTCACACGTCCTAGAGCCATCCCTGCCGGCGATACCACAAGACCGTGTCGCGAAATCCGGCCTCAAGGTCGTAACGTGCCTCAAAGTCGAGCGCTTTCGCCAGGCGTCGGTCGCGAACTGTCCAGTCGCTGTGAAACAACTCGCGGACCTTGGACCGGGTCAGGATCTGTGCCGCCCCTCCCAAGGCGTGCCGCAGGCCGTTGGCGCAGCCGACGATCTCCATCGCAACGCGGGGAACCGGCACCGATCGCACCGCCCGTCCGAGCGCGGCCCCGGCCGCCGCAGCCATATCGTCATAGCCGTAGCCCTGCTCGCGCCCGTCGTCGATCTCATAGACCGAGTTGGATGGCGGATGCTCGACCGCCGCGGCCAGGGCCGCCGCCAGATCCTCGACATGGATCAGGGCCAGCCGAGCGCCGTCCACCCGAGGCCGTGGCGCCAGCCCCCGGGCCGCGGCCCGGAAGTAGGTCAGCGTCTCTCGATCACCCGGGCCGTAGACCGCGGGAGCCCGAACCGCCAGCCACGGCCCCGTACGACCTGCCATCACCTGTTCGGCGGCCCGCTTGCTCTCGGCATAGGCCGAGAGCTGGGGCTCGCGCGCCGCGAGCGACGACAACAGGATGAATCGCGCCTCGGGAGCGAGCGCCGAAAGCCGAGCCGTGCCGTCGCGATTGACTGCCATGAAGTCGGCCGATGCGCGCGCCTTGATGAGGCCAGCGGCGTGAATCACGACGTCGGCGCCGTCGACCAAGCGGTGAAGGGCGGCTTCGTCGGCGAGGTCACCCAGTACGATCTCGGCCTCGACGTTCGGCAGCGACGGCATCGGCGACCAGCGTCGGACCAAGAGACGGAGACTGAAACCACGCCGGGCCAGAGCGGAGACGAGGTGTGGCCCGACGAAGCCTGTGGCGCCGGTGACCGCGACCAGCCTGCCCATGGCCGTCGTCTCAGGCCGCGGCGGGCTTCAAGGGAGAGGCCGGAAGGGCATAGAGACCGGCGAGATAATTGGCCTTCGTCCGTGCCCGGCTGAGTTTGCCCGAACTAGTCATGGGCAGCCCGAACGTCGGCGGTACCAGGGCGACGTCGCAATCGACGGCGATCGCTTCGCGCACGGCGCCCGCAACGTCGCGCGCCAGGGCCACCCGCGCCTCCTCGCCCGACACGCGCGCCAGCACCGCCACGACCACGCGCTCGCCTTCGCCGGTATCGATGGAGAAGGCCGCGGCATCGCCGCTTTTCACGAGGCGCCGGGCTTCGATCGCCCACTCGATATCCTGCGGCCACACATTGCGGCCGTTGATGATGATGAGGTCCTTGGCGCGCCCCGTGATCACGATCTCGCCCGCCAGCCAATAGCCGAGGTCGCCGGTGTCGAGCCAGCCGTCGTCCGAAAGCACCTCGTGGGTGGCTTCCGGCTCGCCGAAATAGCCCGGCATCACGCTCGGGCCTTTTATGAAGATGCGCCCCACCCGGCGGTCGGCCAGCGCCTTGCCGTCGGTATCACGCACTTCGAGACGGTGTCCGGGCAGGACCCGGCCGCACAACACGAAGCCGCGGGCACGCTGCACATCCTGCGGATCGACCGCCGGAACGGCGGCCTGATCCTTGCCGAGGGCGACGCGATCGACGACATCGGTCCGCACGCCCGCTCCCTTGGGGCTGAAGGTGATCGCAAGACACACCTCGGCCATGCCGTAGCTGGGGATGAAGGCCTTGCGGTCGAAACCCGAGGGCTCGAAAGCGTCGGCGAAGCGATTGAGCACCTCGGGTCGGATCATGTCGCCGCCGATACCGGCGCGCCGCCAGCTCGAGAGATCGAGATCGGCCGGCACCTGCGTGGCGCCTCGCCGGGTCGACAGATCGTAGCCGAAGCTCGGACTGTAGGAGATGGTGCCGCGGTTGCGCGAGATGACGTTCAGCCACTGCATCGGCCGGCGGGCGAAGTCGCGCGGCGTCAGATAGTCGATCGAGAGCTGGCAACTGAGCGGCGCCATCAGGAAGCCGATCAGGCCCATGTCGTGATAGAGCGGCAGCCAGCTCGCGGCGCGATCGCCGGGGATCACGTCGAGCCCTGCCGGTCCGGTCATGCCGGCGAGATTGGCCATCAAGGCCCGCTGGGTGATCTGCACGCCATGCGGATGGCGCGTGCTGCCCGAAGAGAACTGGATGTAGCAAAGGTCGGCGGGACCGAGCGGCCGCAGATCGACCGCCTTCTCGGGAAGTGCGTCGAGAGCGTCCCTGCCACCGTGCAGGCGAACCGCGGGGAATTCCTTGGCGGCATCGGCCAGAAAGCCCGCGAGATCGTCGATGCCGACGGCCGCGACCGCCCCCGAGGCGGAAAACTGGCGGCGGAGCTGGTCGAGATAGGCGTCCTTGCCGCCAATCCCGACCGGGATCGACACCGGGACCGGCACCAGCCCGGCATACTGGGCGCCGAAGAACGAATCGAAGAAGCCGGGCCAGGTGTCGGCCGTTATCAGAAGCCGTTCGCCCGCCGCAAACCCCGCCCCGATCAGCTTGCGTGCGATGACATGGGCGCGTTCGCGGACCTCGCGCCAGGACAGCGCCGACAGCAGCTCCCCTTTGGCATTATAGAAGGAGATGCCGGTCTGGCCCTGGGCCGCGTAATCCAGCATCTCCGCCACCGAGGCGAAGTCGGCGCGCCGCTGGGCGAGCTGGGGGTTGCGTGAGGGAAGCGGGTCCATTGGAACGGCGGGTCTCCTAGCAGAGGGGTCGGAGGCCCTCAAGACGCGTCCCTGCGCCCGTGGGCGACGTTGACACACCCCCACCCCGGTCCGATAGTGCCGGCCCCTCGCCAGAAACCGGAATTTCCATCCCGGAATCGCCGATTCAGCGGGGTTTTTTACTTTCAGAGGAGGTCTATCGTGATTACGGCTGTGATGCCGACGTACGGTCGCAAGGACGTCGTGTTCGAACGCGGAGAGGGCAACTATCTCTACGCGACGGACGGCCGACGTTATGTCGACTTTACCTCGGGCATCGCCGTGAATGCGCTGGGCCACTGCCATCCCGCCCTGGTCAAGGCGCTGGCCGAGCAGGGCTCCAAGCTCTGGCACACGTCGAACCTGTTCCGGATCGGCAATGGCGAGAAGCTCGCCAAGCGGCTGGCCGACCTCACCTTCGCCGACACGATGTTCTTCTGCAATTCCGGCGCGGAGGCGATCGAGGGCGGCATCAAGCTGATCCGCAAGTACCAGTACATGAACGGCCAGCCGAAGCGGTACAAGATCATCTGCTTCCAGGCGGCGTTCCACGGCCGCCTGCTGAACGCGCTCGCCGCCACCGGCAACGAGAAATACCTCGAGGGCTTCGGCCCGCCGGCCGCCGGCTACCGCCATGCGCCGCTGAACAACGCCAACGTCGTGCGCGACATGATCGACGACGAGACGGCCGGCATCCTGGTCGAGCCGATCCAGGGTGAAGGCGGCATCCGCGAGACGACGCCCGAATTCCTGAAGGCGTTGCGGGCGATGTGCGAGGAGTTCGGCCTGCTGCTGTTCTACGACGAAATCCACACGGGTTTCGGCCGGACCGGCAAGCTGTTTGCCTATGAATGGTCGGGCGTCGCGCCCGACGTCATGGCGATCGCCAAGGGCATGGGCGGTGGCTTCCCGATCGGCGCCTTCATGGCGACCGAGAAGGCCGCTGTCGGCATGGTGCCGGGCACGCACGGCTCGACCTATGGCGGCAATCCGCTCGCCACGGGCGTCGCCAACGCGGTCCTCGACGAACTGCTGAAGCCCGGCTTCATCGAAGGCGTGCACGAGCGCGGCAAATACCTCAAGGCCGAGCTCGAGAAGCTGGTGGCCAAGCACCCCAAGGTGTTCGCCGAGCAGCGCGGCACCGGCTTCCTCCAGGGCCTGCAGTGCACGCCCGCGGTGACGGCCGGTGCGATGGTCGATCGCCTGCAGTCACTCGGCATGCTCGTGCCGCCCGCTGGCGAGAACGTGATCCGCATCTTCCCGGCACTGATCGCCGACAAGGCCGCACTCGACGAAGGCATCGCCATCCTCGGGAAGGCCGCAGTTTCGTTCGAGAATGCCAAGGCTTCCGAGTAGGCACCATGGGCACGCCGAAACATTTCCTCGACCTCGATCAGGTCGATCCCAAGACGCTTCGCCAGATCCTCGACCAGGGCAAGGCGATGAAGAAGCAGCGCGTCAACGGCGGACACGACAAGCCGTTGGCCGGCAAGACGCTCGCCATGATCTTCGAGAAGCCCTCGACCCGCACGCGCGTGTCGTTCGAGGTCGGCATGCGCGAGTTGGGCGGCGAGACGATCATGCTCGGCCGCACCGACACCCAGCTCGGCCGCGGCGAGACCATTGCCGACACCGCGCGCGTGCTCTCGCGCTACGTCGACATCATCATGATGCGCACCACCGTCGAGGAGAAACTCCTCGAGATGGCGAAATACGCAACCGTGCCGGTGATCAACGGCCTCACCGACAAGACGCATCCCTGCCAGCTCATGGCCGACGTCATGACCTACGAGGAGCATCGCGGCTCGATCAAGGGCAAGTCGGTCGCCTGGTCGGGCGACGGCAACAACATGGCCACGTCGTGGATCCATGCCGCCGTGCAGTTCGATTTCGAACTGCGCATCGCCTGCCCGCCCGAGCTGACGCCGCCGGCCGACGTCGTGCAGTGGGCCGAGAAGTCGCAGGGCCGCATCCGGATCGGCCACGATCCCGAGAAGCTGGTGAAGGACGCCGACTGCGTCGTCACCGACACCTGGGTGTCGATGGGCGACGAGGATCCGCAAAGCCCGAGTGCTGCGCGACGCCACAACCTGCTGCGCGGCTATCAGGTCGACAAACACCTGATGAAGCAGGCCAAGAAGGATGCCATCTTCATGCACTGCCTGCCGGCGCATCGCGGCGAGGAGGTCACGGCCGACGTGATCGACGGGCCGCAGTCGGTGGTGTTCGACGAGGCCGAGAACCGCCTGCACGCCCAGAAGAGTATTTTAGCGTGGTGCCTATCGTGAGGCCTGCGTCGGAGGGGTTTCCTTCCGACGAAGACTGGGACCGTGTTCTTCCCTTCCAGCTCGACGCGCTGGGGGTCCGCGGCCGTCTCGTGCGTCTCGGCCCCGTGCTCGACGCCATCATCGAACGCCACGGCTATCCGCTCGCCGTGGCGCGGCCGCTGGCCGAGGCCATGGTGCTGTGCGTGGCGCTGGCGACGTCGCTGAAATACGACGGCATCTTCACCCTGCAGATCAGCGGCGACGGGCCGATCCGGCTGCTCGTCACCGATCTCACCAGCGACGGTGCGTTGCGCGGTTACGCCCAGTTCGATTCCTGGAAACTCGCCGTGGCGCTGGGTACCGGCAACACCGACGCGCCCGACGGCTACGTGCCGAAACTGTTCGGCCAGGGCCGCCTCGCCTTCACGGTCGACCAGGGCCAGAACACCCAGCGCTACCAGGGCGTCGTGCCGCTGGAAGGCCCGACCCTGGCCGACTGCGCCCACACCTATTTCCGCCAGTCCGAGCAGCTGCCGACCGGCATCAAGATCGTGGCCCGCCGCGCCGAGACGTCTGACGGATATCGCTGGCGGGCCTCGGCCCTGGTTGTGCAGCAGATGCCGGAATTCGACGCCGGCCGCATCGACATCGACCAGGAGCAGCGCGAGGACGACTGGCGCAAGGCCGTCATCCTGATGGCCTCCGCCACCGAGCGGGAAATGCTCGACGCCGACCTGCCCGGCAAGCAGCTTCTGTTCCGCCTGTTCCACGCCGAGGGCGCCCGCCTGTTCGAGCGCCGCGCCTTCGAGGCGCGCTGCCGCTGCAGCCGCGAGCGCATCGACGGCGTGCTGAAGTCGATCAAGCGCGAGGAACTCGCCGACCTGCGCGACCCGCAGGGCCTGGTCGCCGTCACCTGCGAGTTCTGCTCGACCCAATACGCCTACGACGAAGCGGACCTCGACCGGATCTACGCCTCCGCCGCGTAGAAGATCCCGGAACAAGTCCCACAGCCAAATTTCGGCTCCCGCACGCCGGAAAGCCAATAACGGCGGGCTTTTCGCCCGTTATTTCCGGACACCCAAATGTAACGCGTGTTGTCCGGGCCGGTGTCCGGGATTCCGAGATAAGCCTTATTCCATTGGCTTTTACGCATCTCTCGTTGTCTTCTTTTCACGCGCCCCGGCGCGCCGTGTTTTTCAGGCGTCGTTAAGTGTCTGTTCTGGTGTCGTTATTCGGCACGCAGTTGAGACGGGGTCGTTGTTGGGACTGTCCACGGCTCAGGAGCCGCGGCGGCTGCACCAGCGCATAGCGCGAACCCGCGGGCGGCCGCGGGCAGGTCGTGCCGGAAATGGAAAAGGCCGACGCGGTCCTCGCGTCAGCCTG
>JACPVT010000365.1 GCA_016191685.1 Rhodospirillales bacterium | reverse complement strand
GTGTCGAGGGCACGGTCAGGACCATGCCAGGCGCAGCGCTCTCTGAAGAGATTTTGGGGCACGCCGGGGGAGGCCCGGTGGCACGGACGCCTTGGAAGCTATTGGCCTTTGAAGTCAGGCCTCGTGCGATGATGGCGAAAACTTAGCCCAGAATCTGTTGAACCTGCAGATCCTGTTTTGCAGATCTGGCGCGCGCGTTTCGCCGGGCTGCTAGCATTGCCAGCAGAGTCCGTCAGTGACGAGGCAAAGGCGATCCGGGCGCGGCCTTCGCAAGTCCGGCGATCGCCTCCGACGGCGTAAGCCCGAACGACCTGCGGAACGTCCGGGTGAGATGGGCCGTGTCGGCAAAACCTGCATCCATGGCTGCCGTCCTGACGAGTTCGCCCGAAGCGACTTGCCGGGCAGCGTGCTGCAGCCCCGACCATTGCTTGAACCGTCGGAAGGTCTGGCCGGTCACCGCCTTGAACAGGCGCAGCGCCCCGGTCCGTTCCATCTGCAATCGCTCGGCGAGTTCGAACTGGGTCATCCTCGACATCGGATCGGACGCCAGGTCTTCGATGACGGTTGCCAGTTGCGGCGAACAGGGAGGCGCGTCGATGGCGAGCCGCCGGCGCAATTCGTCTTGGGCCTCCACGTTCTGAAAGATCGCATCGAGGGCCAGGTCCCCGATGCCGCCGCTCAAGCGTTGGGCGAGCGCGGCGCCACCGGTCCGGGCGAATGGCCAGGCGAGACCGTCGAGGTACATCGCGTTGAGGCCACTGCCCGTGCAGACGACCTTGTGTTCGATCCCCGGGCGGATGAGCACTATGTCGCCGCTCACCTGCTCGCCGCCACCGATGACCGAGACGGAACCCCGGATGCCCGAGATCACGCAGGTGACGGGATTGCAGTGCGGCGCGACCCCGTCCACGTCGACCGAGAAGACCGATGTCGCGAAGGGAAGGCCGGCGGTCGGCATTTTTGTATGTTGCCTGCACGTTTGTTCAACGCAAGGGCAATCCCGATCCATAGGCTCCGCTGGAGTTGAAAGGAAGGCCGATGAGCAATCCGACCGCGGCGAGGAACAAGGACAACTATCTGAAGGCGAAGGCTGCCTTCAACGACAAGGACCTCGACCGCTGCATGAGCCACTACGCGCCCGACCACCAGATCAGGTCGCGCGATGTCGGGCCTGGACGCGAGCATATCCGGCAGTCCCTGGCATCGACGCGGGAAAGCTGGCCCGACCTGAAAATCGTCGTCGAGCACGCCGTTGCCGAAGACGACTGGGTCATGGGCCACTGCACGACGATCGCCACCCATTCGCAGCCCGTCATGGGTGTCGCGCCGACAAACCGCCGGATCCCAGCGCCGTCC
>JACPVT010000364.1 GCA_016191685.1 Rhodospirillales bacterium | reverse complement strand
GGAGGTGATCGAATTCCTCGACCTGCAGGCCTACCGCGACAAGATCATCGCCGGCCTGCCCTACGGCGTGCGCAAGGTGATCGAGGTCGCCCGCGCGCTCTGCTCCGAGCCCAAGCTCATCCTGCTGGACGAGCCGTCGTCCGGTCTCAATGTCGAGGAGACCGACGACATGTCGTTCTGGATCCGCGACATCCGCAGCGAACTCGGCATCACCGTGCTCATGGTCGAGCACGACATGACGCTGGTGAACCGCGTGTCGGATCGTGTGCTGGCGTTGAACTACGGCAAGGTTCTGGCCTCGGGCACGCCATCCGAGGTGCAGGCGCATCCCGACGTCATCGCCGCCTATCTCGGCGCCTGAGCGGAGCGAACATGCCCCCCGACACTTCCGACCCGATCCTGAAGCTCAGCAACATCGAGAGCTACTACGGCCCGATCATGGCGATCCGCGGCGTCAGCCTGACCGTGCCGCGCGGCAAGATCATCACCGTGCTGGGCGCCAACGGCGCCGGCAAGACGACCATCCTGAAAACCATCTCCGGTGTGCTCGACCCGCAGAAGGGCTCGATCGAGTTCGAGGGCAAGCCCATCCAGCGCATCGACGCCGACAAGATCGTGCGGCTGGGCCTCAGCCACGTGCCCGAGGGCCGCGAGGTCTTCCCGTTCCTGTCGGTGCGCGAAAACCTGGCGATGGGCGCCTTCCTGCGCCACGACCGCGACGGCATCGCCCAGGACCTCGAGCGCGTCTTCACCTACTTCCCGCGGCTCAAGGAGCGCATCGACCAGCCGGCCGGCTCGCTGTCGGGCGGCGAGCAGCAGATGCTGGCGATCAGCCGCGCGCTGATGAACCGGCCCAAGCTGCTGCTGCTCGACGAGCCGTCGCTCGGTCTGTCGCCGATCCTGGTCAAGGAGATCTTCAGCATCATCAGGCGCGTCAATGCCGAGCAGGGCGTGTCGATCCTGCTGGTCGAACAGAACGCCAAGATGGCGCTCGAGACCGCGCACTACGGCTATGTGCTCGAGGTCGGCCGCGTGGTGATGGACGACACCTGCGAGCGGTTGATGAGCAGCAAGGACATCCAGGAATTCTATCTCGGCGCCAAGGAAGAAGGCGCGCGCGGCGAACGCCGCTGGAAGAAGAAGAAGAACTGGCGCTGACGGGAAACGAGGAAACCATGGCCAACAGAGCGACGCTGACGGTTGCCGACACCCTGCCCAAGAGCTTCGTGCTCTCCTGCACGACGCGCGGCGACAAGCCCGCCATGCGCGAAAAGCTCTACGGCATCTGGAACGCCATCTCGTGGACGCAATGGCTGGAGCGCGCGCGTGCCGTGACCTACGCGCTGCACGCGACGGGCTTCCGCCCCGGTGACGTGGCGTCGGTGCTGGCCAATACGGTGCCCGAATGGAACTACGCCGACTTCGGCATCCTCTGCGCCGGCGGCGTGTCCTCGGGTATCTACCCGACCGATTCGGCCAAGCAGATCGAGTATTTGATCAACGACTCGCGCACCATGGTGCTGTTCGTCGAGGACGACGAACAGCTCGACAAGGCACTCGAGGTGCGCGAGCGCTGCCCGACGCTGAAGAAGATCGTGGTGTTCGACATAGAAGGCCTCACCACCTTCAGCGATCCCATGGTCGTGTCGCTTGACGATTTCATGGCGACGGGACGCAACTACGCGCAGGGCAAGGAAGCCCTGTTCGACGAACTGGTGGCCTCACGCAAGCCCGACGATCTCGCGATCCTGGTCTACACGTCCGGCACGACGGGACCGCCCAAAGGGGCCATGCACAGCCATCGCAACGTCGTCTACACGATGGCGAACTGCATGCACCCGGAACTGTCGCTCTCCTGGTACGAAGGCGACGAGCGGCTGGCGTTCCTGCCGCTCTGCCACGTCGCCGAAAGGGTCGCCGGCTCCTACTACTCGGTGGCGACCGGCGTGTGCAGCAACTTCGCCGAAAGCCCCGAGACGGTGCCCGACAATATCCGCGAGGTCCAACCCACCCTGTTCGGCGCCGTGCCGCGGGTCTGGGAGAAGTTTTACGCCGGCATCATGATCGCGCTGAAGGACGCCACGCCGCTGCAGCGTTGGGCCTACAAGAAGGCGATCGACGCCGGTCTTGCCGTTGCCGACGCAAGGCTCGCCCGGCGAGCGCCCACGGCACTGCAGAAGCTCAACTTCCAGCTCGCCTACTGGCTGGTGCTGAAGAACATCCGGCGGATGGTCGGGCTCGACCGCTGCCGCTGGCTGTTCACCGGCGCGGCGCCGATCTCGCCCGAGCTGATCCGCTGGTACCTGGCGCTCGGCCTCGACATGTACGAAGTCTACGGCCAGACCGAGAACTGCGGACTGGCGACGGCGATGCCGGCCAACGGCATCAAGCTCGGCACGGTCGGCAAGTCGGTGCCCTACGGCCAGGTCAGCATCTCGCCGGCCGGCGAGATCCTGATCAAGGGCGACATGGTGTTCATGGGTTACCTCAACCAGCCCGAGAAGACCGCCGAGACGGTCGACAAGGACGGCTGGCTGCACACCGGCGACGTCGGCATGATCGACAACGAGGGCTATGTGAAGATCACCGACCGGATGAAGGACATCATCATCACGGCCGGCGGCAAGAACATCACGCCCTCGGAGATCGAGAACCAGCTCAAGTTCTCGCCCTACATCAGCGATGCCGTGGTGATCGGCGACAAGCGGGCCTATCTCACCTGCCTGATCATGATCGAGCGCGAGACGGTCGAGAAGTTCGCCCAGGACAAGGACGTCCCCTTCACCAACTACACCAGCCTGTGCCGCTCGCGCGAAGTCCAGGACATGATCTGGGCGGAGATCGAGAAGGTCAATGCCAACTTCGCCCGTGTCGAGACCATCAAGCGGTTCTTCCTGATCGAGCAGCAGCTCACGCCCGAGGACGAGGAGCTGACGCCGACCATGAAGCTGAAGCGCTCC
>JACPVT010000363.1 GCA_016191685.1 Rhodospirillales bacterium | reverse complement strand
GGATTCGCCTCGCAGTATGGTGCGGCGATGCTGTCGGTCCTGCTCGGCAGTGCGTTCCTGGCACGGCAGTTCTGGGGCTGGCTCTGCGACCGCATCGGCGGCCTGCAAACCCTGGTGCTGAGTTCGATGGCGCAGATCACGGCCTTGACCGGCTTTCTGCTGACCCAGGATGGCGTCGCCCTGTTCTTCGTTTCATCCGCCTTCGGCTTCGGATTGGCGGGGCTGGTGCCGGCCTATGTGATCGTCGTCCGCGAATACTATTCCCTGGAAGAAGCGAACTGGCGCATTCCGACGGTCCTTTTCGGCGGCACCATGGGCATGGCGGCCGGCGGCTGGGGGGCCGGCCTGCTGTTCGACCGGTTCAGCAGCTACCTGCCGGCGTTCGGCACCGGTGTCGCCTTCAACATGCTGAACTTCGTCATCCTGATGTTTCTCTTCACGCGTTCGCGCGGCCTTCACACCAGGTTTATGCGGCAGCCGCAGACATCGACCTGAGACGGTCCGCGTTTCTTGCCGCGCTTCTCCGCGGCGGCGAGGATCTTGCCCCTGTCGACCGCCTTCACGTCGTAGGCCGACACGCCCTGGCCGCGGCCGTCGCGATCGGCCACGAAGCGGATCTCCGAGCCGTCGAGCTTGATGCGGTTGCCATCCAGCGGGCGTCCGAGGATCTTCGCCCAGTTGGCCGCCGCCGCCGCGGGATCAGGATGCTGGATCTCGACGCCCGCCAGGCCGTTAGTCACGTCCGAGCGCGCATGCTTCAGCCAGCCCTTTTCGGCCGGCGGCCACCACAATGTCGGATCGACGCCCTTGGGCGCGAAGGTCGTGTCGAGCGACAGCAGTACGCCCGCGGTGTCAGAAGGATGGAAGTGGGTGTACTGGTATTCCGGCAGGTCCTTCTGCGCCACGGCGCGCACGCCGAGATCGGTGACGCGCTTGCGCTCGGCCGCGGCGTCGGCAACCTGGAGGATGACCATGTATCCGCCGTCGCCCTTGCGCCGCTCGATGTAGCGGCCGGCCGATGTGCCCTGCTGGAACGGCGTCACGATCTCGAGAAAGTCGTGGCCGGTCGGACAGACGACATTGACCAGGCCCCACTTGGCGACGCCGGGATCGCGGTAGGCGACATCGATGCCCAGGACGTCGCACAGTTCCTCGCGCGAGCTTTCCAGGTCGCCGCAGACGAAAACGCATTGCCTGAGCTTCATCGCACCCCTCCCCTTCGTCTTTCTCGTCGCCTATGGTAGCGCCATGCGGACCGTGTGGACCATGGGCTTCGTGGCGGCGGCCGCGCTTTCATTCTGCTTCCCGGACTTCATCGTCTTCCGATTCACCCAGGCGGTGATCTGGTCGATCGCGCTGGTGGGGCTGGTGATCCTGTGCGGCACGAGCGGGCAATTCTCCTTCGCCCAGGCGGCGCTGTTCGGCATCGGCGGCTACACCGCCGCCATCCTGGGCGCCCACACGTCGCTCTCGCTCAATTGGGCACTCGTGCTGGCGCCGCTCATGGGCTACGCCGCAGGCTACGGCCTCGGCCGGATCGCCGGCGGCCACAGCCTGTGGACCCAGGCACTGGTGAGCTACGCCCTCGCCATAGCCTTCCCGCAGCTCCTGCGCTGGCGCGTGATCGAGCAGTGGACCGGCGGCGTTCAGGGCCTCTATCTCGACTTCCCCGCGCCGCCCGGCGGCATCCTGAGCAACGATCGCTGGAGCTTCCTGATGGCGCTCGCGCTGCTCGCAGCGGGCCTGTGGCTTGCCGCCAATCTCATCCAGAGCCGCTCCGGCCGGGCCATGACGGCCGCGCGCGACCACGATCTCGCCGCGGCGGCACAGGGCATCCGCGTCGTGCAGGTGCGGGCCGCGGCTTCAGGCGTGGCCGGTGCCTACATCGCCCTAGCCGGCTGCCTCCAGGCCTTCCAGTTCGGCTTCGTGGGCCCGACCAGCTACAACTTCGCGCTGTCGGTCCAGATGCTGTTCGGGCTGGTGATCGGCGGCATGCACTCGCTCTCCGGCGCAATTGTGGGCGGCCTGTTCCTGCAGTTCTTCCCCGACGTCACGGCCGGCCTCGGCAAGGGCCTGTCGGCGCTGCTCTATGCCGTGCTGCTGATTTTGGCCATCGTGGCGATGCCCGACGGCGTGGCCGGCGCCCTCGGCCGCCTCGCCACCCGGTTCCGCCGTCAGTGACCTCTGAAGACCGGCGCGCGTTTCTCGACGAAGGCACGAGCCGCTTCCTTGTGATCCTCGGTCTCGCCGGTGCGGATCATGCGTGCCGCTTCGCTGTCGAGCGCCTCCGAGAGGGTGCCCTCCTCCGCCACCTTCATGTTCTTCTTCACGTGCCACCACGCCACCCGCGGGCCCGACGCGAGCTTCTTGGCGAAGGTCATGGTCTCGCTGTCGAGATTGGCATCGTCGACGACGCGATTGGCGAGGCCCAGCTTCTCGATCTGCTCGGCGTTCAGGATCTCGGCCGTGAAATAGAGCTCGCGCGCCTTGGACGTGCCGACCAGCTTGTGCAGAAAGTAATGCGAGCCGAAGTCGCCGGAGAAACCCACCTTGGCGAAGGCCGTCGTCATGCGCGCGCTTCTGCCGACGAAGCGCATGTCGGCCGCCAGCGCGATCGACAGGCCGGCGCCCGCCGCCACGCCGTTCACCATGGCGATGGTCGGCTTGCCCATCTCGTGCAGCAGCTCCGAGACCCGCATGCGGATGCGGATATCGTGGACCTTGTCCTCGTAGGTCTTGTCCTGGTCGCGGCCCGCCGCCATCGACTTGACGTCGCCGCCGGCGCAGAACGCCTTGTCGCCGGCGCCACGCACGACGACGCAGCCGATGTCGCGGCTGCCTGCCGCTTCTTCAAGTGCATCCGAGAAGCCGCTCATCATGTCGCGGTTCAGCGCGTTCATCGCATCGGGGCGATTGAGCACGATCTTCATCACGCCGTCTTCGACGGTCTTGAGCACAAACGACATCGACTTCCTCCAGGATTGCGGCCGGTCTCCGTTGCGGCGATGGTTTCCCAATCCGAGCACTCACGCAACGGCATTCCGTCTTGCTGAGCGGAACGCTCTGGATGGCGCGCCTGCCCGGCAAGGCAGGGAAAATAGCGGCTTGGAAGGCAGGCCGGTCGGGCGTCTAATGCTTCCCTCCTCGGAGGTCGACCATGCCGCCTGACTCTGCATCCGTTGCGAGTGCGCGTTCCGACCCGATTTACGCCGCGCTCGAGGAGCGCATCCTGGCACGCGACCAGAAGGGCGCGAGCGAGGTCTACTACGGGCTGGTCAAGGCCGGCCGGCCACTGCCGGAAATGCTGCGCGAGGCGGTGCGCATCCACGCCCCCTATACCCACGTGCCCTATCACGAGCGCATCGACGATGGCTTCGTGAACTTCGTGAACAACGACCATTGTCTGCTGAGCGCGCGCGCCACGCTGCATCTCTCGCGCATGCTGCCGGGCGCGGCGTCGGGCCTGCCGATGGCGCAGACCATCTGGTACATCCCGACCGGCCTCGACATCTGGAACCAGAAGATCGCCAAGGCCCCCGGCCATTACACACGCGGCTTCCAGATGGCAGACGGCCCGCCGCCGGCGCCGGTGGTGCATTGGCCCGACCAGACGCCGCTCACGCTCGACGGCCCGCTGCACGGCCGCCTCGGCCAGTGGATGACCCTTGTCCATCGCGGCCAGGTGGTCGAGGCCTACCGGACCTTCCTCGGCCTCATGTCCAATCCCTCGGAGCGACGCGCGGCGCTGGCCGAACTCGTCTTCGCCGGTCTGATCGACGTGCAGGACCGCTCATTCCAGAATCGCTCCTACACCACCGGCCACAAATCCTTCCGCGCCCGCGCCACCGTCGAGCTGGGCGACGCCATCGGCTGGGACATGGCGCACGACGTGCTCTATGCCGGCGCCCTCGACATCGCCGTCGGCCCGCGCTGGTACTCGCTCTACGAGGCCGCCTGCAACGCCATCACCGTCTATCTCGAAGGCCACGAACTGCACGCCGTTCCCTACAGCGGCACGACGGAGCAGGAACGCGCCATACTCGCCAGCAACAAGACGCCGCTCACGCAGGCCGAGGCCGACGCCTTCATCGAGATCGTGCTGCGCCAGCCCGAGCCCGCCTACATCGAGCATCTGACGGCGCTGCTGAAAGCCGGCAAGAATCCGCGATCGATCCTGGATGCGATCCAGCTCGGCGCCGCGCAGGTCGTGCTGGAGACCCACGCCGACATCAACTTCTCCTTGCCCCAGCACTGCTACGAGTACTGCAACACGCTGGGCTGGTTCTGGGACAATTTCCAGCATCCGCAGCGACTGAAGCTGCTCTATCTCGCGGCGGCCTACCTCAACCAGAATGCCTGGCATCAGAGGCTGAGCGGCGACCTGCTGCCGCCGCGGACCGAGATGCCGGCAAATGCGTCCGGTCTCGATGCCGATCAGCTCGCTGCGCACGTGGAAGCCGCGACCGTCGCCCTCGATGGCCCCAGGGCCGTGGGATGGACCGCAGCCTACCTCGAGAGCGGCCACGACGACGCGCCGCTGGTGCGCGCTCTCGCCATGGCGGCGAGCCGCCTCGGCAACGATCCACACAACCAGGAAATCGCGCTCTGCATGCTGGAGGATTTCGGCAGGAACCGCTTGCCCGACCGCGGCCGTCTGTTGCTGGCCGCTGCCCAGCATACCGCCCGGCACCGCAAGTACGGTGACCCGCTCGACTGCAGCCGCCGCTTCGGCAAGGCGCTCGGCGTGGCCGCGCTCGCCTGAGGGGTGGGCGTTGACAGCGCGTGACAGCCGGAGTCATGCTTGATCTTGCTGCTGTAGGGCGCATCGGCTGACGGCCGAAGGGGCTATGCCCACCTACGTCACCAAAACCGTAGTTGCGCCCATGCCGAACCTCGAGAATCTCCGGAAACAGGCCAAGCTCTATCTGCGCTGGCATCGCGACGGCTACTACCCGGTCGCCGCCACGATCAGGGCGATGCTGCCACGTTACAAGCATCTGTCGGATCGACAGGTGCTGGCGGAGAGTTTCAAGCTGAGCGATGCGCAGGAGCTGGTCGCACGACAGTCCGGGTTCGAGAGCTGGCAGGCGCTCAAGGCAGGAGTGCAAACCATGGCAGATGCCGCCAAGCCGACGGCTTCCAACCCGGTGCTGAGCGACGTCGAGGCGCAACTCTACGTCGCCGACATCAAGGCATCGTGCGACTACTTCACCTCGAAACTCGGCTTCACCGTGGTGTTCACCTATGGTGAGCCGGCCTTCTATGGCCAGATCAAGCGCGACAGGGCTCGGCTCAACCTCCGCATGGTCTGCGAGCCTGTCTTCGTCGGAGATATTCGCGAACGGGAAAGCCTGTTGTCGGCTTCGATGACCGTCGACAGTGCCGATGAGATCCATCGCCTCTTCGACCAGTACAAGTCCGCCGGCGTCGATGTCTACCAGGCACTCAAGAAGGAACCATGGGGCGCGCGAACCTTCATCGTTCGTGATCCCGACGGCAACCTCCTGCTGTTCGCCGGGCCTGCGCTCTGAAGGCGACGCACGACAGCCACGACCGACGCAGCGGATCTCGACGGTCGTCGGCTTTCCATGGCCTGCTAGCGCAGCGCCGCCACCAGGGCCTTGGCGATGGCCATCGGCGACTTGCCACCCGGCCGGTACCAGGTCGGTGTCCAGTTGAGGGCGCCGAGCAGCTGCAGCCGCCACAAGGTGTGATCGATGGCAGCCGGCAGTGGCAGCGCCGCCACCAGTTCGACAAACCGCCTCTCGTAACCGTCGCGCATCGCGACCAGCCGGCGGCGCAGGCGCGGATCGAGACGGCTGAGGTCGGCGGTCATGACGGCTGCATGGGCCCTGTCGGACAGCAGCGAGCCGAGGTGGGCGACGCAGGCTGCCTCCAGCCGCGGCCAGGGCGCCCGCGCCCGGGCGACCGCGGTGTCGACCGCGGCCCCGATCTCGGCCACGCCCGCTTCGTAGACCGCGGCGATCAACGCGTTCTTGGACGGGAAGTGATAGTACATCGAGCCCGCGAGCATGCCGGCCTCGCCCGCGATGTCGCGCATCGACGTCGCCTCGAAGCCGCCCTTGGCGAAGCGGCGCGCCGATATGGCCAGAAGTTTCTCTCGGGACATGGCGCATTGTATCAACCAAACACTTGTTTGGTAAGTCGCAGGACGCTAGCCTCGGCCATGGCCTATGTTTTCGACCTCGGCAATCCGGCGACCAACGCCAACCCCTTCCCTGAATTCGCGCGGCTCCGCGTAGAAGATCCGGTGCACTGGTCGCCGGCCATGAAGGCCTGGATCGTGACGCGTTATGCCGACGTGAAGCAGGTGGCGCTGAACAACCGGCAGATTTCCGCCGACCGGCTGACGCCATTCTTCAAGACCAACCCCGAGTACCAGAAAGGCTCGATCGAAAGCCTGGTCCGCTATCTCAACCATTGGATGGTGTTCCGCGATCCGCCGGACCACACCCGCCTGCGGCGCCTGTTCAACAAGGCTTTTACGCCGACCTCGGTGGAGAACCTGCGGCCCAACATCGAGGATATCGTCGGCCACCTGATCGACGGCATGCAGGCCAAGGCGAAACGCGGCGAGACGGTCGACTATATCGCCGACTTCGCCTACCCGCTGCCCGCCTCGGTCATCATGGACCTGCTGGGCGTGCCTCGAGCCGACCTCGAGCGCGTAAAAGTCTGGTCCGACGATATCGCGCTGTTCATCGGCACCGCCCAGGTCGCCGGCAACAAGTACCTGCGCGCCGAATCCGGCGCCAAGGCGATGTCCGGCTATTTCCGCACCCTGGTCGAGGACCGCACCGCCCGGCCGCGCGATGACATGATCAGCCAGCTCGTGCTGGCGCGCGATGATCGCGATGCGCTCAGTACCGACGAGATCATCGGCACCGCCATCCTGCTGCTGTTCGCCGGCCACGAGACCACCACCAACCTGATCGGCAACGGCTTTCTCTATTCGATGAAGCATCGCGGCGAATGGGAACGGCTGGTCGCCGATCCGTCGCTAGCCGCGACCGCGGTCGAGGAATTCCTGCGCTACGACGGGCCCTCGGGCGCCTTTGCCCGCGTCGCCGCCGCCGACCTCGAAATGGGCGGCAAGAAGATCCGCGAAGGCCAGAGGGTCTTCGCCTTCATGAACTCGGCCAACCGCGATCCGGCGGCCTTCGAGGATGCCGAGCGCTTCGACATCGGCCGGGCGCAGAACCCGCACCTCACCTTCGGCCATGGCATTCACTTCTGCCTCGGCGCGCCGCTTGCCCGGCTGGAAGCCCAGATCGCGGCCACCCGGTTGGCCGAACGCCTGCCCCACATCCGCCTTTCCGGTGGCGATCCGGAATGGCACGATTCCCTCATCTTGCGCGGTGTGAAGAACCTGCCGGTGACGTTATGAAGGCGATGATCTGCCGCCGATGGGGCGGCCCCGAAGACCTGCGGCTGGAAACAGTCGACTCGGCTCCGCTCAAGTCGGGCCAGGTCCGGATCAAGGTACATGCGGCGGGCGTGAGCTTCGCCACCACCCTGGTGATCGCCGGCAAGTATCAACGTCGCCCACCTTTCCCCTTCGCGCCCGGCACCGAGGCGTCGGGCGTCGTCACCGAGGTCGATCCCGCCTGCAGGCGACTCAAGGTGGGTGACGAGGTGGTGGCCGTCCTCGATTGGGGCGGGCTTGCCGAGGAAGCGGTGGCGCACGAGGTCAATGTTTTCCCCAAGCCGCGGAACCTGGGTTTCGTCGAGGCGATCCAGCTCGCCATCTCCTACCCGACCTCGGCCGGCGCCCTCACCTGGCCGATGGCCCTCGATGTCCAAAAGGGCCAGACGCTCCTGGTCCATGCCGCTGCCGGCGGCGTCGGCATGGCCTCCGTCGAGATCGGCAAGATCCTGGGCGCCACCGTGATCGCCACGGCGGGAGGCCCGCGAAAGACCGAATTCGCCAAGGCGCACGGCGCCGATCATGTGATCGACTACGCGACTGCCGACTTTCGCGAGGAAGTGCTGAAACTGACCAACGGCCGCGGCGTCGACCGCGTCTACGATCCGGTCGGCGGCGATGTCTTCGCCCAGTCGTTGCGCTGCATGGCAGTCGAGGGCCGCATCTGCCCGATCGGCTTCGCCGGCGGCACGATCCCGCAGATCCCAGCCAATATCCTGCTGATCAAGACCCTCGCCGTGACGGGCTTCAACTACGGCTACTATGTCGGCTGGAGCCCGCACGATGCCCGCTTCGAGCAGGCCGAACGCACCTTCGCCCTGATGGAGCGCATCCGCGGGTGGTGCGAGGCGGGCCTCTGCCACCCGCACGTCGACCGCACCTTCAGGCTCGACCAGGCAGCCGAGGCAATGCGTGCTCTGGTGGAGCGCAGCGTCACCGGCCGCGTGGCAATCGTGATGGACTGACCGCCACGCGACCTGGCGTGGCTATTTCTTCTTCAGTGGGCCTTCGAACAGGCAATAGCCGTCGAGCATGATCGTCGAGGCGCCCTCCTTAAGCGAGCCGACGACGTCCATCTTGTTGCCGCCGCCGACGATGGCCGTGGTCTTGAACTTCATGTCGGCGCCCATCGTCGCCTTGAAATTCCGCTCCGGGCGGCCCTCCTGCTGGAAGCGGCCCTGCACATCGGTGCCGACGACCGTAACGTCGATCACCATCTTGTAGGTCGGGCACTTGCCGCTTCCCGGTACATTCAAGCCGTACCCTGTCCAGTTGTAGATGGCGGGCTCAGCCTGTGCCCCACCGGCAAACATCAGGACAGCCAAGGCACCGGCTGCAACGAACCTCTTCATCGAATGTCTCCCTGTCAGAAATCTCGTTACGTCACGTCCACAGACTGGCTCTCGTTGCCGACCGCGATCTTACAAAATCTGGGCCGCAAAATCGCCTTTTTCAGGGCACCCTTGGGGATTGTCGCGGTCAGCGCCCCTTAAACGAAGGCTCCCGCTTTTCGAGGAAGGCCTTGATACCTTCCTTCATGTCCTCGGTCTGCATCAGTGGCAGAAGCTGCAGGAAG
Source organism: Rhodospirillales bacterium (assembly GCA_016191685.1). GTDB lineage: Bacteria > Pseudomonadota > Alphaproteobacteria > Reyranellales > Reyranellaceae > Reyranella. The sequence continues at coordinate 16,240 of JACPVT010000363.1, read as the reverse complement.
ACATGGTGGACATGCTCGTTGAAGGGCTCGTTCCACGCCATGCGCATCATGCGCTTGGCGGCCTGGATGGCGAGCGGTGCATTGGCGGCAATTTCCAGGGCGAGATCGCGCGCCGCGCCCATTACTTCGGCATCGGGTGCGACCTTATTGACCAGGCCGATTTCCAGCGACTGCGCCGCGCTCAGGGTGCGGCCGGTGAAGATCAGCTCGGCGGCCTTGGCCCAGCCCAGCATCCGCGGCAGGTACCAGGTGCCGCCCGACTCGGGCAGCACGCCGCGCTTGGCATAGGAGGCCGCGAGCTTGGCCGACTGCGCCATGACCCGGATGTCGGCACCCAGCGCGAGATCGAGGCCGTAGCCCGCCGCTGATCCGTTCAGCGCGGCGATCACCGGCTTGTCCATGGCGTGCAGCACCGGTGGCGGCGTGTTGCGCAGGTCGATGTTGGTGGGCGTGGCGCCCGAGCCGACGCTGAGATTGTCCGTACCCTTGGATTGCGCCTCGAGATTGAGCCCGGCGCAGAAGGCGCGGCCGGTGCCGGTCAGGATCACGACCCGCACGGCCGGATCCTCGTTGGCCCGGACCAGCGCCGCGGTAAGCTGCTTCAGCATCGGCCCCGAAATGGTGTTCATGCGCTGCGGAGCGTTCAGCGTGACGGTCGCGATGGCGCCGGCGACGCCGTAGAGCAGCTCTTCCGGTATGAGCGCCGCTGTGGGCTGGGCCGCAAACTGGCTCATGTTTCCTCCCTCTGCCGTATGCGGCTATGGTGGCGCAGGAGAACACGCCACGCCATGCAAAACCGTTTCATCGACCTCTACAGCGACACCAAGACCAAGCCCTCGCCCGGCATGCGGAAAGCCATGGCCGACGCCGAAGTGGGCGACGAGCAGAAGATGGAAGACCCCACCGTCAACCGTCTGCGCGAGCGCATCTGCGATCTACTGGGCAAGGAAGACGCGGTTTTCCTGCCGAGCGGCACCATGGGCAACCAGATCGCCATCCGCGTGCATTGCCGGCTGGGCGACGAGGTGATCGCCGATCGCACGGCGCACATCATAAATGCCGAAGGCGGCGGCACGGCCGCCAACGCCGGCGTCATGATCCGCATGATCGACGGGCCCCATGGCGTCTTCACCGGTGAACAGGTACGCGATGCACTGCGCGACCCCAACAGCCGCAACGCCCCACGCTCGCGACTGGTCTCGATCGAGAACACGTCCAACGGCGGCTGCGGCACGGTCTGGCCGCTCGCCACGATGCAGGGCGTGACCAAGGTGGCGCGCGAAGCCGGCCTCAGCCTCCATATGGACGGCGCGCGGCTTTGTAACGCTTCCGTCAAATCCGGCACCAAGGCGCGCGACTACGCGGCCTGCGTCGACTCGCTCTGGCTCGACTATACCAAGGGGCTGGGCGCGCCGGTCGGCGCGAGCCTCGCCGGATCGAAGGATTTCATCAAGGAAGCCTGGCGCCAGAAGCAGATGCTGGGCGGCTCGATGCGCCAGTCCGGCGTGATCGCCGCGGCGGCACTCTACGCGCTCGACCACAACTGGGACCGCCTCGCCGAGGACCATGACAACGCCCGTCATCTCTCCGAGGGCATTGCCAACATCAAGGGCCTCAAGATCGACGTGCCGCGCATGGAGACCAACCTGGTCTTCTTCGAGGTCACCAAGCCGGGCTGGACGACGACCAGGCTGGTCGAGGCCTGCAGGGAGCGCGGCGTCGGCATGGGAACCGCCGCCGGCAACCGCATCCGCGCCGTCACCCATCTCGACGTCAACCGCGCCGAGATCGACACGGCGCTCAAGGTCATCAGCGACGCCATCGCCGCCTAGTCGCCCATGAATGCGCCGCCAAAACTCGGCCAATCGATCGCGCGGCGCGAGGATCAGCGGTTCCTGACCGGAACGGGCCGTTACACCGACGACACCGCACCCGCCAACGCGCTCGCCGTGCTGTTCGTGCGCTCGCCGCATGCCCATGCCCGAATCGCGGGCATCGAGAGGGAGGCAGCACTCGCGTCGCCGGGCGTCGCCGCCGTCTACACCGCCGACGATACGGCTGCCGATAAGCTCGGCCACCTGCCCGCCATCAGCGAGATCAAGGACGAGGCCGGCAACCGCCACCGCGAGCCGCCGCATCTGCCGATGCCGATCGGCAAGGTGCGCCATGTCGGCGACATCGTCGCCATGATCGTAGCCGGCACGCTCGACCAGGCGCGCGACGCCGCCGATCTGCTGGTCGTCGACTACGAGGAACTGCCCGCCGTCGTGACCGTGGCGCAGGCACTCAGGCCCGGCGCCGCACTGGTCCATGACGACGTGCCGGGCAACCTGATGTGCCGCTGGGGCAAGGGCGACGCCGCGGCCACCGAGGCCGCCTTCGCCAAGGCGGCGCACGTCTCGAAACTCTCGATCCGCTCGCCGCGCCAGATCGTGCATTACATGGAGACCCGCGCGGCCTGGTCGGCCTACGACGCCGCCAGCGATCTCGTGACCGTCACCTTCGGCTCGCAGGGCGTGCAGATTCCGCACCGGCTGATGTGCGAACGCGTCCTTAATGTCGCCAAGGACAAGCTGCGCCTGGTCACCGAGGACGTGGGCGGCGGCTTTGGCCCCAAGTATCCGATCTATGCCGAGCCGGCGCTGATTGCCTGGGCGACACGCAAGCTCGGACGCGGCCTGCGCTGGACCGCCGATCGCGCCGAGCTCGCCCTGGCCGACAGTCACTCCCGCGACCTCGTGGCGACGGGCGAACTCGCGCTCGATACCGGCGGAAAGTTCCTGGCCGTGCGGGTCAAGGCCGAGGCCAACTACGGTGCCTATGTCTCGATGTTCGCGCCCACCATCGCCACCACGGGGATGGCCAAGGTGATCTCCGGCCTCTACCGCATTCCCGCGATCCGCCTCGACTTCGACTGCGCCTTCACCAACACCGTGCCGGTCGATGCGATTCGCGGCGCCGGCAAACCCGAGACGTTGTTCCTGCTGGAGCGGCTGGTCGACATCGCCGCCCGCGAGACCGGCCGCTCGCCCATCGAGCTGCGCCGCCTCAACTTGCTTCAGCCCGCGGACATGCCCTACGCGGCGGTGAGCGGCTACACCTACGATGCCGCGGACTGCCCCCGGCTGTTCGAGACAGCGCTGCGGCAAGCCGACGTTGCCGGCTTCGAGACACGTCGCGCCATGAGCGAGGCCGCCGGCAAACGACGCGGCCTCGGTCTCTCCTGTCACCTGCACGGCACCGGCGGCATCGCCGACGAGCATGTCGTGGTGCAGGTCGAGCCCGATCGCCTCGTTGCCCGGCTCGGCACGCAAAGCCAGGGCCAGGGCCACGAGACGGTGTTCGCGCAGGTGCTGTCTGCGGCGCTGGGCGTGCCGGTCGAGCGCATTGAAATCCGCCAGGGCGACACGCGGAGCATCCCGCATGGTGGCGGCACAGGCGGCTCCTCCTCGACCATCATCAGCGGCACGACGCTGGCGCGTGCCGCCGACGTCGTGGTCCAGCGCGGCCGCGATCTCGCTGCCGAGCGGCTGGAAGCCGCGCCGGCCGACATCGCCTACCGCGACGGCGCCTTCGAGGTCGTGGGAACCGACCGCCGCGTCGGGCTGTTCGAACTGGCCGCCTGGAGGCCGTTCGACGGCGATGCGGTGTTCGCCGACAAGATCGAGGCCTTCCCGACCGGTGTCATGGTCTGCGAGGTCGAGGTCGATTCCGACACCGGCGCCACCCGCATCGACCGCTTCACCGCCGTGGCCGACACCGGCGTCGTCGTGAACCCGCGCCTGCTCGAAGGCCAGATGCACGGCGGCATCGTGCATGGGCTCGGCAATGCCCTGATGGAAGAGGCCGTGTACGACGAGCAGACGGGGCAGCTCTTGAGCGGCACGCTGATGGATTACGCCCTGCCGCGTGCCGACGACGTGCCGGACCTCCATGTCGAGACGATCGCTACGCCCTCGCCCAATAACTTCCTCGGGCTGAAAGGCGTGGGCGAACTGCCGACCAACGGCGCTCCCGCCGCCCTCGGCAACGCCATCGTCGATGCGCTGGGCGTGCGGCACCTCGACATGCCGATCACCGCCCACAAGATCTGGAAGGCACTGAACCGATGAAACGCTGGTTGCGCCGCCTGACGTACGGATTGGGCATCCTCGTCGTTCTGGTGGCCGGCGCCTTCGCCGCCGTCATCGCCTTCGATTCACCCGCCGCACCGCCGGTCCTGGCCGCCGGCAACACCATCCCCGGAATCGCACAATGGAACTTCACCGAGCTCCCCAAGGTGCAGAGCGTCAAGGCGCGCGATGGCGCGCCGCTCAACTATCGCCTCTATCCCGGTCGCGCCGACCGCGCGATCGTGCTGGTGCACGGCTCCACCGGCTCCGGCACCGAGATGCTCAAGCTCGCCCAGGCACTGCAGGGGGCCGGCGCCTCGGTCTACGCCATCAGTCTGCGTGGCCATGGCGGCAGCGGCACCCGCAACGGTGACGTCTCGTACCGTGGCCAGCTCGACGACGATCTGGCCGATCTCGTCAAAGGCGTGGAGATCGACAAGCAAGGTGTCCATCGCACGCTCGCGGGGTTCTCTTCCGGTGGCGGCTTCGTGTTGCGCATTGCCGGCGGTCCGCAGGCCGGCCTGTTCAACGATTACCTCGCGATCTCGCCCTACGTCGGCCCGGACTCGCCCACCAACAAGCCCAATTCCGGTGGCTGGGCCGGCGCGGCGCTGCCGCGCATCGTGGCCCTGTCGCTGCTCGACGGGATCGGCCTCCCCTGGTTCCAGGGACTGCCGGCCATCCATTTCGCCACCGAGGCAAAGGCCGACGACAGCCGCACACCGGTCTATTCGTTCCGGCTGATGGCCAGCCTGCAGCTCGGCCGCGACTGGCGGGCGGCGCTAGCCCGCATCGGCGCGCCGACACGGATCGTGGTCGGTGCCGACGACGAGCTGTTCAATGGCGCTCAGTTCCAGCCGATGATGCAGGCGACCAATCCGCGCATCGGCGTCACTGTCGTGCCGAACCAGAGCCATCTCGCCATGATCGCCGACCCGGCGGCGGTGGCCGCGGTCGCCGCCGTGTGGCGGCAGATGACGGACCGCTGACGCCGTGCGTTAGGCCTGCAGGAACGTCAGGGCACCGCGTCCGCCGACATAGAGACCGGCGGCGATGACGAACCAGGCGAAGACGCGCGTGAGCAGGCCCTTGCGCCGGGCAAGCACGGTGTTGGCCTTGGTGCCGACGATCGCGCCGACGGCGCCACCGCCAACCAGCAAAACTGCGACCGGCCAGTCGACCAGCCCCGACCAGGCGTAACTCGACGCAGAAGCGATGCCGAATGCGGTGACGGCCACGAGCGAGGCACTAGCGGCGTCTTGCAGTTCCATGTCGGTCGCCAGGATCAGTCCCGGCACGATCAGGAAACCGCCACCAATACCGAAGAACCCCGACAGCAGGCCGACGCCGGCCCCCAGCACGATGAGCCGCGGCAGCAATCGCCGTGCGTTCTCTCGCGTGAGACGCGCCGATTGGGAGCCGCTCGCCGGCTTGGGCCGAAGCATCACCAAACCGACGACGATCATCACGAGCCCGAACAACGCCAGCAATTTCTGTCCGTCGACCGACTTTCCCACGGCGGCGCCGGCCAGCGCGCCGCCTACTCCAGCAGCACTGAAGACAAGCGCACAGGGCCAGCGGATCGATGTCCGCCAGGCGTGCAACCCAAGACTGGTCGCGGCATTGAGCGCGACGGCGAAGGCCGCCGTGCCGATTGCCACGTGAGCGGAGGGGACGCCCACCGCATAGACGAGCAGCGGCACGGCAAGGATCGAGCCGCCGCCGCCGATCAATCCCAGGACGAGACCGATCAGGCCGCCCGACGCCAGTGCTATGGCCGGAGCAAGCATCAGCCGAGCGCCGCCTTCACCGCGCGGTTCCACGGCATCAGGCCAAGCAGCTTGGCCATGCCGCACCAGCCGCTGACACCGGCGAACACGAGGCCGGCACCGACGAATGCCGAGAGGGCGAGGAACGCCGGCGCGACCCAGACACCCAGCACGACGCCCAGTACGACGAGGCTGCCGGCGGTGATCTGGACCTGCCGCATGATCTCGATCGGCTGTCGTGTGTCCGTGGTGATCGGCAGACCCGCCTTCTTCCAGGCGTCGATGCCGCCTTCCAGGACATAGGCGTCGCAGCCAGCGGCACCGGCAAGAAGCGAAGCATTCGCAGCCGTGCGGGCTCCGGAGCGGCAATGGAAGATCACCGCCTTGGCACCGGCCGTGTCGATCGTCGAGAGTTTGGAAAGGGCATGGTGACGTGTGCCCGGCACATGCTCGCGGGCACGCTCATCGGCCTCGCGGATGTCTACGAGCACGGCACCGTCGTCGATCAGGCGCTTGGCGCGGACGGCATCGAGGGTGGGAAGGGACATGATGTTCTCCTTTCGAATAGACCTGGATCAGCTCCGGCAATAGAGCCGGTGCAGGGTGGCGAGCAGCGTTTCAACCCGCGGGTCGGCGATGCGGTACCAGAGCGTCTGGGCGTCGCGACGGAAGGCCACGACACCCTCCTCGCGCATGCGCGCAAGGTGCTGCGACAGCGCCGACTGCGACAGGCCGACATCCTCAGCCAGCGCGCCGACGGTCGCCTCGCCCGTTTCGACCAGCTTGCAGAGAATGAGCAGGCGGCGGTCGTTGGCGAGGGCGCGCAGCAGGTCGGCGACTTCGCCGGCCTTGGCCTCGAGCGCGCGGGGATCGATGCGGGAGGAAGTGTTTTTCATATTAGGTATTGCTAATTTAGTGATCACTAATATATATGTCAAGTCGCAGCCTTGGAGAAAGACATGCCCTCGCAGCCCGTCATCGACGCCTTCTTCGACACGGCCACCTTCACCATCACCTATCTGGTGAGCGATCCCGCCTCCGGCCGGGCGGCGGTCATCGACCCGGTGCTCGACTACGATCACCGCTCGGGCAAGGCCACGACCGCCTCGGCGGATCGCGTGCTGGCGAAGGCCGCGGAGCGCGGCGTGCAGGTCGACTGGATACTGGAAACCCATGCCCATGCCGACCACCTGACCGCGGCGCCGCACCTCAAGGCGAAGACGGGCGCGTCGGTGGCGATCGGCGAGCACATCAGAGAGGTCCAGAAAATCTTCGGCAAGGTCTTCAACGCCACCGACGTGAGCGGCGACGGCCGCGAGTTCGACCGCCTCGTCCGCGATGGCGAGCGGCTCCCACTCGGCACACTCGAGATCGAGGTCATGCATCTGCCCGGTCACACGCCGGCCGACGTCGCCTACCGGATCGCCGACGCCGTGTTCGTCGGCGACACGATCTTCATGCCCGACTACGGCACGGCGCGGGCCGACTTCCCAGGCGGTGATGCAGCACAGCTCTATCGCTCGATCCGCCGTCTTCTGGCCTTGCCACCCGCCACCCGGCTCTTCATGTGCCACGACTACAAGGCGCCGGGACGGGACAGCTATGCCTGGCAGACCACCGTGGAAGAGGAGCGCGCGCGCAACGTCCATGTCCACGATGGCATCGACGAAGCCACTTTCGTCGCCTTGCGTACCAAACGCGACGCAACCTTGGCAGCGCCGGTTCTGCTGCTGCCGTCGGTGCAGGTGAACATCCGCGCCGGCCGCCTTCCGCCGGTCGATACGAACGGCGTCGCCTACCTCCGCATTCCGATACGCCTCGCCGCCTGACGGGTAGTACCTGCCCCCTCCCCGGGCTAGCATCCGCGGCCAAGGAGGAAATCAATGAAGTCGACAATGAAAGCCCTGTTCGCGGGCGCGATGATTCTGTTTGCCGCTGAAGCGCAGGCCCAGGCCTGGCCCGCCAAGCCGATCAAGCTCGTGGCGCCCTATCCTCCTGGCGGCCAGACCGACGTGGTGGCGCGTTACTTCGCCGAGAAGCTCTCGGGCGTACTCGGCCAGCAGGTGATCGTCGAGAACAAGGCCGGCGCGCAAGGCATGGTCGGCGCCGAGATCGTCAAGAACGCCGCCCCCGACGGCTACACGTTCGTCTACGTCAATTCGTCGATGATGTGCATCAACCCCTACGTCTACAAGAAGATGCCCTACGACGGCTTCAAGGACTTCGTGCCGGTGACACAGCATGGCCTGGCGCCGTTGGCCATGGTGGTGTTGCCAACGCTCGGTCCGAAATCGGTGAAGGAGTTCGTCGCCTGGGCCAGGGAGCGTAAGGGCAAGGTCAACTTCGCCTCGTTCGGCCTCGGCTCCTCGTCGCACATCTGGGGCGAAATGCTGAACCAGGCCGAAAAGCTCGACATGACCCATGTGCCCTACAAGGGCGCGGGTCCGGCGATCCAGGATACGCTGGCCGGCCACATCCCGATGACCATCCAGGATCTCGCGTCCAGCGGCCCGGCGATCTCCGGCGGCAAGCTCACGCCGCTGGCCGTCACCTCGGCGGTGCGCTGGCCCCGCCTGCCCAACGTGCCGACCTTCAACGAGGTCGGCTACAATATTAACCTGGTCGGCTGGAACGGCATCATGGCGCCGGCCGGCACGCCGAAGGAGATCACTGAGCGCATGAGCGCAGAGATCCGCAGGGTGGTGCAGGCGCCCGAGGGCAAGGAGAAGCTCCTCGACATGGGCCTCTTCGCCACCGGCACGACGCCGGCCGAAATGACCGAAATCATGAGGACCGGCTGCGCCGCCTGGGGCGACGCCGTGAAACGGGCCGGCGTCGAACCCGAATGACCTAGGTCAAGGCCTGGTCGTGGCTGTCATGCGAACCATTCCGCATGACCGCCAAGATCCTGATCCTCAACGGCCACCCCGATCCCGTCCGCAAGGGGCTTTGCCATGCTTTGGCCGACGCCTATGGCGCCGGCGCCGCAGAAGGTGGCCACGAGGTGCGCCGCCTCGATATCGCGACGCTCGACTTCGGTTTCGTCCATTCGCAAGGCGAGTTCGAGCATGGCCAGGCGCTGCCCGACATTGCGGCGGCCCAGGCAGCGATCAAATGGGCCAGCCACGTAGTCGTGATCTTCCCGCTCTGGCTGGGTGACGTACCGGCCGTGCTGAAAGCCTTCCTCGAGCACACGCTGCGGCCGGGCTTCGCCTACAACTATCGGCCGAGCGGATTTCCCGAGATGCTCCTGGAGGGACGGTCGGCGCGCATCGTCGTGACCATGGGAATGCCCGCTTTCATCTATCGCTGGTATTTCCGCGCCCACGGACTGAAGAACCTCAGGCGCAACATCCTCAGCTTCGTCGGCTTTTCGCCGGTGCGCGACACCGTGCTCGGCAGCGTCGGCACGCGCAGCAAGCCGCAGATCGCGCGCTGGTTCGACGACATGAAGGCGCTTGGCCGCCGGGCGGCCTGAGCTAGCGCCCGCTTCGCTTCGCGAGCACCGCCGCAATCGCCTCGCGGGTGGCGACCGGCTGTTCGGCGATCGCCCGCCCGATGAGATCGAGCTGGCCGCGCAGCGTGTGCACCTGGTCGACGAGATCGATCACCATCTCGACCGTCTCGTCATCGAGGCCAAGATCGCCCGAGAGCTCGGCCAGCAGGTGTGTGCGGGCGACGTCGATCGTCTCGAACGTCCAGGAATCGGCATCGCCGGTGGGTCGTAGCAGGCCGCGCGCCACCCAGCGCTCGACATGGACCGTGGTGAGGCCGCCGTGCAGGCGCAGCAGGTCGTCGAGCGTCGTCATGTGAACTGCTCCATGCCCTTGCGCGGGTCGTAGGCGCGGCCCGCTTCCCACTTCTCGAGAAACTCCTTCAGCTGGTCATCCGGCTTGTCGGGCAACGTGACTTTCAACTTCACGTACTGGTCGCCGCGCTGACCGGATTTGCGGTCGAGCAGGCCACGTCCCCTGAGGCGAAGCGACGTGCCGGTATTGGAACCCGCAGGAACATTCAGCATGACCGCCCCACCCACGGTCGGCACTCGGATCTTGCCGCCCAGCGTGGCTTCGGTGAGCGTCACCGGCAGTTCGACGTGGACGTCATTGTCGCGCGCCTCGAAGAAGGCGTGAGGTTCGACGCGCAGTTCGACATAGGCGTCGCCCGGCGGACTGCCATCGGCGCCCGGCATGCCCTGCCCCTTCAGCCGCAAGGTCTGGCCGTCGGTCGCGCCTTCGGGAATGTCGATGTCGAGGGTCTTGCCGCCGGGCAGTCCGACCCGTTGCTTGCCCCCGCGCGCGGCGACGAGGAACGGTACGCGGAGCGTGTAGGTGAGCGGTATCCCGCTCATGTCGAAGCCGCCGCCCGCGCCGCCGAATCCACGCCGGTCGCCGAACATCTCCGAGAAGATCCCGCCCATATCGACGAAGGACTCGTGGCCACCCGCATGCGCGTACTTGGCGCCACCGGGGCCACTCGCCTGGTCGCGATAGAAACCGCGCGGCGGCATCTCCTGGCCCGTGGCGTCGATCTCGCCGGCGTCGAAACGGCGACGCTTCTCCGGATCGGACAGCAGGTCGTTGGCCTGCGAGATCTCCTTGAACTTCGCTTCGGCCGCCTTGTCGCCCGGGTTGAGATCGGGATGGTGCTTCTTGGCGAGGGTGCGAAACGCCTTTCGGATGTCATCCTCGGTGGCGGTTAGCGGCACGCCGAGGACTGAGTAGGGGTCGCTCATGCCCCTACAAATGAGGCGTGAATTACATTCTTGCAAGACTGGTCGTGGAGGCGGATGGCGCCGGACATGTCGGTGCAACAAACCCCAACAGCCGGCGCTGCAGGCGTAACTTCACACGGCATGACTCTGTTGTTGGCGGACATGGGAATCCGATGGATAACGACTGAAACTATTGACAGCATCGGGGGCTCGGCCAATTATCGCACGGCGACTGAAGTCAATGTGCCGGCAAGTGATTGCGGTCGCTGCAGAAGTGGTGGTAGCGAAGTGGGAAGCGCTGCCGTCTCGGATATCGGGCCAGGAGCCCGATCCAGTGGGTGGGTGGGTAGGTAGGTAATGTCTGGTTCGCAAGCCGGCGCAGCAGCGTCTGGCTCCGCATTGCTTGGCGCGTTTCGTGATGGCGAAGCCTTCGATTTCGGGGCCACCGGCGAGACGATCACCAAACGGTTTGCCGCAAGTGCGCAGACCGCCGCCTCGACTGTTGCAATTGTCCAGGGCGGCGGCGCTCTGACCTACGCCGAGCTCGACCGGCGTTCCAACCAGTTTGCGCGCTTCCTGCGCCGCCACGGCGTTCGCGCGGGAAGCGTGGTGGCGTTGCACGCCGGGCGTTCGATTGCGTCGCTGGTGTCGATCCTGGCGATCGTCAAGAGCGGCGCGGCCTATATGCCGTTGGATGCCGCCGCGCCGATCGCCTATCACGACTGGATGCTGCGCGACAGCGGCGCCGATCTGGTTCTTTCCGGCGAAGACCCGGCCGGCGACTTTTCCGTTCCAGCGACGAGCCTCGATGCCGCGCTTGCCGCCGCCGGCACCGAGTCGGAGGCGGCGCTGGAAAGCAGCTGCGCTCCAGCCGACATCGCCTGCGTCATGTACACCTCGGGCTCGACGGGCCGGCCGAAGGGTGCACTGATCCCCCATCGCGCCGTGGTACGGCTGGTCACCGGCCAGACCTATGCCCATTTCGGTGCGGACGAGGTCCTCCTTCACAATTCGCCACTCGCCTTCGACGCCAGCACGTTCGAAATATGGGGCACGCTGCTGCATGGCGCGCGCGGGGTCGTCATCGAGGACGATCGCGCTTCGCTGCAGTCGATCGCTGACGCGATCAGGTTGAACGGCGTCACGACGGCCTGGTTCACCGCCGGTCTCTTCAATGTACTCGTCGATCATCAACTCGATGCGCTCCGGGACCTTCGTCAGATCCTCGCCGGCGGCGACGTGCTGTCACCCACGCACGTCATGCGCGCGCAGGCCGCGTACCCCGACTGCCAGCTGATCAACGGCTACGGACCGACGGAAAACACGACCTTCACCTGCTGCTACCGGATTCCCCGCGAAGGCTGGGGCCACGGGCCGGTGCCGATCGGCACCGCCATTCGCGGCACCTATGTCCGGCTCCTCGATGACGACATGAAGCCGGTGACGCCGGGCGAGGTCGGCATGCTCTATGCGGGCGGCCTCGGGCTCGCGTCCGGCTACCTTGGCAACGCGCGGCAATCGGCGGCTCAGTTCGTCCCCGATCCCGAACGAACCGGCGCCACGCTCTACCGAACGGGCGATCTCGCGCGCAGCCGGCCCGACGGCAACCTCGACTTCATCGGCCGGCGTGACCGGCAGGTCAAGATCGACGGCATGCGCGTGGAACTCGGCGAGATCGAGGAAGCCCTGCGGCGCAGCAGCGGCGTTGCCGACGCCATCGTGGCCGTGGCCAGGAGCGATGGAGGCGCCCCCCTCTTGACCGGCTACCTCAAGCCGGCGTCCAGCGCCTGTGACCGCACGGCGCTGGTGTCGGAGGTGCGCGCGGGGCTTGCGCGTGCGTTGCCGCCCCACATGCGGCCGTCGCAGGTCATGGTGCTCGACGAATTTCCGCTGACCCCGAACGGTAAAGTCGATCTCGAACGCCTGCCGGCGGCCAGACCGGCCGAGATGTCGGCGTCGACCGCTGCAAACGGCGAGACCGAACGAGCCCTGAGCGGCATCCTGGCCCGCGTACTCGGTCTCCATGCCATCGGACCGGACACCAACTTCTTCGACCTCGGTGCGACTTCACTCAAGCTGGTGGAAGCCCATGCCCTGATTGCGCGGGTCTGGCCCGGTGTCGAGGTGCTTGCCCTCTTCGAGCATTCCAACGTGCGCGAACTGGCGCGGGCGATCGAGAGCGGGCACACGTCAGTCGACACAGCGGCACAGCGGCGGGCACGACAGCGGGCCGACGCGCTGAGGCGGTTGCGGGGCTCCCGGCCGGCCCGATGAGCGTCCCTGAGAACGCCATCGCGATCATCGGGCTTGCCGGCAGGTTTCCCGGAGCCGACGACGTCGACCAGTTCTGGGCCAACATCCGCGCCGGCACGACCTCGATCAGCCGCTTCTCCGACGCCGAACTCGAAGACTCCTTCCCCGACGACGTCCGCAAGGCCGCCAACTTCGTGCGTGCACGGCCGATCCTGGCGAACGTCGACCTGTTCGATGCCGAGTTCTTCGGCATGCTGCCCCGCGAGGCCGCGCTGACCGATCCGCAGCATCGCCTGCTGCTGGAGTGCGCATGGTCGGCGCTCGAGGACGCGGGCTACGATCCCGCGCGCTTCCCCGGCGCGATCGGTGTGTTCGCCGGCTGCAGCATGAACACCTACCTGCTCACCAACGTCCTTGCCGAGCGGCTTGATCCGGACAAGTTCGCCAGCGACTACCAGGTGGGCTCCTACGATGCGTTGCTGGGCGCGCTCCCCGACACGCTGGCAACGCGCATCGCCTACAAGCTGAACCTGCGCGGTCCGGCGATGACCGTGCAAAGCGCCTGTTCGACCTCGCTGCTCGCCATCGCCGAAGCCTGTCAGAGCCTGCTGCTGTACCAGTCGGACATGGCGCTGGCCGGCGGCGTCTCCATCACCTTCCCGCAGAAACGCGGCTACCTGCACCAGGAAGGCGGCATGGTCTCGCCCGACGGTGCTTGCCGGCCCTTCGACGACAACGCCGCCGGCACGGTATTCGGCGACGGCGCCGGCATCGTTTTTCTGAAGCGCCTGGCAGATGCCATCGAGGATCGCGATCACATCTACGCCGTCATTCGCGGCAGCGCAGTCAACAACGACGGCAGCGACAAGGTCGGCTTTACCGCGCCCAGCGTACGGGGACAGGCGGACGTCATCGCCTCGGCTATCGCCGCGGCCGGAATCGACGCCGGCTCGATCGGCTATGTCGAATGCCACGGCACGGCGACCCCGCTGGGCGATCCGATCGAGTTCGCCGGACTTGTACGCGGCTTCGGATCGGCCCGTGTCGAGCGCCCCCACTGCGCCCTGGGTTCCGCCAAGGCGAACGTGGGCCACCTGGACGTGGCCTCCGGTGCGGCAGGCCTGATCAAGGCGGCGCTCGCGCTGCATCGTCACGAAATCCCGCCGCTCGCGAACTTCCGCAAGCCCAACCGGCACATCGACCTTGCCGGAACCCCGTTCTACTTCCCGACGGCGCCCGTCGCCTGGCCGCAGGGGTACAGCCCGCGCCGCGCCGGCGTCAGTTCCTTCGGCGTCGGTGGCACGAACGTACACATCGTGCTCGAGGAGGCGCCGTCCGTCGCACCGGCCCGCGAGACGGCGCCGAGGCGCCACGTTTTGCCGCTGTCCGCCAGGACCGACGCGGCTCTTGGCGAGGCTGCCGGAGCGCTGGCGGATCGCCTTGCCCGCGACCCGGAAACGGCACTGGAAGATGTCGCCTACACGCTGCAGACGGGCCGTCGCGCCTTCGCCCGGCGGGCGGCCGTCACATGCTCGTCGCGCGAGCAGGCCATCGCAGCGCTGCGTGCCCTGCCGCTGCCCCAGCCCGCGGCGAAGGTCGGCGACAGACCGCCGCTCATCTTCCTGTTTCCCGGCCAGGGCGCGCAGTACCCGGGAATGGCGCGCCCCCTCTACCGGGATCACGCCTCCTTCAGGGCCCTGCTGGACGCGGGCATTGCCATCGCCGAGCCGATCGCCGACGCCGAACTGCGCGCGCAACTGCTCGATCCGACGGCGCCACGCGGTGACGCCACCCTGCTGGCGCAGCCGGCGCTGTTCGTCTTCGAATATGCGCTGGCCAGGCTCTGGATGTCGTGGGGCCTCGAGCCCGACGCCATGGTCGGCCACAGCGTCGGCGAGTTCGTCGCGGCTTGCCTGGCCGGTGTCTTCTCGTTCGAGGAAGGCTGCCACCTTGTCGCCACGCGCGCCCGGATCATGCAGGGCATGGCCTCGGGCGCCATGTTGGCAGTTCGCCTGCCGGAGAGCGAACTGCGGGCCGAACTGGGCGATACGCTCGACCTCGCCGCCATCAACGCGCCGTCGCTCTGCGTCGCATCCGGCCCGACCAGGGACATCGAGGCGCTGAGCGACAGGCTGACGGCAAAGGGCGTGGCGTGCCAGCCCCTCGCCGTGTCGCATGCCTTCCATTCGCGCGCGCTCGACCCCGTCGTCGCACAGATCGAGCGCGCCGCCGGCGCCGTGCAACTCATGCCACCCCGGATGCGCTTTGCGTCCTGCGTCACCGGTGGCTGGGCCGACGCAGCGCAAGCAATCGACCCGAAATACTGGTCGCGCCACGGCCGCGCACCGGTGCGCTTCGCCGACGCCCTGGCGACCGTGGTGGGAGACAGCCATCCGTTCCTGCTCGAAGTCGGGCCCGGCCGCACCCTCTCGGTACTGGCGGCACAGATCGTCGACCGGAAGAAACTGAGTGGGGCCACTGCGAGTCTTGCGGACGCCGAGACCGACGACCTCGATGATGCGCTGGCGGCCCTCTGGAGTGCGGGCTTTTCACCCGACTGGACGGCCGGGGCAGGCACTCGGGGCAACAAGATCCCGCTTCCGGCCTATCGCTTCCAGCGCAAGCGCCATTGGATCGAGCGCTCGGACAGGCGCAGTACGATCGCGTCCGCGCCCCTGCCTCTCGAGCCGTCGGTCGCCCGCCTGCCGGATGGCCCGGCTGCACCGGCCGGCCCTGCCGCGCCGCGTATCGATGGACTTGAGGCGGAGATCATCGCAATCTTGGAGGAGCTGTCGGGCGTATCCGACATCGACCCGCAGGAGAACTTCGTCGCGTTGGGCTTCGATTCGCTCCTGCTCGGCCAGGTCGCGCGCGCCCTGGAGAAGAAGTTCAAGACCAAGGTCACGTTCCGGCAGTTGCTGAGCGACATGCCGTCGGTCGCCCGCCTCGCCGCGCATCTCGAGTCGACCCTGCCTCGCGATTGGTCGCCGCCAACCGCTGCGGCCCCCGTTCCACGCGTTGCCGCACCAATCGCCGCTCCCGTCCCGCGGGAGGAGGCCAACGCCCGCGTACGCCTGCAGCGGCCTTCGACGGGCGGCCAGCAGGACCTGACCGCGACCCAGCGCAGCTACATCGAGGATCTGATACGGCGGGTGAACGCACGCACGCCGCTTTCCAAGGCAAGGACACAGCAGGACCGGGCTGTCCTCGCCGACCCCCGCACGGTCGCGGGCTTCCGCCGGGAATGGAAGGAACTGGTCTATCCACTGATCGCCGCCAAGGCGAAGGGATCGAAGATCTGGGAAATCGACGGCAACGAATATGTCGACCTCGTCAATGGCTATGGCCAGAAGATGTTCTGTCTTTCGCCGGAGTTCGTCTCGGCAGCGATC
>JACPVT010000362.1 GCA_016191685.1 Rhodospirillales bacterium | reverse complement strand
CCACCTTGTCGGAGTGGTCGTAGTCCTCGCCGAGCTTGCGCAGGCGGAGCAGCGAGCCGTCGTGCTGGCGCACGGTGGTCAAGGTGCCGGGGTCGTAGGAGGTTGTGATCTCCTCGCGGCTCTCGATGAAATCGATGCGGTTCAGCGCCTCGTTGTGCTCACGCACGTAGTCGTAGCTCTTGGTCGAGCCGGGATGGTTGTTGAAGGCCACGCAGGGGCTGATGACGTCGAGGAAGGCCGCACCCTTGTGCGCCATCGCCGCCTTGATCAGCGGCACCAGCTGGTGCTTGTCGCCCGAGAACGAGCGGCCGACGAAGGTGGCGCCCATCAGCATGGCGAGCGAGACCAGATCGATCGGTTCGTCCGAGTTGGCGACGCCCTTCTTGCTGATCGAGCCCTTGTCGGCGGTGGCCGAGAACTGGCCCTTGGTGAGACCGTAGACGCCGTTGTTCATGACGATGTAGGTCATGTTGATGCCGCGGCGCATGATATGGGCGAACTGGCCGAGTCCGATCGAGGCCGAATCGCCGTCGCCCGACACGCCCATGTAGACCAGTTCCTTGTTGGCGAGGTTGGCGCCGGTCATCACCGACGGCATGCGGCCGTGCACCGTGTTGAAGCCGTGGCTGGCACCCAGGAAGTAGGTCGGCGCCTTGGACGAGCAGCCGATGCCCGACAGCTTGGCGATGCGGTGCGGCAGCACGTCGAGCTCGTAGCTCGCCTGGATGATGGCGGCGCTGATCGAGTCGTGGCCGCAGCCGGCGCACAGGGTCGAGACCGCGCCCTCGTAGTCGCGCCGCGTGTAGCCGGCCTTGTTCTTGACCAGCGAGGGGTGATGCAGCCGGGGCTTGGCGATATAGGTCATGACGCGGCCTTCTCGAACGAGACAACCTTGAGCTGGCCGAGCTTCTTGGCGATGTCGGCCGTGATGAAGCGCGCCGTGATCGGCGTGCCGTCGTAATGCAGGACGGGGACAAGCTTGCGGCCGTCGAGCACGAACTCGCTCATCAGCATGGTGCGGAGCTGCGAGTCGCGGTTCTGCTCGACGATGAACACGCGGTCGTGTTCGTGGATGAAATCCTCGACGCCCTGGGCGAACGGGAAGGCGCGGACGCGCAGCGCGTTGACGTGGTTGCCGTCGGCCTCGAGCTGCTCCAGCGCCTCGGCCATCGAGGGGCTGGTGGAGCCGAAATAGATCACGCCGTAGCGCGTCGGCTTGGGCGAGGAGTAGCGGATCGGCTGCGGCGCGATCTTGGCGGCGGTGACGAACTTCTTCTGCAGCCGCTCCATGTTGCGGACGTAGACCGCGCCCTCTTCGCTGTAGCGCGCATACTCGTCCTTGGTCGTGCCGCGGGTGAAATAGGCCCCCTTGGTCGGATGCGTGCCGGGATAGGTGCGGAAGGGGATGCCGTCGCCGTCGACGTCGAGATAGCGGCCGAAATTCTTGCCGGCCTCGAGCTCGGCGGCCGTCATCACCTTGCCGCGGTCGATGACGCGCTGCTCGTCCCAATGGAAGGGCTTGCTGAGGCGATGGTTCATGCCGATGTCGAGGTCGGTCATGACGAACACCGGCGTCTGCAGGCGATCGGCGAGATCGAGCGCGTCGGCGGTGAAATCGAAGCACTCGCCGGGATCCTCGGGGAACAGCAGCACGTGTTTGGTGTCGCCGTTGGAGGCATAGGCGCAGCTGAGCAGGTCGGACTGCTGTGTGCGGGTCGGCATGCCTGTCGAGGGCCCGCCGCGCTGCACGTTCACGATCACCGCCGGGACCTCGGCGAAGGAGGCGAGGCCGATGAACTCCGTCATCAGCGAGATGCCGGGGCCCGAGGTGCTGGTGAAGGAGCGCGAGCCGTTCCAGGCCGCGCCGATCACGATGCCGATCGAGGCGAGCTCGTCCTCGGCCTGGACGATGGCGTACTTGGCCTTGCCGGTGTCCTTGTCGTGGCGCAACCGCTTGCAGTGCGCCTGGAAGGCCTCGGCGAGCGAGGACGAGGGAGTGATCGGGTACCAGGCGCAGACGGTGGCGCCGCCGTAGACCGCGCCGAGGGCCGCGGCATTGTTGCCTTCGACGAAGATGCGGTCGCCGACATTGTCGGCGCGTCTGACTTTCAGCTTCACCGAGGCGGGATCGATGTGCTGCTTGACCCAGTCGCGGCCGAGGTTGAGCGCCTTGACGTTGGAATCGAGCAGCTTCTCCTTGCCCTTGAACTGCTCGCCGAACAGCCGCTTGATCTCGTTGTCGTCGATGTCGAGCAGCACCGAGAGCGCGCCGACGTAGATGATGTTCTTGAACAGTTGACGCTGACGCGCGTCGGAGTAGGTGGCGTTGGTGATGGCGGTCAGCGGCACGCCGATCACGTTGATGTCCTCGCGGAACATCGACGACGGCATCGGCTTGGTGCTGTCGTAGAAGAGATAGCCGCCGGGCTCGATCTCCTTCACGTCCTCGGCCCAGGTCTGCGGGTTCATCGCGACCATCATGTCGACGCCGCCGCGGCGGCCGAGATGGCCCTTCTCGGTGACGCGGACCTCGTACCAGGTCGGCAGGCCCTGGATGTTGGAGGGGAAGATGTTGCGCGGGCTGACGGGCACGCCCATGCGCAGGATGGAGCGCGCGAACAGTTCGTTGGCGCTGGCCGATCCGGAACCGTTGACGTTTGCGAACTTGACGACGAAATCGTTAACGGCGGCTATTGCTTGCGGCATGCGTGCTCCGCTTGGGTCATTTCCACGTAGTACTTGCGCATGTCCCAGGCGCCGGTCGGGCAGCGCTCGGCACAGAGCCCGCAATGCAGGCAGACATCCTCGTCCTTGACCATGACCCGACCGGTCTTGAGGTCGTTGCCGATGTAGAGATCCTGGGTCGGATTCATGGCCGGCGCGACGAGACGCGTGCGCAAGTCCTTCTCCTCGCCGTTCTCGGCGAAGGTGATGCAGTCCATCGGACAGATGTCGACGCAGGCGTCGCACTCGATGCACAGCGTGCCGGTGAAGACAGTCTGCACGTCGCAGTTCAGGCAGCGCTGCGCCTCCTTGAAGGCGAGCGCCGGGTCGAAGCCCAACTCGACCTCGGCCATGATGTCCTTCAGCGCTTCCTGCTTGGCGCGGTGCGGGACCTTGAAGCGATGGTCGATGGTCGGCGCGTTGTCGTAGCTCCACTCGTGGATGCCCATCTTCTGGCTGGCGACATTGACGCCGGGCGCCGGCCGCTCCGCCGGGTTCTCGCCGATCAGCATCTTGTGGATCGAGATCGCCGCATCGTGGCCGTGGGCGGCGGCCCAGATGATGTTCTTCGGGCCGAAGGCGGCGTCGCCACCGAAGAAGATCTTGGGATGGCTGCTGCCGAAGGTCTTTTCGTCGAGCTTGGGCAGGCCCCACTTGTCGAATTCGATGCCGGCGTCCTTCTCGATCCACGGGAAGGCGTTCTCCTGGCCGATCGCCACCAGGACGTCGTCGCATTCGTGATGCTGGTCGGGCTCACCCGACGGCACCAGCGAACGGCGGCCCTTGGCGTCGTACTCGGCTTTGACCTTTTCGAAGGTGACGCCGGTGATCTTGCCGTTCTTGTGCGTGACTTCCTTGGGAACGAGCATGTTGAGGATGGGGATGTCCTCACCCATCGCGTCTTCCTTTTCCCAGGGCGACGCCTTCATCTCCTCGAAGCCGGAGCGGACGATCACCTTCACGTCCTCGCCGCCCAGGCGGCGCGCCGTGCGACAGCAATCCATGGCGGTGTTGCCGCCGCCCAGCACGATGACCCGCTTGCCGACCTTGGTGATGTGGCCGAACGACACCGACGACAGCCAATCAAGGCCGATATGGATATTGGCTGCAGCCTCCTTGCGGCCGGGCACGTCAAGATCGCGGCCGCGCGGCGCGCCGGAGCCGACGAAAACCGCGTCGTAGCCTTCGGCCAGGACCGCCTTCATCGAGTCCACGCGCTGGTGGCGGAACTCGATGTTGCCGATGCCGGTGATGTAGCCCACTTCCTCGTCGATCACCGACTCGGGCAGGCGGAAATGCGGGATCTGCGTGCGGATGAAGCCGCCGAGCTTGGGATCCTGGTCGTAGATCACGATCTCGTAGCCGATCACCGCGAGATCACGCGCCACGGTGAGCGAAGCGGGGCCGCCGCCGATGCAGGCGACGCGCTTGCCATTCTTGGCCGGCGCCTTCGGCATCTTGGTGCCGATGTCGCCGTCCTTGTAGTCGGCGGCGACGCGCTTCAGCCGGCAGATCGCCACCGGCTCCTTCTTGCCCTTGACGAGGTTTTCGTCCTCGACGCGGCTGCGCCGGCAGGCCGGTTCGCACGGCCGGTCGCAGGTCCGGCCCAGGATCCCCGGGAACACATTGGACTTCCAGTTGATCATGTAGGCGTCGGAGTAGCGGCCATGCGCGATCAGCCGGATGTACTCGGGGACGGGCGTATGGGCGGGGCAGGCCCACTGGCAGTCGACGACCTTGTGGAAATAGTCAGGGTTCGCGATATCGGTCGGCTTCAACAGAGACTCCAAGCGGCGGCGGAGCAGCCGATCTGGGGTAAATGACGGTTTAGAGTACCGCAAATAGGTGGCGCATTGGGGATATTTGAGATCACTACGTCAAGGCTTCAATGCGCTAACAGGTTGCAAAGGCTTGGGAAATCTCCTCACGCCGTGGAGGGTCTTGTTGCAGGGCGATAGGCACTGGGCGATGCGCCGCAGGCTCGGCGGAACATGGCGCTGAAGGCGCTCGTGCTGTCGTATCCGAGATCGAGCGCCACCTGCGTCACCGGCGCGCCGCCGCCCAGTCGGCCCATGGCTTCGAGCACGCGCGCCTGCTGGCGCCAGGCGCCGAAACTCAAACCGGTCTCGTTCTGGAAGTGACGGGCAAGGGTGCGGGCACTGGCGTTGATGGTGCGTGCCCACGCGCCCAACGTGCGCTGATCGCCCGGGGCGGCCAGCAGTCTTTCGCACAGGCCGCGTAGCCTGAGGTCGCTCGGCATCGGTAGCTGCAACGGCAGGGATTGCAGTCCACGCAGCTCCGTCAGGATCAGCGCCACGACATGGCCAGCGGGACCGTCTTCATCGTAATGCATCGGCAGTTCGGTGGCGCGCACGATCAGCTCACGCAACAGCGGCGATACCGGCAGCACCCGGCAGGCGTCGGGCATGAACCGGGCGGCGTCCTCGCGCAGATAGAGCGTACGCATCGTCACGTCGCTCGACATGACGATGCCGTGGCGCACGCGTGCCGGCATCCACACCGCGCGTTGCGGCGGAACCATCCACATGCCGTCGCTGGTGGCCACCCGCATCGTGCCGGCCGTGGCATAGATGAGCTGCGCCCGCTCGTGACTGTGCGGGGCGATCTCGAAGCCGTTGGCAAAGTCCTTGGGCATCGCTGCCACGGCCCGCGGCACGCGCTGATAGTCGGCCGGATCGGTCGACCGTTCGGTGGGCGGCGAGGGCTTCTGTCTCTTTCTCAACATAAGTTGGCAATCTAGCGCAAGACAGCCAGATCCGCCACACCTACTCTCTATGTTGGAGGACACGCACAACATGAACCACAGCAGCCCCAGCGCCATCCTGCTCAACATCGGCCACGCCATGGATCACTGGATCCTGGTGGTGTTCGCCTACAGCTGGGGTGTGATCGCGGGGGTGTGGGGCGTGGAATGGACGGAGCTGACGCCCTTCAATTACGGCGCGCTCTTCATGTTTGGCGCCGGCTCGATCGTAAGCGGCCGCCTCGGCGACCACTGGGGCCGTTGGATCATGATGGTGATCTTCTTCGCCGGCATGGGCGTCTCGGCCCTGGTGATCGCGCTCTGCAGCAACAAATGGCAGATCGGCGCGGCGCTCACCCTGATGGGCGCCTTCGCCTCGATCTACCATCCGGTCGGCATTCCGATGCTGGTTCAGAAGGCCAGGAACCCGGGCTTCACGATCGGTGTCAACGGATTGGCCGGCAACATGGGCATCGCCATCGCCGCCGGTCTCTCCGTCTACATTGCCCAGCGCTTCGGCTGGCAGATGGCGTTCGTCATCCCGGGCGTGATCTGTCTCCTCGCCGCCGTGGCCTTCGTGATCCTGGTGCCGCGCGAGGAAGAGGCGCCGGCCAAGCGCAAGCCCAAGATGCTCGACCTGCCGCCTGCGGTGATGGCGAGGGTGTTCGCGATCATGACCTTCACCGCGGTGACCGGCAGCATCATCTTCAACTTCACGACCAACGGAAACGGCGAGTTGTTGAGCATGCGCGCCAAGAGCATCGCGCAGGATCCGGTGATGCTGGCCACCATGCTGTTCATCATCTTCGCCCTGGCTTCGCTGGCCCAGCTCGTGGTCGGCAAGCTGATCGACCGCTATCCGCTGAAGAACATCTACCTGCCGATCGTGCTGCTGCAGGTGCCGCTGTTCCTGATCGCCTCGCAAGCCGAGGGCTGGGCGCTGTTCCTGACGGCCGTCGGCTTCATGCTGCTGGTGTTCGGCGCCATTCCCTTCACCGACGCGATGATCGTGCGCTACATCGACGACCGCATGCGCAGCCGCGTGACCGGCGTCCGGCTCGCCATCGGTTTCGGCGTCAGTTCCTTCGTGGTGGCGCTGATCGGGCCGGCCGTGAAGGACGCGGGCTTCCCGGTACTTTTGATGGTGCTGGCCGGCGTGGCCTTCTGCTCGTTCCTGGCCCTGTCGCTGCTGCCGAACGAGCGCGACGTGCAGGTCATGGCGGCGAAGCCCGCAGAGTAGAACGGCGCTGGCCGCCGCGCATTGCGCGGTGGGCTGCGGCTTGCGATCCTCCCGCCGGGAACAGGGTAGGGAGATTACAATGATCAAGCGACGCAGCGTCCTGGCGGCAACCGCCGGCTGGACCATCGTCGGTGCTTCCGCCGTCAGGGCGCAGGCTTGGCCGAGCCAGCCGATCAAGATCGTCGTTCCCTACGGACCGGGCGGCGCCACCGACACGGCAGGCCGGCTGCTCGCCGAGAAGATGACGCCGCTGGTTGGCCAGCAGGTCATCGTCGAGAACAAGGGCGGCGGCAACACCATCATCGGCATGGATCTGGTCGCCAAGTCAAAGCCCGACGGCTACACGCTGCTGCTCGGCACGACGACGCTTGCCACCAACGCCGCCCTCGGGCTGAAGCAGCCCTACGATCCGCTGAAGGACTTCCAGCCGATCTCGACGCTTGCCGACATTCCCGACTTCATCGCCGTCAACAAGGACCTGCCGGTCAAGGACTACAAGAGCTTTGTCGAGTGGTCCGCCAAGCAGCCGCAGAGGGTTCGCTATGCCACGTCTGGCCTCGGCAACCAGCCGCATCTCTGGGCCGAGCTGTTCCGCACCCGAAACAAGCTCAACCTCGAGAATGTCGCCTACAAGAATGCGGCCGACGCGTTGCGCGATGTCATGGGCGGCCATGTGCCGATCGTCATCGACGTCGTCATGCCGGCCGGCGTCCTTGCCGCGCAGGGCAAGCTCACCGGCCTCGCCGTGTCGTCGGAGAAGCGTTCGCCGGTCTGCCCCGACGTTCCGACGGTGGTCGAGCTCGGCATGCCCGACATGGTGAGCGCGGTGTTCTTCGGCGTGGTGGCGCCAGCCGGCATTCCGCGGCCCGTCCTCGACCGGCTGAACGGGCTCGTGCGCCAGATCATCAAGCAGCCCGAGGTCGAGAAGAAGTTCGCCGATCTCGGCTACTTCACCACCGGATCGACGCCCGAAGCCTACCAGGAGAAGCTCAAGTTCGAGACCGAGCGCTGGACCAAGGTGGTGAAGGACAACGGCATCAAGATCGAAGGCTAGGCAGCGCGAGATGGCCACAGCATCCGCCGTTCCGGTTCCCGCGTCGCATCTCGATGCGGCGCGCGACGCCGAGCCCGCGACGCGAGCCGCCAATGCCGCCGTGGCGGCGCTGCTGCCGTTCGCCGACGTTGCCGATTTCGAGGCGGCCAAGCGCGGCCTGATCGCGCCGGTGCCCGAGGGCATGGTGCGGACGGCAGGCGGCACGGCGCTGTGGAACCTCGGCGAATATGCCTTCATCGACGGCGAGCTGGCGCCGGCCACGGTCAACCCGAGCCTGTGGCGCATGGCGCGGCTCAACATGGCCAACGGCCTGTTCAAGGTCACCGACCGCCTCTATCAGCTGCGTGGCTTCGACATCTCCAACATGACGGTGATCGAAGGCGACAGCGGCCTGATCCTGATCGATCCGCTGACGACAGCCGAGGTGGCGCGCGCAGCACTTGCCCATTACCGCGCGCACCGGTCGAACAAGCCGGTCGTGGCGGTCATCTACACTCACAGCCACATCGACCACTATGGCGGCGTGCGCGGCGTCGTCGACGAGGCCGACGTCAGGAGCGGCAAGGTTGCGGTGATCGCGCCCGCCGGCTTCATGGAGGCGATCTCGGGCGAGAACGTGCTGGCCGGGCCGCCGATGATGCGCCGCGCCCAGTTCCAGTTCGGGTCGATGCTGCCGCGCGGGCCGCGCGGCCAGGTCGACGCCGGACTGGGCAAGAGCGTGGCGCGCGGCACGCCCGGACTGATCGCGCCAACGCAGCTCATCGCCCAGCCTGTCGAGGAGCACGTCGTCGACGGCGTGAAGATCGTCTTCCAGCT
>JACPVT010000361.1 GCA_016191685.1 Rhodospirillales bacterium | reverse complement strand
GAACATTAATTTTATTTTTTAAATTAAAATAAAAGTAATTTTGCTAAGTCAAAAAATCTCAGAAACGATGGGGAAATTCATCACGTACCATACACAAAGCAAAAAGATACGTGACGGCGACCGTTCTCGCCCAGGCGATCGTGCGCGAAGGCTCGAAGGCCGTGGCGGCGGGCATGAACCCGATGGACCTGAAGCGCGGCATCGACATCGCGGTCGAAGCCGTGGTGGAAGACTTGAAGAAGCGCTCGAAGAAGATTTCGACCTCGGCCGAAGTGGCGCAGGTCGGCACCATCGCGGGCAACGGCGAACGCGACATCGGCGACATGATCGCCAAGGCGATGGAGAAGGTCGGCAAGGAAGGCGTGATCACCGTCGAGGAGGCCAAGAGCCTCGACACCGAGCTCGACGTCGTCGAGGGCATGCAGTTCGACCGCGGCTATCTCTCGCCCTACTTCGTCACCAATGCCGAGAAGATGATCTGCGAGATCGAGAACCCCTACATCCTGATCCACGAGAAGAAGCTCTCCAGCCTGCAAACCGTGCTGCCGCTGCTCGAATCGATCGTGCAGTCGGGCCGGCCGTTGCTCATCATCGCCGAGGACATCGAAGGCGAGGTGTTGGCCACCCTGGTCGTCAACAAGCTGCGCGGTGGCCTCAAGGTCGCGGCCGTCAAGGCGCCGGGTTTCGGCGATCGTCGCAAGGAGATGCTCGAAGATCTCGCCATCCTGACTGCGGGCCAGGTGATCAGCGAGGATCTCGGCACCAAGCTCGAGAACGTGACCCTCGACATGCTGGGCTCTGCCAAGCGGGTCCGCATCGACAAGGACAACACCACGGTGATCGACGGCGCGGGCAAGAAGAAGGACATCGAGGCCCGGGTCTCGCAGATCAAGAAGCAAGTCGAGGACACGACCTCCGACTACGACCGCGAGAAGCTGCAGGAACGGCTGGCCAAGCTTGCGGGCGGCGTGGCCATCATCAAGGTCGGCGGCGCCACCGAGATCGAGGTCAAGGAGAAGAAGGATCGCGTCGACGACGCCATGCACGCGACCAAGGCCGCGGTCGAGGAGGGTGTCGTTGCCGGTGGCGGTGCGGCGCTGCTCTATGCCACGCGCGTGCTCGACGGCAAGCGCGGCGGCAACCACGACCAGCAGGTCGGCATCGACATCGTGCGCCGCGCGCTGCAGGCGCCGGTGCGCCAGATCGCCGAGAACGCCGGCTTCGACGGAGCCGTGGTCGCTGGGCGCATGCTAGAGCAGAAGGACGTCAACTTCGGCTTCGACGCCCAGAAGGCGGAGTACGTCAACATGATCAAGGCCGGCGTCATCGACCCGACCAAGGTCGTTCGCGCCGCGCTCCAGGGGGCGGTCTCCGTGGCCGGTCTCCTCATCACCACCGAGGCGATGGTGGTCGAGGCGCCGAATGGCAATGCCGGCGGCATGCCCGGCGGCGGCATGGGCGGTGGCGGGATGGGTGGTATGGGCGGCGGGATGGGCTTCTAGCCCCCTCTCGCAACGAGGGTGAGCACCAATGACGCTGCGTCCGGAATTCACCCTCGGTCACTCCGAGTACAACGCGTTCCTCTTCGCCTCGGTCGGCGAGGAGGCCGTCGGCGTGCAGCTCACCGTCCTCACGGCGTTGACGCGCCTTGGCCTCGACCCGTGGCAGGAAGCCGCTCGCCTGTCGGACCTTCCCAGGGAGGCGGCGGCCTGGGCGCTGGCCGCCACGATCGCGACCCTGCCGGCGGGTGACTGGAAAGTCTCGGAGTCGGGGGCGATCGCGGCCCGCCTTGTCGACTGTCTGCCCGCTCGAAGTGCGCCGGCCGTGCCGTCGTTTGCTGCCGGGTCCCGCAAGGCGGGACCTCTCGAAGGGGAAAAAATGAAGCCGGGCCGCGAGAGATGGCTGATGTGGGGCGCGATTTTCGTCGTGGTCCTCTCGTTGACGCTCTACCTGCAACCCGACAACAATCTTGAACCTTCGTCGGGTACCGGCGTGTCGACACAGCGATAGGCCCAAGAAGCATCATCATTTTCAGCACGCAGGAGCTCGTCATGGTCCGTCGGTTCGCTCTGCTGTCGTTTGGTCTGGCGCTGGCCTCCGTGACGCCTGTCGCGGCCGAGGTCTACTGCTCGGCGGTCGGCGTGCCGAAAGGGTGCGTGATGCATCCCGATCGCGCCTTCAGGCCCGGCGTCGGTGCGCCTGGTGTCGGAGTCGTTCCGGGCGCGGGTGCCGGCGCCCCGGGCGTCGGGGTCGCGCCGGGAGTAGGCGTTGGCGCGCCCGGTGCCGGTGTCGCTCCGGGAGCGGGCGACGACGTGAATCGCGGCGGCCCGGTCAATCGCGCCGGTCGTCGCTAAGATAGGGCCGTCGCCGTCGGCAGCATCCGGTTGATGGCGTTGATCCACACGCCGCGGGCCGCTTCGACCGACAGGCCGTGACGTTCGCGCATCCGGCCCCAGCTCTCGAAGTCGATCAGCGCCTCGAGGGCGATCAGGAGCTGTTTGCGCTCCGGCTCCGGAAGCTGCGCTAGTTCCGGCCGGTACATCAGCTCCAGGCGAGCGACGAAGGCCTCGCGCATGTACTCAATCCGCATCTTCAGCAAGTCGGATTCGCTTTGATTGAGCACCAGCGTGCGCCACAGCGGCAGCCATTTCTCACAGACGTCGGCGCGCGTCTCAACGTGGGACCTGATCCGCGTCTGACGGTCGGCATCGACATGCCGGGCGACGGCATGGGTCGCGCCCTGGACGAAGGCATAGTCGGCGACCGCCAGGCTCAGGGTCAGCAGGTCGGCAAAGCGCTCGAACACAGAACGCACCGAGTAGCCGGCCCGCTCGGCGATCTGCACGGCCGTCGGCACCTGCGGGCTTTCGCGCAGGAGATCGAGATAGGCCTCGATGATTCGCTGCTTGGTCCGCTCGCTGCGGAGGCGCCGGCCGTCGACCCGCCGGCCCAGCGGAGGCGGCTTGGTCGACACAGGTTCGTGGATCATCCTTGAGCTCGCACCGGCTATCAAAAGAGTGTTTCGCAGGACCGGTACTGTGACGGTTTTCGCTGCGGCGGGCCAGCCTCCGGCTCGGCCGCCGGTTCCGCCGTTCGTTGACCAGCTTCAGCGCGCCTGCCACCGTCGCAGCCATCACGGGAAGGGGCATCCATGAAAATCCGGGCACTCGCCGCGCTGTTCGCGATCGTCTCGGGCGCGGGGCTTGCCCACGGCCAGGGCGCCGCCCAGGAGTGGCCTCTGGTCATCGAACACGCGCCCGGCAACGCAGCCACTTGCGCGCCCGGCGCCGGCGACAGCCTAATCCGGGTCAGGGACGGCGCCATGTCGCTGGTGTTCACGTCTTTCCCGCAACCGATCTGGACGGTGAAGCTCGCCGCCGACGGCAGTTTCGATGCCGTTGTGCCGAGTTATGCCGACCCGAAAGGTTCCAGGATAACGGTTCCCGCCGGGTCGGGGCCGCGCGTCATCGCCACGCTGACGCAGACTGCGGGCTGTGCCTATCGCATGGTCCCGAAGCCACAATGAAAAGGGCGTCCCGCTGGGGACGCCCCTCTCGACATCTTCTGGTGGTCTACTGGCGGTTCGGCGGCGTCGCGGGTGCCGGCCGCGCCGGCGGCGCAGTGGCCGTTTCCGCCGGAACGACCTGACGACGCTCGGCTCTGGTGTAGTCAGGCAGCGCCATCAGCGCGTCCTTGGTGAGCGAAGTGGTCAGCGCCACCGACGTGTCGTCGCGGCTGAAGGTGAGGTCGCTCCATTTCACCGCGACGTCCTTCGATCCGACGCCGAGGAAGCCGCCGACCGAAATGACGACGACTTTGATGGCGGCATCCTTGTCGATGTAGATGTCGTCGACCTTGCCGATCGTTTCCTTGTTAGCGTTGCGCACCCTGGTGCCGAGCAGGGCGCTGGCCGACATGTCGCCGCTGACGTTGAAATCGCCGGTCGACACGGTGCGTTCAGTGGGAGCCGGCGGCGGCGCCGGCTTCGGGGCGGGCTGGGCATAGGCCGCGACAGCACCGCAGGTCAGGATAGCTGCGAAGACAACAGGTTTCAGCATGTCTCGGCTCCCTTGTAAGAGGCAGACAAGACCTCAACGCGTCGGCGCAGCCATGAGTTGCCGAAAGAAAGAGCAATATTTGCCGCCTTTCGTGCGGCGATCGGGCACTAGTCGAGGCACCTGAAGCGGGTCTCGAGGTTGACCTCGTCCACCAGTGTGTCGTCCAGCACCTGGTAGCGTCGTCCCTTGCAGGTCCGGTCCATATACTGCCGGGCGACGTTACGGTTTCGCGCGCGTTCGGCCTCGGGATCGGGATCGATCACCAGCGTCGCCCGTACGACCAGCATCCTGTACTCGTTCGCCGTGCCGGTCGGCGCGATGCGGATCTCGAACAGACGCCCGTCCACCCGCGCGGTCTCGACCTGCGACTCGTCGAGCGTCGCCTTGGTGTTGCAGGCGCCGAGCGCCGGCAGGACGAGGAGGGCAAGGCTGGGTTTCGTCATGTCGTCCTCGGTCTAGACCGGCAGGCTCCGGATCCATTTGCGCGCCGGTCCGATCTGGCGGAAGACCCGCATCGGCCGGTCGGCCGCGGCCAGCATGCCGAGCATCCTGGCCACCGCCTCGACATGCTCTTCCGGCAGGACCGCGGCCAGCGCGCCCATCGTCCGGCCCTGCCCGTGCGTGGCGCGCATGCGCCCGCCCAGCGCCAGCAGTTCCTCGGACGTCATGCGCGTGTGGGAGTTCCTGGCATCGACCAGCTTGCGATAGTCATAGAGGTCGGCCGCGTCGACGGCATCGAGATAGGTCTCGACGTCGGTGCGCGTGACATCGCCCTCCATCACCACGGTGACCAGTCTCTGCTCGGCGTCGATATCCCAATGAAGCGGCATGGCGGCGGCACCTTGGCAGTCGGCAAGGCGCGGGACCAGTGCGCCAGTTGACCCAGGCCCGGACGGGCCGCCGCGATCGTCAGCGCTTGTTGGCTTGCTGGCGGACGCGTTCCGGCGCCACCATCACGCACCCCGAGGGCATCTCGCAGGCCGCCGCCTTCGAGCAGATCGTGCCGTTGCCGCAATCCTGGAAGTAGGCGGTGTTCATGCAGCTGCCGCGGCTCGAGCAGATCCGGCCTTCGGCGCACCGTGCATTGCCGCACATCGGGCCGGTCGCCTCGGGCCCGCCCGAGCATTTGCCCTCCGCGGTGCACTGCGTGCCGGACGGGCAGATCATGCCGTTCGCGCATTCCGAGTAGCTGCCGGGCATGCAGGTGCCGCGCGTGACCGTGCTCTCGCGGAAACCGGGATCGCACCACTTGCCGTTCGACAGGCGTACGCTGCCGGCGACGGCCTCGACATCGCGTCCGCACAGTCCGCCCAGCAGGCAGGAATGATCGGCCGGGCAGTGGTAGCCATTGCCGCAATCGGTCACGCGGCTCTGCGCCGAGGCTGGTGCCGTCAGCAGCACCAGGGCTGCCAGCAGTCCTGCAAGCAACGCCATCGCGTCTCTGCAAACGGAAGTGGGCATGTCGTCTCCCCCGGAACATCCCGCCGGAAGTCTAGTCCCCGCCGGCAGCGCGCGGAAAGGACAAAGCGCGGCCCGTGCTCCCCGCTCGGTGTCACCCGGGCGGCATCCTGTCGAATTTCGGCAGGGCGGGGTCGAGATGATCCCAGGCGTGGCCGCGCACGCCATAGAACACCATCTGCGGCTTGTACCGGCCCGGATCGTCGAGGCTCGCGGCGTGCACGGTGAAGAGATCGGGCATGGCCGAGAACGTCAGATAGACCGGTGACCCGCAGGTCGGGCAGAAGGCGCGGGTCTTCACCTTGCCGCTGTCGCCCACGATGTCCCAATGCGTCGCCTTGCCTTCTAGTTTCACGCGCCGTTTGTCCGGGAAGGTGAGGTAGGACCCGTGCCCGGTGCCGCTCTTGCGCTGGCAGTCGCGGCACTGGCAGTCGCCCTGCACCAGCGGTTCGCTCGAAATCTCGTAGCGGATCGCGCCGCAGGCGCAGCCGCCGGTATAGGCCTCGGTCATGTTTCCTCTCCTCGAGTAGTGGTGATCAATCTCAGCCACGGCGCCAGATGGAAGACGCTCATCAGCACGTACATCGCGGCCATTCCGGTGAGCGGCGAGGTGTCATGCGCGCCGGCGCAGAGCGCCTCCAACGGGCCGCCGCCGGGCAGGGCGCTGAGCAGCGCCATGACGGCGAAGGTCGGCGCGGCCGCGAGCGATAGCAGATCGCGGCCTGCCTTGAGCCGGCTCTCGTGCGAGGCGATCCTGTTCGGCATGGTTGACCTCCTGTGCTGGTCACGCGACAGATTTAGGACCGGCGTTCGGAGGGCGGGAGTGACAAGTGTGGCGGGATTCCCATGGACTCGCTGATCACGGCGGCGGCGCGGGCCCTGGCCGCGGGCGATCCGCTCGGCGCCCTGAAGCGGGTTGCCCTGCGCGACGATGCTCCGGCGCTGGCGCTGCGCGGCATCGCCATGGCGCAGCTCGGCGATCTCGCCCGGGCAAAGCTTCTGCTGCGGCGGGCGGCGCGCGCCTTCGGTCCGAGGGAGGCGGTGGCCCGGGCGCGCTGCGTCGTGGCCGAAGCCGAGATCGCGCTGGTCTCGCGTGACCTCGGCTGGCCTGCCAAGGCACTCGACGCCGCGCGGGCGACGCTCGAAGCCCATGGCGACCGGATCAACGCCGCGCATGCGCGCAACCTCGAGATCCGGCGCCTGCTCCTGCTCGGCCGCCTCGACGAGGCCGGGCAGGCGCTGGACGAACTCGATCCCGCGCCGCTTCCGCCGGCGTTGACGGCGGCTCACGAGCTCGTGGTCGCGGGCCTGGCGATGCGCCGCGTCCGGGCGAAGCAGGCGCGCGCTGCCCTCGCGCGCGCAGCCCTTGCCGCGCGCGCGGCCGGCATCCCGGCGCTGACGGCCGAGGTCGAAAGTGCCGCCCTGGTGATGGACACTCCGGCCGCGCGCCGGAGCGCGCACGACGGCGAACGCCCCCTCCTGCTCGACGAGGTCGAGGCGCTGCAGGCGGCGGGCGCGCGGGACGTCGATGCCTGCCGCCATGTCGTGCGCGACGCCGGCCGGGTCGTCCCGCTCGCCACGCGCCCGGTCCTGTTCGCGCTCGCCCGCGCGCTGGGCGAGGCCTGGCCCGGCGACGTGGCGCGCGGCACGCTGATCGCCCGCGCCTTCCGCGGCAGGGACGCCGACGAATCGCATCGCGCGCGCTTGCGGGTCGAGATCGGGCGGTTGCGCGCGGCGCTCCGCACGCTGGCCCGTGTCGACGCCACCGGGCAGGGCTTCGCGCTGGCGCCGCGCCGCGCCCGCGAAATCGTCGTGCTGGCGCCGCCGGTCGACGAGCCGCATGCCGCGGTGCTCGCCTTCCTGGCCGACGGCGAGTCGTGGTCCAGCTCGGCCCTGGCGCTGGCGCTCGGCGCCAGCCAGCGCACGGTGCAGCGGGCGCTCGATGCGCTGGCGGCGGCCGGCAAGGTGCAGTGGTTCGGCCGCGGCCGGGCGCGGCGCTGGCTCAGCCCGCCGGTGCCGGGTTTCCCGACAAGCTTGTTACTCCCGGGTCCGCTGCCGGGCGACTAGCTTGCCGGACAGCACAGCAAGGAGCCACGACATGAAACGATCCTCAGCCGAGATCCTGCGCGAATACGGACCCTTCCCCGGCGCCGAGCGCGTGAACGGGGTGACGTTCGACGGCCGGCACGTCTGGTTCGCCGACGGCGGCAAGCTGAACGCCCTCGATCCCGAGAGCGGCAAGGTGGAGCGCTCGATCGAGGTCGCCTCGCACGCCGGCACCGCCTTCGACGGCAAGCACCTGTTCCAGATCGCCGAGGACCGCATCCACAAGATCGATCCCGCGACCGGCCGCGTGCTGGCCACCATCCCGGCGCCCGGCAACGGCGGCGATTCGGGCATGGCGTGGGCCGAGGGCTCGCTCTGGGTCGGCCAGCACCAGGCCCGCAGGATCCACCAGATCGACCCCGAAACCGGGAAGATCCTGCGCACCATCGAGTCCAAGCGCGTCGTCACCGGCGTCACCTGGGTCGACGGCGAACTCTGGCACGGTACCTGGGAGGGCGAGGAGAGCGATGTAAGACGGATCGATCCCGGGACGGGCGAGGTCCTGGAAAGTCTGGAAATGCCGGCCGGTACCGGCGTGTCGGGCCTCGAATCCGACGGCGGCGACCGCTTCTTCTGCGGCGGCGGTGGCAGCGGCAAGGTCCGCGCCGTCCGCCGCCCCCGCCGCCGCGCCGCTTAGAAGCTCCCGGCAGGGAACCCCGAAGCCCGTCCGGCGTTGCCTGCCTTGGCCGGCCTGCCGGCCAGAGATCGCGGAGGGATCGCGGGAGGGGATGATGCGACAGGAATTGGCATTCTGGGTGCGCATGGCCGTCGTGGCGCTATGCGCCGTGGGCATTGTCGCGGTGGTTGTCTCGATCGGCGGACCGGCCACGGAACTGGTGGCACTTCGCTAGACCCCGCTCGCGGGATCAATCGATGATGTCGGCCGTCACATCGAGCGGGGCCGCCACGACGTCGCCCGCCACCGGCACGATCTTGACGACGGCACTGGTGCCGCGCACCGGCGCGGCAACGACGCCGCAGCCGGCCAGGCTCGTGGTCACGGCCAGGGCGAGCGTTACACCCAGCAGGCGTCTCGATCGGCAAAAATGGGTCACTCCGCCCGATCCTTTCTTTCCCGTCGCCATCTCCCTGAAAACGCCGGCAGCGCCCCGGAGTTGCCGGCGCCCGCCTCCTGCCGGCAGAGGGTTGCGAGGCGCAACCGGCCTGCTATCCACCGCGCAATCGCCGGGCCCTCGTGACTCGGCCAGTCGTGCGTGCCAGCGTTTGTACGCGGGACGCGGGCTCCAGAACCCGACGCCTGCCGGCCAGGAATTGCGGGCCAAGAATGCGGGAGGGCACGATGCGACAAGAGCTGATGTCCTGGTTGCGCATGATCGCCGTGGCGCTCGGCGCCGTTGCAGCGGTGGGCGCGATCACCGTGTTCGCAGGCCCGGCCCTGGAACTGGTCGCGCTGCGCTAGACCTCGCGCCCCGCCCGGCGCCGGCTTGAGGGAGATCAATTCGCCAGGGCCCGCCTTCCTCCATAAGGAGGCAGGGGTAATGGGCTTTCGATGTCACCGACAATGTCGCCGACCAGGGCTGCGATCGCAGCCGTCATCTTCGCTTGTTTCGTGGCAGCGCTGCTTCTGGTCGCGCCGAGGTTCCATGCCGTGCCGACCTCGGCCGAGCGGGCGGACGCTGTTCACGCTGACTTCGTCCAGGCGGTTTCTCCGCCGGAATTCATGATCCCGGGCACCTATGTGGCGCTTGCCGCGCAGGCGGCCTACGGCACCTGCCTGTGGACCGGCTTTCCCACCCCGGCCACTGCCACGCAGCAGATAGCTGCCTGCTCCGCGGCGATCCAGTCCCGCACCCTGACGCCGAGCCAGGTCGCGTTCGCGCGGCTGCAGCGCGGCGCCGCCCGGACCGTCCTGGGCGAGAGGGTCATGGCCGGCGACGACTACATCGAGGCGCTGCGTCACTACGACAGCGCGATCGATCCCGGCAATCCGGAGGCGCTGGCCCTGTACCGGCGTGGTGCCAGCCTCGAGGCCCAGGGCCAAGGCGACCGTGCCCTGGCCGACTACAACGAGGCCATCCGGACCGATCCCGGCGAGGCCATGGCCTATTTCGCCAGAGGCATCCTGCTGGCGACGCGCAAGCGGGCCTACGTGCGCGCCATCGCCGACTTCGACAAGGTTCTGGCACTTCAGCCGAAGAACGTCGAAGCCCTGATCCGCCGCGGCGATGCCTATGGACAGATCGGCGAGTTCGGCCGCGGCCTCGCCGACATCAACACCGCCATCGATCTGGCGCCCGGCTTTTCGCGCGCCCACGTCTTCCGCGGCCTGGTCCACAACCGGATGGGCCAGGAGGACATCGCGCTCGGCGACTACAACGCTGCCCTCGACCGCGACTCCCTCGATGTCGATGCCCTGGTCAACCGCGCCGCGATCCACGCCAGGCGCGGCGAGCAGGAGCGCGCGCTCCGCGACCTCGACGCTGCCCTGGCCGTGAAAGGCGACAACCCGCTCGCCCTCTACAACCGCGGCTACGTCCAGTTTTCCCGCAAGCAGTACGATGCGGCCATCGCCGACTACAGCGCCGCCATCGACCTCGATCCGGCGATGGGCCCGGCCTACAACAATCGATGCCTGGTGCGCGCCCTGGCCGGCCGCGACCTGGTGCGTGCGCTCGCGGATTGCGACACGGTGCTGAAACTCATGCCGACCAATCTCGAGGTCCGCGAAACCCGTGGCTTCATCTACCTGAAGCTGGGCGATCCCATGATCGCGATCAGGGAATACGATGCGGCGCTGCAGGTCGACCCCAACCGCGCCCTGGCGCTCTACGGCCGCGGCCTGGCGCGACTGCGCAATGGCCAGGCGAAGGAGGGCGAGGCCGATCAGGCCGCGGCGCGCATGCTCGATCCGTCGATCGAAAGCCAGTTCTCGGTCTACGGCCTGTAGCGCCGCACCGACCCCCCTCCGTCACCGTAAGACGGTGACGCCTCCCCCGAGACGTAGGGCAACCGCATATGGCCCAAATTGCCTTGGCAACTCGCATTCCAAGGGGAAGAGAAAGATCCT
>JACPVT010000360.1 GCA_016191685.1 Rhodospirillales bacterium | reverse complement strand
GTCGGGCTTGACGATCTCGAGGATGTTGGTGAGGGGTACGGCGTAGATCTCTTCGCGTTCGCCGGGCTTGCCGACGCCGACCATCATGGCGGGCATGATGGCGACGGTGAGGGGGATGTTGATCTCGATGGTCGAGCCCTTGCCGGGGGTGCTCTGGATGTCGAGCCGGCCGCGATGGCGGTTGACCACGTGCTTCACGATGGCGAGTCCCAGGCCGGTGCCGCCGAGCTGGCGCGAGCGCGCGGTGTCGACCCGGTAGAAACGCTCGGTGAGGCGCGGCAGGTGGGCGGCCGGAATGCCGTCGCCCTCGTCGCTCACCGCCACGGCGACGCGGCCGGGATCGGCCGGACGCGCCGCCACGCGCACGACGGTCGAGGGCTTGGCGTATTTGACGGCATTGTCGATCAGGTTCTGGAACACGATGGTGAGTTCATCGTGGTCGCCGATCGCCCGGGGCAAGTCGGCGGCGACGGCAAGCTCGATGGCGACGCCGCGCGACGATGCTTTTAGCTGAAGAAGGTCGAGGACGCCGCGCAACACATGTTCAAGGTCGACTTCGCGGTCGGGCCGGGCGTGCTCGTGCTGCTCGATGCGCGACAGCATCAACAGGTCGTCGACCAGGCGGCGCATGCGGTCGGCCTGCTCGGCCATGATGCCGAGAAAGCGCTCGCGCGCGGCGCCATCGTCGCGCGCTGGCCCGCGCAGGGTTTCGATGAAGCCCGCGAGACCGGCGATCGGCGTCTTGAGTTCATGGCTGGCATTGGCCACGAAATCGGCGCGCATGCGTTCGGCCCGCCGCTGCGCCGTGGTGTCGTGCAGCACGATCAGCGCCAGCGAGCCGTCGGCCGCCGCCCGCGGCAGGCGCCGCAGGTGGGCCACGACATCGAGTTCGGGCGGACCCGCCAGCATGAACTCGACCGCACTCTGGTCGGCGGTGGCAAAATTGCCGTCCGGGCCGGTCTCGAGCAGGGAATCGACCGCCGACAGAAGTTGCGGATGGCGCATCGCCGTCGACAGGTCGCGTTCGGCGCCGACCGGCCCGAGGAGCGCCCTCGCCGCCAGGTTGGTGCGCACGATGCGGCGCTGGCGGTCGACGGCGATCAGCGGATCGGGCATCCCGTCGACGATGACCTGCGCCGAGGCGGCGAGATTGTCGATCGAGGCGCGCTGGCGGCGCCAGCCGGCGGAGAGCGTCGCCGCCGCCGTCGCCAGTTCCTCGGTGGCCGGCGCGAACGACAGGCGCGGCATCACCGGCTCGCGCTCATCGGACAATTCGCCGACGAAGCGGGCGAAGCGGGCCAGCGAGCCGAGATAGCGCTGGACCAGGAAGGCGGTCACCGCCGCGATGCCGGCCATCGCGATCAGGGCCGGCTGGCCGGCGAGCGCGCCCGACCAATAGAGGGCGGCGAGCGCCGCGCATGACGGCGCCAGGGCCACGGCGTTGGCCGCGAGGTAGCGCCTGAGGGGAATCGGCTGGTCAGCCACGACGGCCCCGCCTACGGGCCCAGGCGCGGCATGAAAAGGCGGATGGCGACGAGGCCGTAGACGAAGCCGCCGATATGGGCGGTCCAGGCGACCGGATCGCCGCCGGCGCCGGGCGTGCCGCCGACGACACCGAAGAAGACATTGAGCGCGATCCAGATGCCGGCGATCGGCAGCAGCGACGGGATGCTGCCGACGTAGCGCATCAGCATCAGGACGGCGCCGAACACGCCGCTGATGGCGCCGGACGCACCGACCACGGGATCGGCCGAGTCGGGAAAGAAGAACACATGGACGAAGCCCGCGACGATGCCGGCGGAGAGGTAGAACAGGAGGAAGCGGCGCGCGCCCAGCGCGCGCACGACCGGCACGCCGAAGGCCGCCAGCGTGATCATGTTGATGCCGAGATGCAGCCAGCCACCGTGCAGGAACTGATAGGTGATCGGGGCAATCAGCAGCGACAGCAGGTCGGGCCCGGTGCCGGACGTATAGGCCGCGGGCACCAGCCCGAACTGCAGGACGATGTCACTGTCGGCGGCCTCGCTCAAAAGCTCGCGCACGAGCTGGACCGCCACGTTGATGCCGATCAGTCCTATCAGCACGGGCGGCAGGTTGATCGCCCGTTGGCCCGCGCCGCGGTTTGGCCCCGGCTGGCCGCTCTCGTCGAAAGGCATGCAGAACTCCGTTACCGGGCGAGACTAGCCGTCGCGGCCGGCCCTTGCACCGCCTTATCCGGTCTACTTCTTGGGTCCGCCCTGCCCCAGCGCGCGCAGGCGCAGCCGGAGTGCGTTCAACTTGATGAAGCCCTCGGCGTCGCGCTGGTTGTAGGCGCCCTGGTCTTCTTCGAAGGTGACGTGCTGCATCGAGTAGAGCGAGTGGGGCGACTTGCGGCCGACCACCGTGGTGTTGCCCTTGTAGAGTTTCAGCCGCACCGTGCCGGTGACGTTCTCCTGGCTCTTGTCGATCAGGGCCTGCAGCATCTCGCGCTCGGGCGAGAACCAGAAGCCGAAATAGACCAGCTCGGCGTACTTCGGCATCAGCTCGTCCTTGAGATGGCCGGCGCCGCGGTCGAGCGTGATCTGCTCGATGCCGCGATGAGCGGCATGGAGGATGGTGCCGCCCGGCGTCTCGTAGATGCCACGGCTCTTCATGCCGACGAAGCGGTTCTCCACGAGGTCGAGGCGGCCGATGCCGTTGGCCTTGCCGAGCTCGTTGAGCTTGGTGAGCAAGGTCGCGGGCGACATCTTCTTGCCGTCGATGGCCACCGCATCGCCCTTCTCGAAGTCGACCGTGATGTAGGTCGCCTTATCGGGTGCGGCCTCCGGCGAAATCGTGCGCTGGTAGACGCTTTCGTCGGCCTCCTCCCAGGGATCCTCCAGGATCTTGCCCTCGCTGGAGGAGTGCAGGAGGTTGGCGTCGACCGAGAATGGCGCCTCGCCGCGCTTGTCCTTGGCGATCGGAATCTGGTGCTTCTCGGCGAACTCGATCAGCTTGGTGCGCGAGGTGAGCTCCCATTCGCGCCACGGCGCGATCACCTTGATGTCGGGCTTCAGCGCATAATAGGCGAGCTCGAAGCGGACCTGGTCGTTGCCCTTGCCGGTGGCGCCGTGACAGACGGCATCGGCGCCGGTCTTGAGTGCGAGCTCGATCTGGTGCTTGGCGATCAGCGGCCGGGCGATCGAGGTGCCGAGCAGGTACTGGCCCTCGTAGAGCGCATTGGCGCGGAACATCGGGAAGACGAAGTCCTTCACGAATTCCTCGCGCACATCGTCGATGATGATGTTCTCGGGCTTGATGCCCAGCATCTCCGCCTTCTTGCGCGCCGGACTCAGCTCCTCACCTTGGCCAAGGTCGGCGGTGAAGGTCACGACCTCGCAGCCATAGGCGGTCTGCAGCCACTTCAGGATGACCGAGGTGTCGAGGCCGCCGGAATAGGCCAGCACGACCTTCTTGATGTCCCCCTTCTTGTAGGGACCAGTATAAGTAATGCTCATGGCTCGCCTCGCCGCCGTCGATGTCTGTTCCGTGAAAGCGCGCGAATATAGCGGCCGACCCCGTCCGGGCAAGCGGCCGCAAAGCTGCTATAGTGTGGCCCTAGAATAACTCATCATGGCCACTGCCCTCGATCGCCTGAGCTACGCCGTCCGCCAGACCGCCCGTGTTGCCTGGTATGCCGGCCACTATGCGGCGGGGCGGCGACTGCTGAAGCCGATGCCCAAGCCCGACTTCGCCATCGGGCCCACGCCCAGCCGCGCCGAGCTGACGGCCGACATGCGCGCGCTGTTCGAGCGCGAATGGCAAGACATCGCGGCCGGCCTGTTTCCCGCGCCGCGCGCGCTGGGACCCGAGCCCGCCGAGTTCCTGCGCCGGAGCCTGCTTTATTTCCGCGACCTGCCGCAGGTCGACGCGCGGCGGCACGGCGCGGCGGGCGACGAACTGCCGCCCGGCACCCAGGCCGACGGCCTGCCCGACTACTACCGGCAGAACTTCCACTTCCAGAGCGACGGCTGGCTCTCGGACAACTCGGCCGCACTCTACGACACGCAGGTCGAGGTCCTGTTCACCGGCGCCGCCGACGCCATGCGCCGCCGCGCGCTGGCGCCGATCACGGCGTGGCTCCAGGGGCGCAACCAGCGCGAGGTGCGCGGTCTCGATGTCGGCTGCGGCACCGGGCGCCTACTCGCGTCGCTGCATGGCGCATGGCCGGGCATGAAGCTCACCGGCATCGATCTTAGCGCACCCTACCTCGAGGAAGCGCGCCGCCTGATCGGCCGCACGGCGCGCGTGAAGCTCGAGGAAGCGGCGGCGGAAGCCCTGCCGTTCGACGACGCGAGCCTCGATCTCGTCGTCTCCTCGTTCCTGCTGCATGAGTTGCCAAATCAGATTCGCATGCAGGTTTTGGCCGAGGTGGCCCGCGTGCTGAAGCCCGGCGGCCTGGTCGTGATCGTGGATTCACTGCAGAAGGGCGACCGCCCCGAATGGGATGGTTTGCTCGACCTGTTCCCGCACTATTTCCACGAGCCCTATTACGCGGACTACGTCAGCGGATCGATGGAAGCCTGGTGCAGCGACGCAGGTCTTTCTCCCGTCTCCATGGAACGCGCCTTCCTGTCGCGCGTGACCGTAGCCCGCAAGTCGTGATGCCCACCGCCACAGGCTATGGAGCGTGGGCCGCCATAGTTACTTTCACTACCTACAATCTGTCGTGGATGGTTCGGGATATCCTCAATGGGCATTGGCCTCTTGATTTTACCGACTTCCACATTCTTATTTACGCCGCCGGTGCGGTGTTCCTGGTTGCCACTTGTGGCTGGATGCTGCTGCACCTGAGAGGCCGACGGCCGGGGTGGCTGGCTTATGCCGCCTTGGCAATTTCCGTCGTCGTCGTTACCCAGATGTTGGTCAGTGCACCGATCTTTATTTTTGGCCTGAAAGCAGGCGCGATCGATTTCATCGAACTGACAGCCTACACTCTTATCTTACACGGGAAGTACTCTCTGCCGATTGCACTTGCCGCAACGGCATTGTTCGTCTGGTGGGTGAAGCGCACTGCTAGAGCGCGACTTTCTCACGACGCGAACGCAGGCTCGCACTCTTGAGCTGGCCGCAGGCCGCGGAAATGTCGCGGCCGCGCGGCGTGCGGACCGGGGCGCTCAGGCCGCCATCATTCACGATCTCGGCGAAGCGGTGAATGCGGTTGTTGGAGCTGCACTCGTAGGGCGCGCCCGGCCAGGGATTGAACGGGATCAAATTCACCTTGGCGTGGATCGGCGTCAGGAGGCGCACCAGTTCGCGCGCATCGGCGTCACTGTCGTTGATGCCTTTCAGCATGGCGTATTCGAAGGTGATGCGCCGGCTGTTCCGGGCACCCGGATAGTCGGCACAGGTCCTGAGCAGCTCGGCGATGGGCCACTTCCTGTTGATCGGCACCAAGGTGTCGCGCACGTCGTCGCTCACGGCGTGCAGCGACACGGCGAGGTTGACGTCGAGCGCTTCGCCGACCTTCGGGATCATCGGCACGACCCCGGAGGTCGAGAGCGTGATGCGGCGACGGCTGAGGGCGATGCCCTGGTCATCCATGGCGATCTTGAGCGCGGTGACGACGTTGTCGAAATTGTACAGCGGCTCGCCCATGCCCATCATGACGATGTTGCTGAGCATTCGTGCCGCGTCGGCGGTCGGCGTCGGCCATTCGCCGTAGCTGTCGCGCGCCACCATGAACTGGCCGACGATCTCGGCCGGCGAGAGATTGCGCACCAGTGGCTGCGTGCCGGTGTGGCAGAAGCTGCAGGTAAGCGTGCAGCCGACCTGGCTCGAGACGCAGACCGAGCCGCGGTCCTCCTCCGGAATGTTGACCGTCTCGGCTTCGTTGCCGTCGGCGAAGCGCAGCAACCACTTGCGGGTGCCGTCGATCGAGCGCTGTTCGGTGACGATGCCGGGCCGGTCGACGACGAAAAGCTCGGCCAGTTGGTCGCGCGTCTTCTTGGCGATGTTGGTCATCAGCCCGAAGTCGGTGACGCCGTTTAAGCGCGCCGACCTTATCGGCTCGGTCTGGGTGGCGGACGCACATGGCGGCCGGGTGGCGGTGTTCAACGCCGACGGCGGCCATCGCACGGACCTGGCCGTGCCGCTGCCGATGGTG
>JACPVT010000368.1 GCA_016191685.1 Rhodospirillales bacterium | reverse complement strand
GCTGTCGCTCCGCCAGGGCGCGATCGCGCCCTGGGGAAGGCGGCCGTCGCCGTTCCACGTCGCGCTGCTCGCGGCGCTCGCTCGCGCGCTTCGCTTCGACCTCGACACGCCTTTCGCCGATCTGCCGGCCGACGTCCGCAAGGCCATCCTCTCCGGAACGGGCTCGCGGGCGACGCCTGAAAAACACGGCGTGTCGGGGCGCATGCAAAGAAGCCAACGAGAGATGCGTAAAAGCCAATGGAATAAGGCTTATCTCGGAATCCCGGACACCGGGCCGGACAACACGCGTTACATTTGGGTGTCCGGAAATAACGGGCGAAAAGCCCGCCGTTATTGGCTTTCCGGCGTGCGGGAGCCGAAATTTGGCTGTGGGACTTGTCCCTGGACTTGGCGCTTCCTTAACGGCGCAGATCGACCACCAGAAGATCGCCGCGCTCGTTGCCGACGGCGAGCTTAAATCCGTCGGGCGACCAGGCGAGGCAGGTGATGGGCGCTCCGTCGGCCATCTTCAGCACCACCGAGCGCTTGCTCTTGATGTCGCCCAACTGCAGCTCGCCGGAATCGTAACCGCCGGCCACGAACTCGGCGGCGGGGTGGGCGGCCACGACGGCGAGCAGGCCCGCGCCCTCTTCGCCGAACTGCAGCGGCGGCTTGCCCTCCGGTCCCTTGCCGGAGAACGGCCAGGCGGTGAACACCGGCTGCGAGGACGTGTAGAGAAAGCGCGCGTCGGCGGTCCAGCTGAGCGACTTCACCTTGGCGGGGTAGCCCTGCATGCGCATGTCGGTGGCCTGGGCCATGCGCCAGACATGGATGTCGTTTTCCTGGGTGCCGGTGGCGATGAACTTGCCGTCGGTGCTCCAGCGCAGCGCCACGTGGCTGCCGCGCCAGGCGAAGCGGCGCGGCGGCGGCGCCGCCTGGCCCTGGGCGACTTGGGCGAGGCTCCACACCGTGACGCCGCCATAGTGGGCGCAGGCGATGCGGCTGCCGTCCTTGCTGAAATCGAGGTCGGCCACCGTGCTCTGGTGCGGGCCGAACTCGCGGACCTCGTCGGCCTTGGTGACGACGACCGCGGCCTTGCCGACGGAGGCGGCGACCGCGCCGGTGGCGCGGTGCGCGGCCAGGTGCTCGACCCATTTGCCCTTCTGGTTGAAGAGCTCGGTCGCCGTGCCGTCGGCGCCGAGGCGCAGCAGGCGGCCGTCGTCGCCGCCGCTCATGAAGCCGTCGCCGGCCGGGTCGGCGACCAGCGCCAGCACCGCGCCGCCGTGGATGGGCGGCGCTGCGGCGGGAGCAGGAGCGGCGATGTCGGCGGGCAGGGTGCGCACGCAACCATCGCCCAACGCGAAGGCAACGGTGGCGCCGTCGCGGCTGAACGCGCAGGCGGCGACCGGCGCATCGGCCGCGACGGTGCGGGCCGGCGGCAGGGTCTGGCGCCAGGCCGGGTTGGCGAGATCGATCTTCACGGGCTTACTTCAGGCAATCCTCGAAGCCGCGCCTGAGGTTGTCGCCATCGAGGTTGCGGCCGATGAAGACGAGTTTGCTCGAGCGTTTTTCGCCCGCTTTCCAAGGCGCGCCCCAGTCGCTGTCCATCATCATGTGGACGCCCTGGTAGACATAGCGCTTGGGCGCGCCGTCGATGGCGAGGATGCCCTTGCTGCGGAAGATGTCGCCGCCGCGCAATTGCAGCAGCGCGCCCATCCATTTCTGGAACCTCTCCGGATCGACCGGCCGGTCCGAGGCGATGGCGAGGCTCTTCACCTCCTCCTCGTGGTCATGATCGTGCCCGCGCTCGAGGAAATCCGGCTCGAACTCGAGGATGCGCTGCAGATCGAACGCGCCCTTGTCGAGGACGGCGGCGAGCTCGATCTGGCTCTTCTCGGTCTTGTGGATGCGGGCGTAGGGATTGATCGTTCGGATCTTGTCCTCGACCTTCTTGAGGTCGTCGGCGCCCACCAGATCGGTCTTGTTGAGCAG
The DNA here is from genome assembly GCA_016191685.1 of Rhodospirillales bacterium. Classification (GTDB taxonomy): domain Bacteria; phylum Pseudomonadota; class Alphaproteobacteria; order Reyranellales; family Reyranellaceae; genus Reyranella. Next base: position 27,329 of record JACPVT010000368.1, on the reverse strand, counting down.
GATCACGTCGGCGAATGCCACCTGCTCCTCGGCCTCGGAGCCCTGTTCGAGCTGGCCGAGGAAGTGCTTGGCGTCGACCACCGTCACGATGGCGTCGAGCCGGGTCCGGGCCTTCACATCGTCGTCGGTGAAGAAGGTCTGCGCCACCGGGCCGGGATCGGCGAGGCCGGTGGTCTCGACCAGGATGCCGTCGAACTTGTCCTTACGCTTCATCAGGCCTTCGATGATGCGGATCAGATCGCCGCGCACGGTGCAGCAGATGCAGCCGTTGTTCATCTCGAAGACTTCCTCGTCGGCATTGACCACGAGGTCGTTGTCGACGCCGAGTTCGCCGAATTCGTTCACGATGACGGCGTATTTCTTGCCGTGCTGCTCGGAGAGAATGCGGTTGAGCAGCGTGGTCTTGCCGGCGCCGAGATAGCCGGTCAGCACGGTCACAGGCACTTGGTTGGATGCTGGCGCTTGAGCCATGGAATGTCCTTGCGAATTGGCCCCTGAGATAGGGCTGCCGACCCGTGAAGTCTAGGGCCGTTGCCCGCGGATCAGCTTGGGCAGGTCGCCGACCAGGCCCATGGCGTGGCGGACGAAGAAGCGGCGCAGCGCCGGCACGCGGTTGACGGCGGCCAGCCCGAGGTCGCGCGCCAGGCGCAGCGGCTTGATGTCGTTGGAGAACAGCCGGTTCAGGAGGTCGGTGGCGGCGACCATGGCGAAATTGTCGGCCCGCCGCCATTGCGCGTAGCGTTCGAGCGTGTCGGCGGCGCCGATGTCGAGGCCGAGCCGCTTGCTGTCGACCAGCACTTCGACCAGCGCCGCGATGTCGCGCACGCCGAGATTGTAGCCTTGGCCGGCGATGGGATGGATGCCGTGGGCGGCGTCGCCGACCAGGACCAGACGCGTATCGGTGTAGCGGTCGGCGTGGACGAGACCGAGCGGGTACCACCAGCGCGGTCCGATCGGCTCGGCATGGCCGAGATGATCGCCGAAGCGGCGAGCGAACTCGGCCTGGAAGCGCGGCGGGTCGAGTTCAAGCAGGCGTCGCACGAGATCGGCGCGTTCGGTCCAAACGATCGACGAGCGATGTTCTCCTCTCGGCCCATCGGTCATGGGCAGGATGGCGAAGGGACCGCCGGGCAGGAACCTCTCCTGCGCGATACCGCGGTGCGGCCGCTCGTGTCGCGCCACCAGTACGATGGCGATCTGGCCGTACGACCAGGAACGCGCGCCGATCCCGGCTTCTTCGCGCATCGAGCCGAAGCGGCCCTCGGCCGACGCCACCAGCCGCGCCTGAAGACGGCGGCCGCTCTTGAGCGACAGGTCGGCCTGGTCCGCGGTGCGATTGGTTTCAGTTACTTCGTCGGGTGCAACCAGCTCAACCTGAGGGCAATCTGCCAATCGCCGCAGCAATGCCGCGCGTAGAAACCGGTTCTCCACGATCCAGCCCATCGGTGCCGGATCCCGGGCTTCGGGCGTCGCCTCGCGGTGATCGAAGTGGAGGTAAAGGGGGCTCGCCCGGCCATCGTGGCCGGCGTCGGAAATCCGGATATCGCGGATCGGCTCGGCCTCGCCGGCCACGTCGTCCCAGACGCCCAGCGCCGCGAACAGGCGCTGGCTGGTATAGGCAATCGCCGTCGTGCGGCCGTCGAAGCCGGCCTCGGTCAGGGAGGCAAGCGGCACCCGGTCGATCAGGGCCGTGCTGAGGCCGGCTTCGCCGGCGGCCAGTGCCAGCAGGCTGCCGTTGAGGCCGGCGCCCACCACCGCAAGATCGAACCGATCGGTGCTCATCCGGCATAGATGGCAGCCGCCCGCGCGGGCGGCAACCCTCTATGTCCGTTGCAGAATGTCGCTCAGAACGACTTCGAGATGCCGACGATGATGCGGCCCTGGCAATTCAGGGTATTGGCGCAACCGGCGATGTCGACGTTGGTGTCGGTATAGGCGGCCGAGAGGTCGAAGCCGTAGACGTTGACGACGAGGCCGAGCTGCCAGTCCCAGTAGTTGTTGGTGGGAATGCCGTAGTTGGCGAAGCGCTCGACGTACTGGTTGCCGACGTTGCCGAAGACCTTGAAGGCGATGTTCTCGTTAATCTTGATGAAGGGCAGCGGCACGGTGACCTGAGCCCACTTGTACCAGGCGTTGCCGGAGTTGGCGAAGAAGTTGGGGCTGTAGCGCACGGCGGCGCTGAGTTGGGCTGGGCCAAAGTCGTAGCCGCCGACCAGGCCGAACTCGTTGAAGTCGTAGAACAGGCTGGAGGGCGCGCCGGCGTAGTTGTAGCGGATGTAGCCCAGATCGAAGGTGAGCTTGTCCTGCATGGTCTTGAGCCTGAAGCCGGTCAGCAGGTCGACCTCGGCGATGGTTCCGGTATTGGGGAAATAGACGTTGCTGCCCCAGGCGCCGACATAGGCGCTGAGCGGGATGGCCTCGCTAAAAGCCGCGGTCTCGTAGCCGACGTTGACCTGGGCGGCGACCTGAAGCTGGGTCTGGGAGATGCCGCGGTAGGAGTAATCGTTGAGGAAGGCGAAGCCGGCGGTGAAAGTGCCGCCGAACGGCGCCTTCCACGTCTCCTTTTCAGTCGCTGGCGGGGTCGCTGGATCCGGCGTGCCCTGGGCATAGGCACGGCCAGTTGCACAGATTGCGAGCAGTGCAATTCCAAAAGTGGCAAATTTCTTAAGCAACACGACCACCCCCAAAGCTTGTTTAGTTGGTTGTGCCCAAGTCCCAGCAAGGCGCATGCCAACCTTTAAAACAGCGGTCGGCGGCCGATTGGCACGCACCTTGCTCTCAACTTTTTGAACTTTGGGGGCGGGCGTTCCGCCTGGTGGAGGACAGCCGAAATGAAAATGGTCATGGCAATCTTCAAGCCGTTCAAACTGGACGAGGTCCGCGATGCGCTGACATCGCTCGGCATCCAGGGTTTGACGGTGAGCGAGGTCAAGGGATTCGGTCGACAGAAAGGTCAGACCGAGATCTATCGCGGCGCCGAGTACGCCGTGAGTTTCCTGCCGAAGGTCAAGATCGAGGTGGTGATCGACGACACCATGGTCGAGCGCGCGGTCGAGACGATCCGAAAGGCGGCCGGCACCGGCAAGATCGGCGACGGCAAGATCTTCGTCCTGTCCATCGAGCAGGCGATCCGCATCCGCACCGGTGAATCCGGAGCGGAAGCGCTGTGATCCCGCGCACCAACTCAATCAACCCAAGATCCGAGGGGACAACGATGAAGTTCAAGACCAATTCGGTGCTTGCTGGCTTGGGGGCCGCGGGCGTCCTGCTGCTGCCGGCGCTCGCGCTAGCTCAAGCCGCCGCGACGCCCGCTCCGGCAGCAGCGCCCAAGCTCGACACCGGCGATACGGCCTGGATGCTGACCTCGACGGCACTTGTGCTGATGATGACCATTCCCGGGCTTGCGCTGTTCTATGGCGGCATGGTGCGCAAGAAGAACGTGCTTGCCACGGTCATGCAGAGCTTCGCCATCACCTGCTTGATCTCGGTGCTCTGGCTGATCGTGGGTTACAGCCTCGCCTTCACGTCGGGCAGCACCATCGTTGGCGGCCTGAGCCGCGTCTTCCTGAGAGGATTGACGCTCGACGGCATTCACGAGCTCGCCAAGACCATCCCGGAAACGGTGTTCATCTGCTTCCAGCTCACCTTCGCCATCATCACGCCGGCCCTGATCGCCGGCGCCTTCGCCGAGCGCATGAAGTTCTCGGCGATGATGTGGTTCATGGCGCTGTGGTCGCTGATCGTCTACGCGCCGGTCGCCCATTGGGTGTGGGGCGGCGGCTTCCTCGGCGACTGGGGCGTGCTCGACTACGCCGGCGGCACCGTGGTGCACATCAACGCCGGCGTCGCCGGTCTGGTCTGCGCACTCGTCATGGGCAAGCGCAAGGGTTTCGGCACCGAGAACATGGCGCCGCACAACCTCGTCTATTCGGTGATCGGCGCCTCGCTCCTGTGGGTCGGCTGGTTCGGCTTCAACGCCGGCTCTGCAGTCGGTGCCAGCGGCAACGCCGGCATGGCGATGGCCGTGACCCAGTTCGCCACGGCGGCGGCAGCGCTGGCCTGGATGTTCGCCGAGTGGGTGACACGCGGCAAGCCGTCGGTGCTCGGCATCATCTCCGGCGCGGTCGCCGGCCTTGTCGCCATCACCCCGGCCTCCGGCTTCGTCAATCCGATGGGCTCGCTGGTCATCGGCATCGTCGCCGGCCTGGTCTGCTTCTGGGGCGCCACCGGCCTCAAGAAGGCGATGGGCTATGACGACTCGCTCGATGCCTTCGGCGTCCACGGCATCGGCGGCTTCGTCGGTGCGATCCTGACCGGCGTCTTCGCCATTGAGGCGATCGGCGGCGACGGCAAGAAGGGCCTGATCGACGGCAATGCCGGTCAGGTTCTGACCCAGCTCTGGGGCACCTTGGTCGTCATCGCCTGGTGCGCCATCGCCACCTTCATCATCCTCAAGGTCGTCGATGCCCTGATCGGGCTGCGCGTGACCAACGAGGAGGAGATCGAAGGCCTCGACATCAACCTCCATGGAGAAACGGTCCACTAGGCCTCTTCTCCAATCGTCGGGAACCCCTCTCCTCCTTGGTTCCCTCTCCCCCGCCGTCTCCGTGTCGCGGTGGGGACCCTAAGGCCCGGCGATTCGCTCGCCGGGCCTTCTTTATGCTCGAATTTGACGCCGCCGACGCCAGACGCCAGTCTATGCGCACAAGCCGAAAAGGCAGGAGGAAAGCGTATGAAGCTCGTGTCCGCCATCATCAAGCCGTTCAAGCTCGACGAGGTGCGTGACGCTCTGACCGGCGTCGGCGTCTCGGGATTGACGGTGAGCGAAGTGAAGGGTTTTGGCCGGCAGAAGGGCCAGACCGAGATCTACCGTGGCGCCGAGTATCTCGTGAGTTTTTTGCCCAAGGTCAAAATCGAGATCGTGGTCGACGACGCCCAGGTGGAACGTGCCATCGAGGCCATTCAGAAGGCCGCACATACCGGCAAGATCGGCGACGGCAAGATTTTCGTTACCGCGGTTGAGCAGGCATTGCGCATCCGGACGGGTGAATCGGGATCCAACGCGCTCTAGTTTCAGACAAGACGACTCGTAAACAAGAAGACGACACGGGGGAAACGATGCTGAAGGCGATTGCGCGCATTGGCGCGCTGGCGACGCTTGCTGTGGCGGGAAGCCCGGCTGCATGGGCCGCCGACAAGCCCCAGATCGATACCGGCGACACCGCCTGGCTTCTGGTAGCCACGGCGCTTGTGCTGATGATGAACATTCCGGGCCTGGCGCTGTTCTACGCCGGCATGGTGCGCAAGAAGAACGTCCTGGCGACGGCCGTGCAGGCCTTTGCCGTCGCCGCCCTGGTTACCGTGCTGTGGTTTATCGTCGGCTATTCACTGGCCTTCACCGACGGCGGCGCCCTGAACGGCGTCATCGGATCGCTGTCGCGGGCCTTCGGCGCAGGCCTTCAGGGCAGCGTCCACGAGCTCGCCAAGACGGTGCCGGAGAACGTCTTCGTGATGTATCAGGCCACCTTCGCCATCATCACGCCGGCGATCATCGCCGGCGCCTTCGCCGAGCGCATGAAGTTCTCGGCCATGCTGTGGTTCATGGCCCTGTGGCTGCTGTTCGTCTACGTTCCGGTGGCGCACTGGGTGTGGGGCGGCGGTTTCCTGGGGGCCGCGGGCGTGCTCGATTTTGCCGGCGGCCTGGTCGTCCATCTCAATGCCGGTATCGCCGGTCTTGTTTGCTGCATCGTGATCGGCAAGCGCCACGGCTACGGCACCGAATACATGGCGCCACACAATCTGGTGCTCACCCTGGTCGGCACCTCGCTCCTGTGGGTCGGCTGGTTCGGCTTCAACGCCGGCTCGGCGCTGTCGTCGGGTGAACTGGCGGGCAATGCGATGCTCAATACCCACATCTCCGCTGCCGTCGCGGCGCTGGTGTGGATGACGATCGAATGGGCGAGCCGCGGCAAGCCCTCTGTGCTGGGCGTTTTGTCGGGCGCCGTGGCCGGCCTCGGCACCATCACTCCCGCCGCAGGCTATGTCGAACCCTGGGCCGCGCTGCTGATTGGCGCCGCCGCCGGCGCGGTCTGCTACTGGGCATCGGTGATCCTCAAGACCCGGCTGGGCTACGACGACTCGCTCGACGTCTTCGGCGTGCACGGTGTCGGCGGCATCCTGGGCTCGATCCTGGTCGGGGTGTTCGCCACCAAGGCCATCAACGATGTCGCCAAGGGCCAGCCGGTCGGCCTGGTCGACGGCAACGCCGGCCAGATCCTGACCCAGCTCTATGGCGTTGCGGCGGTCGGCATATTCTGCGCCGTGGCCACCTGGGTGATCCTGAAGATCGTCGACGCCATGGTCGGCCTCCGGGTGACGCGCGACGAGGAGATCGAAGGTCTCGATACGGCATTGCATGGTGAGCGGGTGCAGTAGCCGCCCCTAGCGCTAGTGGCTTCGATGGCGGCCCGTCCCAAACCCTTCTTCGGCATGAAGAAAGCGGCCTATTCCCTTGTTGTTATTGGGTAATTTGTTTCATACAATGAGCCAATAGCAAGCCCAGCCGGACCCCTCCGGCGGGCGGCGCTGCTTTGCTACGGCCGTCGTGGCCCAGTGGATGGCTTTCTATGTTCAACCCGCGCCTGACGGAGACGTTGACTGATTTTCCGTTCGCACGGCTGAACGCGCTGTTGGCATCCGTCTCGCCGCCCAGCCACCTGTCGATGATCAACATGTCGGTCGGTGAGCCGCAGGGCGCCATGCCGGCCTTCGCCCGCCAGATCGTGATGGACGAGGTCGACGGCTGGAACAAGTATCCGCCGAACCAGGGCCTGCCCGATCTCAATCTCGCGATCTGCGAGTGGCTGACGCGGCGCTACAAGCTGCCCAAAGGGCTGCTCGACCCGAACCTGCATGTGCATCCAACGGCGGGCAGCAAGGAAGGCGTCTACGTCATCGCCACCATTGCCACGCCGCAGGAAAAGGGCGGCGGCAAGCCGGTCGTTGCGCTGCCCAACCCATTTTACCAGGCCTATCTCGGCGGCGCGGTGCTCTCGGGCGGCGAGCCGCTGCTGGTCAATGCCAATGCCGAGAACGGCTTTCTGCCGGAGTTCGACGGGATCGACGAAGCGACGTGGAAGCGCATGTCGGTCGTCTATCTCTGCTCGCCGGCCAATCCACAGGGCGCCGTCGCCAGCATGGACTATCTGCAGAAGCTGCTTCGGCTCTGCCGCAAGTACGACGCCGTCCTGGCGCTCGACGAATGCTATGCCGAGATCTACACCGGCCAGCCGCCGGCGGGCGGGCTCGAGGCGGCGCTGGCGATGGATGAGACGGGTGGCAAGGATCCGTTCCGCAACCTCGCCGTCTTCCATTCTCTCTCCAAGCGCTCCAACGCCGCCGGCCTTCGCTCGGGGTTCATGGCGGGCGATCCCAAGCTGGTGGCGATGATGCTGCGCTGGCGCACGTATGGCGGGCCGCAGATCCCCTTCGCCGTCCAGAAGGCCTCGGCGGCGCTGTGGCGGGAGGAGGCCCATCCCGTCGAAACGCGCGCCTGGTACGCCAGGAACTTCCGCGTTGCTGAACAGATCCTGCACAACCGGTTCAGCTATTACACGCCTGGCGGCGGCTTCTTCCTGTGGCTCGATGTCGGCGACGGCGAGGAAGCCACGCGCAAATTGTGGGCCGAGGCGCACCTCAAGGTGCTACCGGGTGCCTACGCCTGCCGCGAGACCAACGGCGTGAACACCGCGCACCGCTACATCCGTGTAGCCCTGGTGCATGACGAACAGACGACGCGCGAGGGTATGACCCGCCTCGCCGCGGTCCTGTAGGGAGACCTGAGAGCGCGATGGCCCTGATCGGCGTCACCTCCGCGATGCACCGTAAGACGGCGATCCTGCCGGAAGGCGGGCGCGATTTCCTGCGCCGCCGCATGATGGAGCTGGTCGGCGTCGGCGTCGCCGCGGCGGGTGTCGTGCTGCTTCTGGCGTTGTTCACCTACAGCCCGGGCGATCCGTCGCTCAATCACGCCACCGGCCGCGCACCGCACAATCTCGTGGGCGTGACGGGCGCCTACATTTCCGACCTTCTGCTGCAGACCTTCGGACTCGCCATCATCCTGGTGCCGGTGGCGCTGATCACCTGGGGCGTGCGGATGCTGCGCACCCATCATCTCGGCTTCTTCGGACTGCGACTGTCGCTGCTGCTGCTGGCGCTGCTGATGATGAGCGTGGCCTGCGTTGGCCTCGGCGACGTCGGCGGCGCCGCGACGCATGCCGGCCCGGGTGGGCTGGTCGGGCTCGCCCTCGTCGGCCGTTTCCGCGAACTGGTACTCACCCATTCGAGCGGCGGTAGCCTGGCCCTGATCGAGCCCGCCTGCGCCGCCCTCGCCTTCATCGCCATGGCGCCGGCGCTCGGCATGAACCGGACCGATCTGCCGCTGATCTTCCGCATCCTGCGTGCGCCGTTTCTGTGGTGCATGTGGCTGGTGCGGGCCGGTATCGCCCTGTGGCGCGGTAAGCCGCAAACGCTCGATGAGGATGCCGACCTTCCGGCGCCGCCGATCGGCTATGCCGAAATTCCGGGCGAGATCGATGCCAGCCAGTACGATCCCAGCCGGTTCGAGGCGCGCGTCGAGCAGATCCCCGACGAAGGCACGCCAATGCCGCCGCGCGATTCCCTGCTGGTCGATGCACCCTATGCTCCGATCGAGCGGCCGGCGCCGGAGATTCCCGAAGCGCCGGTGCCGCTTGACCCTCAGGCACCGATGATCGCTGATGGTGCCGCGGACTCGGTCAGGGAACGCACCTTGTTCGACCGCCTTGCCGGCCGACGGATCGAGCCGTTCCTCGCCCGGCGCGCCACTCCGGCCTCCGAGCCGATTGAAAATGGCCCGCCGCCGATCGACGCGACGCCGCCGGCGGAATTCCCGCTCGCGGAGCCTGCGATTGAGCCTCTCGACGACGACAATCCTTTCACCCCCGACGCTCTGCCGGTTGAGCAGGCGCCGGCTGTGTCCGCGACGCCCGGCGTAAAGATCATTCCACGCAAGGCGGGCGGACTCACCCAGGGCAAACGTGCCGCCAAGGCTGGCCAGCGCGAACTCGATCTCGCCACTGGCGAATACCGGTTGCCGCCGCTCGATATCCTGTCGCTGCCGTCGCGCGTCAGCACCGAAACCAAGATCGACGAGGAGGCGCTGGAGCAGAACGCGCGTCTGCTCGAGACCGTGCTCGACGATTTCGGCGTCAAGGGCCAGATCGTGAAGGTCCGGCCGGGCCCCGTCGTAACGCTTTACGAACTGGAGCCGGCGCCTGGCACCAAGTCGAGCCGCGTCATCGGTCTTGCCGACGACATCGCCCGCTCGATGAGTGCGGTGTCGGCCCGTGTCGCCACAGTGCCGGGCCGCAACGTGATCGGCATTGAGCTGCCCAACGCGCGGCGTGAAACGGTGTTCCTGCGCGAGCTGCTGTCGACCAGCCACTACGAGGACAACCGGCTCGGCCTGCCGCTGGCCCTGGGCAAGGATATCGGCGGCGACCCTGTCATCGCCGACCTGGCCCGCATGCCGCATCTGCTGATCGGCGGCACCACCGGCTCGGGCAAGTCGGTGGCGGTCAACACCATGATCCTGTCGCTGCTCTACAGGCTGCCGCCGGATCGCTGCCGCTTCATCATGATCGATCCCAAGATGCTGGAACTCAGCGTCTACCAGGACATCCCGCACCTGCTCACGCCTGTCGTCACCGAGCCGCGCAAGGCGATCGTGGCGCTGAAGTGGGTGGTCCGTGAGATGGAAGATCGCTATCGCGCCATGAGCTCGGTCGGCGTGCGCAACATCGCGGGTTACAACGAGAAGCTCGTCGAGACCGCGCGCAAGGGCCAGGGCCTCACCCGCAAGGTGCAGACCGGCATCGATCCCGAGACGCGCCGGCCGATATTCGAGGAAGAGGAGATCGACCTCACGCCGCTGCCCTTCATCGTGGTCATCATCGACGAGATGGCCGACCTGATGCTGGTCGCCGGCAAGGAGATCGAGGCGGCCGTCCAGCGCCTCGCGCAGATGGCGCGCGCCGCCGGCATCCACGTCGTCATGGCGACGCAGCGGCCCTCGGTCGACGTCATCACCGGCACCATCAAGGCGAACTTCCCGACCCGCATTTCCTTCCAGGTGACGTCCAAGATCGACAGCCGGACCATCCTGGGCGAGCAGGGCGGCGAGCAGCTCCTGGGCCAGGGCGACATGCTCTACATGGCGGGCGGCGGCAAGATCGCGCGCGTGCATGGGCCGTTCGTGTCGGATGGCGAAGTCGAGGAGGTGGTGCGTCATCTGCGCGCCCAGGGCGCGCCGGCCTACATCGAGTCGGTGACCGACGACCCCGATGCCGACGCAGAGGGCCTTGGCCTGCCGGGTGCCGGCGAGGAAGGCGAGAGCGATCAGCTCTACGATCAGGCGATCGCCCTGGTGGCACGCGAACGCAAGTGCAGCACAAGCTTCATCCAGCGCTACCTGCAGATCGGCTACAACCGTGCTGCGCGCATCGTCGAACGCATGGAGCGCGAGGGCGTCGTCAGTACCGCCAATCATGTCGGCAAGCGCGAGGTATTGGCACGGGATATAGATGACCGGGAACGCTGATTGAATGCCCGCCATCGTTGCCGCGTCGATCGCCTTCGTGCTGATCTTCGGCAGCACCTTGCTCGGCATGTTCCTGCGCACAAGGGTTCCAGATCATCACCTGGCCGGCGATTCCAAGGATGTCATCAGATTGGCGACGGCGTTGATCGCCACCATGTCTGCTGTCGTGCTGGCGCTGCTGTTCGCCTCGACGCGCGGTTCCTTCGAGCAGACAAGCGCCACCGTCACCCGACTGACCACAGACATCATCGAACTCGATCAGACCCTCGAGGAATATGGCCCGGAGGCCGTGCCGCTCAGGAAGGCGTTGCGCGACAGTATCGTGCCGATGATCGATTCGATCTGGCGTGACGGCGTCGCGAAGTCGAAGGCCGACCAGCCCTATGCGCATACCGAGTCGGTTCTTTACGGCATCCGCGGATTGGTTCCGAGCGGCCGTATTCAAACGTCGCTGCAGGCCCGGGCCCTTCAGCTCAGCACCGACGTGTCGCAGACACGTCTGATCCTGTTTACCCAGCCCGCCGATTCGATCTCGCGGCCCTTCATGACGGCCTTGGTCCTGTGGCTTGCCTTCATCTTCGGCAGTTTCAGCATGTCCGCGGCGCCCAACCGCACGATGGTTGTGGTCCTGTTCATCTGCGTCCTGTCAGCCTCGACCGCGATCTTTCTCATTCTTGAACTGGGTCAGCCGTTCGACGGCCTGATGCAGATCCCGAACGCCGGCTTGCGCAACGCCCTGCCGCCGCTTCCGTCTCCGGGCTGAACCGTGCCGGCGGGGTCGGCGACGGTTGCGGGGCCGCTGGAATACTTTACTTTCGAGAGAAATCGGCTGAATTCGCCGTGGGACTGGGGACGATGACCGACCAAATTGAGCCGGCAAGGGTGCCAACGGCAGGCGTTCATCGCCGTCGCCGCATCCCGCTGGTGTGGATCGTGCCGATCCTCACCGCGTTGATCGCGGCCTGGTTGGCCTGGGACACCTTCTCCAAGCGTGGCCCCACCATCACCATATCCTTCGAGACTGCGGCCGGGCTGACCGCTGGCCAGTCCCAGCTCAAATACAGGAACGTGGTGATGGGGACGGTGAAGGACATCACCGTCGCACCGGACCTGTCCAAGGTGCTCGTGACCGTGGAAACCGTACGCGAGGCCGAGGACCTGCTGACCGACAAGACGATCTTCTGGGTGGTCAAGCCGCAACTCTTCGCCGGCAACGTCACTGGTCTCGATACGCTGCTGTCCGGCTCCTACATCGGCATGCGGCCGACGACCGAGAAGGGCAAGTCGCAGCGCGAGTTCACTGGCCAACGCGATCCGCCGGTTCTCCAGGCGTCAGCCAAGGGCACCACCTACAAGCTGGAGAGCAAGCGGCTGGGCTCGATCAGCCTGGGGTCGCCGGTCTTCTACCGTGATCTCGAGGTCGGCACCGTCCTCGGCTGGGATGTCGGAGATCTCGCCAGCAGCGTCACCATCCACGCCTTCGTGCGTGAGCCGTACGACAAGTACGTGCATGAGGATTCGTCCTTCTGGAACGCCTCGGGCCTGTCGGTCAAGCTCACCCCCAACGGCCTCGACCTGCAGTTCGAATCGCTTCGGGCATTGCTGCTGGGAGGCATTGCTTTCGACACCGCGACCTATCCGAAATCCCCGGTGGCAGCACAGCACTACCGCTTTCCGCTCTATGCCAGCCAGGAAGTGGCGAAGTCGGCAGGCTTCGGCCGCCAATTGCAGCTCGTGTCGAACTTCACCGGGTCGGTCGCCGGCCTTGCCGTGGGTGCCGACGTGACGCTCTATGGCCTCAAGGTCGGCGAGGTCACCGATGTCGGGTTGGTCTACGAGCCGAAGCAGGCTCGTATCGTCGCGCCGGTGCACTACCGGATCGAGGCCGACCGCATCACCGGCATCTCCGCCGCCCAGGGACTCCCGCCGGGCACGCTCGCCGCCGAACTGGTCAAGCGCGGGCTGCGCGCCACCCTGCAGTCGCCCAGCCTGATCACCGGACAGAAGATCGTGGCGCTCGAGATGATTGCCGATGCACCGCCGGCAGAACTTACGCAGGACGGCAACGTCTTCGTCGTGCCGTCGTCGGAAGTCGGCGGTTTCGACAGCATCACCCGGTCGGCCAACGAACTGCTGTCCAAGATAAACCGGATCGATTTCGACCAGATCGGCAAGAACCTGGCGGGCTCCGTCAAGGGGCTCGACGGCATCGTCAATGGCGCGCAGCTCAAGACGACGCTGGCGGCGCTCGAGGCGGCCATGGTCGATGTCAGGGACGTGGCGCGCAAGCTTGACGACGGGGCCACGCCGGCGCTGAAGCGGCTGCCCGACATTGCAGTCCAGCTCCAGGATTCGCTGACCAAGGCCAACCGCCTGATCGGCTCGCTCGACAAGGGTTATGGCGACCAGTCGAAGTTCCATCGCGATATCGACCGCCTGATGCCGCAACTCACCGAAACGGCGCGCTCTATCCGGGCCTTGAGTGACCTGCTGGCACGGCATCCCGAGGCCCTGATCAAGGGTCGTACCAACACCGGCAAGGAATGACTGACATGAAACTCGGTCGCCGCCGCCTGGCTGCCCTTTCGTTTCCGGCCCTGGCGCTTCCCGCCGTCGTGCTGCCCGGCCTCGTCGGTGCCTGCGGCGCCTCGCCCGATCCGGTTCTCTACACCGTCGCCGTCCGGCCCGGCCCGGCCCTGCCCAGCGGCCCCCGGGTGGTGCAGTTACGCGACATCGGCCTTGCCAGCTATCTCGATCGCAAGGAGATCGTGCGTTCTTCCGAGGACTACAAGCTCGGTGTCATGGCGAACAACTGGTGGGGTGAGCCGCTGGGCTCACTGCTTGGCCGTGTTCTCGTCGTCGAGCTTTCGCAGCGACTGCCCAACAGTAAGGTCTACAGCGAGAGCGGCGCCATCACGGCGGACCCCAACGCCGTGGTCGGCGTCAACATCCAGCGTCTCGACATCGACAAGGCCGGCGCTCTCGTGCTGCTGGCCCAGGCCGCCGTGGAGTTCAACCGCCCCAAGCGCTCGGCGGCGCGGAATTTCGCGATCTCCAAGACGCCGCCGACGCCTGACGTGGCAGGTCAGGTGGCGGCGATCAGCGATGCCGTGGCTGAACTCGCCGACGGAATCGCAATCCTCCTGCAACCCTAGATGCTGCGCGCCGAGAGCCTGCCGCGGCAGCCCGAGGCGCCGGTGACCAGCCCGGAGCTCCGGGAATGCCCGGGTTGCGGCCTGTTCCAGGTGGTGCCGGCGCTCGGCCCCGAGATGCGCGCGAACTGCGGGCGCTGCGGCACGCCGCTGCGTCTCACCCGCGTCGATCCGCTGAACCGTTGTCTGGCGCTCACAGCTGCGTCCCTGGTGTTGTTCGCCGTGCTGTGGCTCGCCATGCTGATGAAGGTGTCGACGGCCGGTATCGTGCGCGAGACGACGCTGAATTCCGGGCCGATCGAACTCATCGCGCGTGGCCTGTGGCCGCTGGCGCTCGCCGTCGCCTTCACCACGGCCTTCGCCCCCCTGGCCAGGCTCACCGGCATGCTCTACGTGCTGATCGGCCTCAAACTGCCGACGCCGCCACCCAATATGCGCGGCGTCTTCAGGCTCGCCCGCTATCTCAAGACCTGGGCAATGGTCGAGGTGCTTCTGCTGGGTGTTTTCGTTGCCTACACCAAGTTGGGCGACCTGGTTCATATCGAGGTCGGTCCGGCCGTCTATGCACTCGGCCTCTATTCCATCGTCATCGTCTGGGCTGATACCGCCCTCGACCCCCATGCAGTATGGGAGGCGATCGAGCGCCGCGGCCAGACCCATGCCCCGATGCCGGTTCCCGCCGACAACGCGCGATTGCTTGATTTCCGGCCGGGTGCGGTGGGGTGCGAGAGTTGCGGCTTGGTCTCGGAGCCATCCGATCACGGTGCCCGGTGTCCACGCTGCGGCGCGGCCCTGCACGAACGCAAACCCAACAGTCTTAATCGCACCTGGGCCCTGGTGATCGCAGCTGCGATTCTCTACATCCCGGCCAACGTCTATCCCGTGCTCACGGTGATCCAGGGCGGGGCGGGCCAACCCAGCACCATCCTGGGCGGCGTCGAGGAGCTGCTCGATTCCAAGATGTATCCGCTGGCGCTGCTGGTCTTCTTTGCCAGCATCCTGGTGCCGATGTTCAAGCTGATCGGCCTCGCCGTCATGCTGGGCGCCACCATGATCGTGACCACCGAGGCAGGCGCGGCCGTGCTGCTGCGCCAGCGAACGGCGCTCTACTACATCGTCGCCTGGATCGGCCGCTGGTCGATGGTCGACATCTTCATGGAGTCGCTGCTGGGTGCCCTGGTGCAGTTCGGCCGGGTGGTGACCATCGAGCCCGGCGCGGGCGCGCTCGCCTTCTGCGCCGTGGTCTTCGTCACCATCATTGCTGCAGAAGCCTTCGACCCGCGCCTGATGTGGGATGCAGCCCAGCGCAACGCGCATCGTCCGTTCGCATTGCGACGAACATTCGCCGGCCGCGTCGCCGCAGCGCGGTAGGCCCATTCTCCGAGAACGGGCATCGTCTTCAGGTTCAGTTCAGCTTGTAGGCGAGGCCGAGGCGGATCTGGTGCACGTTGCGGAACGTGCCATTGCGTTCGAACGTGTCCAGCTCGTAGCCGGCGGACATCTTGAGGTGTTCGCTGATCTGGCGGCCGAACCCGACGTAGGTCCTGTTCTGATGAATCCCGGCCTGGCGGCCGGTGCCATCGACCTTGAGGTTGACGAAGATCTCGTCCGATACGGCGAATTCCCAGGGTGCCCCGCCGATCGGAATGCGGATGCCGGCGAGTGCCCGCGTCCGGACGAAGAGGGCGCTGTTCTCGTAGAACAACTCCTCGCCGCGCAGGCGGCTGGCAAAAGCGATCTTGCCGAACCGGCCGCGGTGCAGGATGTCCTGGAACGACCCGCGCATCGTGCGCAGCGGCGTTGGATAGCGCTGATACTGCACGTAACCCGCCGCTGCCGCCCAGTTGGGCGACAACGCGTATTCGAATCCCGGCCGCACCGTCAGGTCGCGCAGACGGCTGATATTGCGGTCGATCTGGAGCTGCGTTTCGAAATGGAACGACCACTGCGGATCGATCGCATACTCGATACCAACGTCGGTCGTGAGCCAGAGATCGTTGTTGGGTGTCGCTGGCGCTTGCGCCTGCGTTCGTTGCTGCGCCGCGGCCGGGACAGCGACAAGGAGAAGCACCGCCAGTGCTATCGCCGGAACGCCCACCCGGCACAGGTGTCCCAACGACCGCCTGGCCTCACACTCTACGCTCGACATGCGCCGACGATAACGAGCGGGCCGCCGGCCGGCAATCGCAAGTCGTCGATTCGGCGTCGTCTAGTGCAGTCGCGTCCTGCGGATGATCCGGGAGAAGGCGACGACGTGCTCGTCGAAGGCCTGGGGCGTGACGATCAATCGGAGGGCCGGCAACTGTGCGATACGACTGCGACCCAGTTGGGTCATTACAATGCCGCTGCGCCGTTCCTCGACGAGCAGAAGCGTCTTCAGCCGGTCGATGTCGTCGGACCGAAGGCTGTCGAGGTTGGTGACGCCATAGGCGACGCGCCGCAAGGTGATGGCCTCGTTGGCGCTGAGTTCGGCGAGACCATTTCCCATGGCAACCTCCGTGCCCGTGAGGCGTTATCAGGTCACGTCGACCCGGGTGGCGCAAGCCCTCGCGGCCTCATGAGAGGCCGCTCATCCGAGGGAATATTCCCGTCATGTCGCGAACCACGACACGTTTGGTCGCCTTCATGATTCTGGCGTTGCCGCTCGCGGCCCCGTCCCAGGCCCAAGCCCAGCGCGGCGATCGCACGGCCGATATGCGCTACTGTGCCAAGCTGAGCGACCTCTACATCCGCTACGTCGGACGCTCGGAAACCGGCCCCCGGAACCACGTACGGCCCGACGCCGTCGGCGGCACGGCGCTCGCCCAATGCAAGGACGGCAATACCGGCCAGGCGATTCCCACGCTTGAGCGCAAGCTTCGCAACGCCGGCTTCACGCTGCCGCCGCGGAACTAGGGCTTCCAGCGCAGGAAGTTGGCGATCAGCCTGAGCCCGGTCGCCTGGCTCTTCTCCGGGTGGAACTGCGTGCCGGCGAGGTTGTCGCGGCCGACCATGGCGGTGACCGGCCCGCCATAGTCGACGATCGCCAGCACGGTCTCGGGCCGGCTCGCCTTCAACTGGAAGGAATGCACGAAATAGGCATGGTCGCGTTCGGCGATGCCCTCGAGCAGGGGATGCGGCCGGAGTTCGCGCAACTCGTTCCAGCCCATGTGCGGGATCTTCAGATGCTCCTTGCCGGGCTCGATGCGCACCACGTCGCCCGCGATCCAGTCGAGGCCGGCGTGGATGCCGTACTCGACACCGCGTGTGGCCATGAGCTGCATGCCGACGCAGATACCGAGGAACGGTTTGGCACGCTCGATGACTTCCCGCTGCAGTGCCTCGACCATGCCCGGCACGCCGTAGAGGCCGGCGCGGCAGTCGGCGAAGGCGCCGACACCGGGCAGCACGATGCGATCGGCCTCGGCCACGTCGCGCGGCGAGGAGGTGACCAGCACGCGCTCGTGCGTGCCGGCCTCGCGGGCGGCGCGCTCGAAGGCCTTGGCGGCGGAACGGAGGTTCCCCGAGCCGTAGTCGACGATGGCGACAGTCATGGTCCGCTGCCTAGAGCACGCCCTTGGTGCTGGGGACCGCCGTCGTCTGCCGGGGATCGATCTCGACCGCGACGCGGAGCGCCCGGGCGATGCCCTTGAAGCAGCTCTCGACGATGTGGTGGTTGTTGTCGCCGTAGTGGTTCCACACGTGCAGCGTCAGTCCGCCCTGCTGGGCGAAGGCCTGGAACCACTCCTTGAACAGCTCGGTGTCCATGGTGCCGAGCTTGGGCTTGGAGAAATTCACCTTCCAGATCAGGTACGGCCGGTTCGAGGCGTCGAGCGCCACCTCGGTCAGGGTCTCGTCCATCGGGATCACGGCGCTGCCGTAACGGCGAATGCCGGCGCGGTCGCCCAGTGCCTTCATCAGGCACTCGCCCAGCACGATGCCCGAATCCTCGGTGGTGTGGTGATAGTCGATATGCAGGTCGCCCTCGGCACGCAAGGTGATGTCGATCAGGCTGTGGCGCGAGAGCTGCTCCAGCATATGGTCGAGGAAGCCGATGCCGGTCTTGATGTCGTAGACGCCGGTGCCGTCGAGATTGATGGCGGCGGAAATGCGGGTTTCCTTGGTGACGCGGCTCACCGCCGCGCGCCGTCCGCCGCTGCCGGGTGTCTTCAGGGTCGCGAGTGTCGAGGCCATGGGAAGGTCATACAGGAAGGCGGGCCGCCCGGTCGAGCGCAACGCGCGTCAGAATGACGCCGGTCAGCACGATCAGCCCACCCAGCACCCGCGCCGCGGTCAGCGGATCGCCGAAAAACGCCGCCGACAGGCCCACGCCCGCCACCGGGATCAGGTACATGTAGACCATGACCCGGCTTACCCCGAGGCGATCGAGCCCGACGGTAAGCCCGAGATAGGCGACGCCGACCGGGAAGATGCCTGTGTAGAGCCAGTAAAGGGCGAGGCGGGTGTCGAGATTGGCGAACTCCGAGGGCCGGTCGAACAGCAGCGACACCGGGAGCAGCAGCAGCGCGCCGATCAGCGTCGTCCATGCCCAGACGCGGAGCGCGCCCAGCCGCGCGTTATAGGGCGCGCAGCGCTCGACATAGAGCGCCCAGGCAAAGGCCGCGAGCAGCCACAGCAGCGCGCCCTCGAGGTCGGCATGGGCGAGGGTGATCTCGCCGAGGCTGTTGTTGACCACCAGGACGACACCTGCAAAGGCGATCACGATACCCAGCCAGCCCAGCGCCGGCAGGCGTCGGCCGCCCAGCCAGGCGAGGATCGCCGAGAAGGCGGTGGTCGTGGTCATGATGATCGAGCCCAGGCTCGGTGCGGTCCGCGCTATGGCAAGCCCCCAGCAGGCCTGGAAGAGTGCTACTCCGATCAGCGCCAGGCCGATCAACGCCAGCCAGTCGCGCCGCGGAACCGCCATTGGCCGGCGCATCACGAAAAGGACCGCGAGCAGCACCAGCCCGGCCACGACGTAGCGCGAGGCGCTGTAGAGCAGCGGGCTCATCGTCGCCAGGACTTCCTTGGCGAAGGGATAGCTCGATCCCATCAGCATGGTGGCGCCGATGGTCGCGAGATCGCCCGTGAAGCGCGACCCCTTCCGCCCCTGCGGGGCACCTCCCCCGTAAGACGGGGGAGGAGAAGAAGCGCTCATGCTCCTCCCCCATCATATGGGGGAGGTGGCCGAAGGCCGGAGGGGGTCACTGCTTTGGCGCCGCCTTCGGGTCAGTCGACGCTTTCTGCGCGCCCCAGAAGCCGAACAGCGAGCCGGCGACTCTCCGGATCTGGATCTCCTCCGAGCCCTCGGTGATACGGTAGCGGCGGTGGTGGCGGTAGATGTGCTCGAACGGCGTGTGGCGCGAATAGCCGATGCCGCCATGGACCTGCATGGCGCGGTCGGCGGCGTCGCACACGAGGCGATTGGCGCGGTAGTTCGACATCGCCACCCATTCCGAGACGCTCATATGGTGCTCGCGGTCGAGGTGCCACGCCGTCTTGCGCACCAGACCGCGCGTCATCTCGGCCTCGGTGTGCAGCTCCGCCAGCGGAAACTGGATCGCCTGGTTGGTCGCCAGCGCCTTGCCGAACACCTTGCGGTTCTTCGCATAGGCCACCGACATGTCGATGCAGTATTGCGCCGCCCCCAGGCTCGACGCGGCCTGGCGGATGCGGTTCTCGTGCACGAAGGTCTGCGCCACGTCGAGGCCGCGGCCTTCCTCGCCCAGCATGGTCGAGTTGGGCACCTTCACGTCGGTGAGCGAGACCTCGGCGTGGTCCGACGGCATGTTGAAGGTCCACCACATGTGCTCGATCTTGAAGCCCGGCGTCTTGACCGGCGTCAGGAACGCCGAGATGCCGCGCGGCTCGCCCGCCTTGCCGGAGGTGCGGGCAAACACGAGGTCGACCGTGGCCGTGTGCATGCCGGTGTTGAACCGCTTCATGCCGTTGATCACCCAGTCGCCGCCCTGCTTCGTCGCCGTCGTCTCCATGAACGTCGCATCGGAGCCGTGCAACGGTTCGGTGAGGCCGAAGCCGATGCGCTCGGTGCCGCGGAACATGCCCTCGATGTAGCGGTCCTTCTGCTCCTGCGTGCCGAAGCGATGCAGCAGCAGCGCCACCGGGAAATTGCCGACGATCGAACTCTCGTTCTGCAAATCGTTGTGCAGCCCCAGCCCCTTGTGGGCGAGGTGCTCGCGGATGATGGCCATGGCGAGGTTCGACCCGTCCTTGCCGCCCAACGCCTTGGGCAGGCCGAAGCGCAGGTGGCCGGCCTTGTCGGCCCGGCGCTTCATCTCGGCCAACAGCTCTTCCCATTCGGGACGTGGCTGGCCGTCGTTGTCCCAGTCGGTGCGCGCATGTTCGCGGCGGTGGTCGAAGAAGCGGATGTTGTCGTCCTGCCGCTCCAGCGGCCGGATCTCGCGCTCGATGAAGGCGTCGAGCTCAACCAGGTAGGCCGCGATATCCGCGGGAATGTCGAAATCCATGGGTGCTTCCTCGGTAAACGTCACCCTGAACGGGCGTTCACCTGCACCATAAGGCCTTGTCCCCGCCCGCGCACGCGAGGGAGGTATCCCGCCTAGAGCCCGATCGTCTGCGCTTTCTCGCGCGCGTCGACCAACAGGCTGCCGGTGTCTGGATTGACCAGATGGCCCGCGCCGCATGCCGGACACCTGACCCATTCGTAACGCACGGCGCCTTCGGCCGGCAACGCATCGTCGTCGGCAAACCCCTGAACGGTCATGCCGGTGTCGCGGCATCGAAAGAGGAATGATCTGACCATGTCGCAACCTTGCCCGGCCGCTGGCCGACCTGCCTTGCGCCACGTCAAAGGCGGTATCAAAAGCGGCGTCGGGGCTCGGCGTGGTTTCTCATGCCGACGGCGGCAGCATGGTCGGATCGGCTCGCGGCGGCATCGAGTTCCCGCCGCAGTTCCGCCTCGGGCGCGTAGTATCGGTCGCCGTCCGCAGGGGTTGCCGGCCTTTCGCGGGAGAGGCCGGCGCGCCAGCGCCGCAGCCTGACGGCAGCCTCCCAGGCGAGCAGGAGCCCAAGCACGGCAAGGAATGTCCAGACCACGACGGCCATCGCTGGGCCTCTCCGCTTTTCGCCAGCATGACTCGCCCGTGACGTTGGGCGCAACCGGGCTGGCGCGTCTGTAGGCGTCAGATGGCCGGCAGGTCGACCCTGAACCGGCTCCCGCCGCCTTCCGCTGCAAGGCAGACCGCATCGCCGCCGTGACGGCGTGCGATGTCGAGGACCAGGGCGAGGCCGAGGCCGCTGCCGCGACCCGTCTCCTTGCCGCCGGCCGCGCGATAGAAGGGCTCGAAGATGCGTTGCCGCTCCGCCTCCGGCACGCCGGGGCCATGGTCGGAGACTTCCAGCACCGCGCGACCGCCTTCACGCGTGACGGAGACGGACACCGGCCCCCTGCCATCCTCGTCGCCGCCGTAGCGCCGCGCGTTCTCGACGAGGTTGCGCACCAGCCGGCGCAGCAGCGTGCGATCGCCCTGGACCGTGACCGGCTGGCCGGAGGCTTCGAGGTCGTAGTGCGAGGCCTCTTCGGCCGCCAGCGCCAGAAGGTCGACCGGCTCGCGGTGCTCCAGCGTGGGCACGGCTTCGAGGCGGCTCGCCAGCAGGATCTGCTCGATGAGCTGATCGAGTTCGGCCACGTCCTGCTTGAGCGACTCGCGCGTCTTGGGATCGGCGTTCTCGCCCAGCAGCGAGGCGGCCACCGCGATCCGCGCAAGCGGCGTGCGCAGCTCGTGGCTGGCGTTGGCCAGCAGCAGGCGGTGCGCCGCCACCAGCTCTTCGATGCGCTGGGCCGAGCGGTTGAAGCTTGCGGCCAGGGCCGCCACCTCGTCGCGGCCTTCGACCTTGACCCGCGCGGCAAGGTCGCCGCCGCCCAGCTTCTCGACGCCGGCCCGCAAGCGCTCCAGCCGGCGGCCGAGGCCGCGAACCACGGGAAAGGCGCCGACGGCGACGGCAATGGCCACCAGCGCCAGGGCGGCGGCAATCCAGAAGGTGGGGTTGGGCCGCTCGCGCACTTGCCGCGCGATCAGCCAGCGGCCGTCGGGAAGTTGCAGGGTGAAGTTGGGGCCGCCCGGCCCGCGCCGCCAGCCGGTGCGGGCGCGCTCGTGATGGAAGCGCGGCGGCGGCTTGCCGGCCATGGCGATCTGCTCGCCGTCGGCGCGGTAGAGAGCGATGTCGAAGCGGAGCTTGCGGTGCAGCGCCTCGATTGCCTTCTGCTGGTCGGCTTTCGCGGCGTCGGCGTCGGGCAGCAGCGCGCCGGTCAGCTCGGCCGCGACATCGAGATACTGCGGCGTCCGGTTGTCATCGTCGGCCAGCCGCCACAGCAATGCCGCCGCGCCGACGAACACCGCCAGCACGACCAGGATGGTGACGTAGAACTGGAGGTAGAGGCGGTTCATGGCCAGGGGCGCACGCGCGACGCAAAAATTGTCATCCCGAGCGCAGCGAGGGATCTTTCGTGTGGCGTCAAAGATCCCTCGCTGCGCTCGGGATGACAGGGATTTCGTTGCGACAACATTCCTAGCGATCCTGGTCCTTCGCGAACACATAGCCCGTGCCGCGCAACGTCAGGATCCGGCGCGGCTTCCTGGGGTCGTCCTCGATGGCGGCGCGGATGCGTGAGATGTGAACGTCGACCGAGCGGTCGAAGGCTTCGAGCTTCTCGCCCTTCAGGAGATCCATCAGCGCGTCGCGCGACAGCACGCGGCCGGCGCGTTCTGCCAGCATCAGCAGGATCGTGAACTGGTAGGAGGTGATGGTACGTTCCTCGCCGTCGATGCGCACGACGCGGGCACCCTTGTCGATTTCCAGGCGGCCGAAACGCAGGATTTCGGATTTGGCCGTGCCGCCCTTGCGCCGCAGGATGGCGCGCAGCCTCGCCTGCAGCTCGCGCGGCTCGAAGGGTTTTGCGAGATAATCGTCGGCGCCGATTTCGAGGCCGACCACCCTGTCCATTGGCTCTCCTCGCGCGGTCAGCATCAGGATGGGCACGTCGCTCGGGGCCATGGCCGAAGCCGCGCTCGTTCCACTTCTTGAAGAAGGCCTGACGCTGCTCGGCGTTCAGCACGTTGCCGGCATCGATCAGGGCCTTGGTGAAGCGCTTGGAGCTGTCGTCCAGCATCTTCACCTGCTCGGCGCGGATCTGCTCGATCTTCGCCGGGTCGATGGTGGGCGCGCTCATCGCCTCCTGCAGGGCCTTGCGGACCTCGGTGCGCTTGTCATGCAGGCCCTTCATGTCGCCGAACGCGGCCTGCAGGATCTCGGTGATCTTCTTCTTCTGGTCGGCGGTGGCGGTGGTACCGTCGAGCGCCTTGTCGACGCGCTTCTCGATGCGCTGCTGGAACTTGGCGGGATCCATGCCGGCACTGTCGGCGCGGGCAAAGGCGGTGCCGCCTGCAGTCATCGCGAGGCTGCCGGCCACGAGGGCCGCCATCGCCGTCTTGATGCTGAGGGTCTTCAGGCTGAGGGTCGTCATGTCTGTCTCCATCTGGTTCGGGTCAATGTCCCCGTCCCGGCGATATGGAGGGCGGCGGTTTCGCCGTCGTCTCGCACCGGTAAAGTTATGTAAAGACCGTGCCGCGACGGCCGACTAAACAAAAGCGCTTTCCTCCCCCGTCTGGGGGGAGGGGCCCCGCAGGGGCGGTGGGGGCCATGAACCCCATCGCCCTCGTAAGACGAGGGCACTTCCCCTTTGCGGACTCCGCAAAGGGGAAGAGAGCTTGACCCTGATGGTTCAATCCACGTCGGAAAGACTCTCCGTCGGAAAGACGCTAGGAGCGCTGCACGGTTTGCGCCGTCACTTCCTCGGCGACGCTCTTCATGTCGCGGGCGAGCTTGAGCGAGGTCGCGCGATCGAGCTGGTTGCCGAGGCCGACGGCGGCGAGGGTATGGGTGATCTTGCCGCGGCCGTTCAGGACCGGCACCGCCACGATCGTCACCCCGGCGATGTAGTTGCCGCGATCGATGCTGAAGCCCTGGCGGCGCGCGGCGTCGACTTCCTTGCGCCAGGTGTCGTAGCTCGGCGCATTGTGCCAGGCGAGGCCGCGAAACCGCTTCTCGATCTCGCTCCAGGGCTGCTCGCTGAAGGCGGCGAGGCAGCGGCCCGTGGCGCTGATCAGGGCGGGAAAGCGGCTGCCGACGTCGACATGCAGGTGCACCGGGGCCTGGGAACGCGCCAGGGCGACCACGATCATGTGATCGAGATCGGGCAATTCGACGCCGATCGCCGTCACCCCGTAGCGCCGCGAGAGTTCCTCCAGCTTGGGCCGCACCAGGTTCGGGAAGTCGCTGTTCTCCAGAACGGCGCGCGCCAGGGGAAGCATGCCCACGCCCAGGCTGTACTGCTTGGAGACGGCGTCGATGCGGACCAGTTGCTCGACCACGAGCGCGCGCAGGATGTGCAGGGCCGTGCTTGGGACGAGGTCGAGCGCCTGGGCAATGGCTTTCAGGCCAAGCGGTGTGCGGCTGCGGCTCAGCAGGCGAAGCACGGCAATGGCGCGCGTGACGGCGGGAACGGCGCGGATCCGGGGAGTGGGGTTGGCTGGCATATTGTACATATACAACTAAAGAGACGATTGTACAATGAGAAAGCCTTCGCCATCATCGCGCCATCGCGGGCATCTGAACACCGCGCACGAATGCTCAGCAAAGGGAGGATAGCGATGCAGATGAAGATTGGCAGACGCTCGGTCGTGATTGGTGTGCTCGGTGCTGCCACAGGCGGTCATGCTTCCGCGCAGTCGCCCGCCAAGTGGGATCTCTACGCCATGACCGGCGTCACCCATCCGATCACGCTGCGCTACAAGGCATTCGCGGAAGAGGTGAAGAAAGCAACCGACGGCAAGCTCGAGATCGTGGTGCGTCCCGCCGGCGAACTTCCGTTCCGCGCCACCGAGGTCGTCAAGGTGGCGGGCGATGGCCAGGTGCAGCTCGCCGAGGCCTACCAGGGCTTCATCTCGGGCGCCGTGCCGCTTTCCTCGATGGCCAGCCTGCCGTTCCTGGTGCGGAGCGGCCCGGAACTCGAGAAGGTCTGGCCGATCATCGACAAGTACACGACACCTCTGTTCGCCAAGGCGGGCGTGAAGAATCTCTTCTATCACACTTGGCCGACCCAGAACATTTTCGGCAAGGGCAAGCCGATCCGCACCATCGAGGACTTCAAGGGCCGCAAGATCCGCTCGACCGACGGCAAGCAGGCCGAGATGCTGAAGCAGCTCGGCGCCTCGTCGGTCAACCTGACCACGGCAGAGGTGCCGGTCGCGATGGAACGCGGCGTCGCTGAAGGCTTCATCACCGCGGGCTTCAACGTGATTGGCGCCAAGTGGTACGAGTTCGTTCAGTGGGGCTGGCTGGGCGACATCCACATCGGCGGGCCCGACTACACGCTGATGAACATCGCCGCCTATGAGAAGCTCGCCCCCGATACGCGCGCCAAGCTCGATGCCGTGGCCAAGGACTTTGCACCGCGCTTCCGCGCCGCCAATCTCGGCGACGAAGCCAAGGA
The DNA here is from genome assembly GCA_016191685.1 of Rhodospirillales bacterium. Classification (GTDB taxonomy): domain Bacteria; phylum Pseudomonadota; class Alphaproteobacteria; order Reyranellales; family Reyranellaceae; genus Reyranella. The sequence goes on along the minus strand of JACPVT010000368.1, from coordinate 2,026 downwards.
CCTCGAGATCCTCAAGACCCAGTACAAGGTCGACCTCTTCGTGCCGCCCAAGACGGAGATCGATGCCCTGATCACGAAGATGCAGCCCTACTGGGAGCAGTGGGCTGCCTCGCAGGGCGCCAGCGGCACGGCCATGCTCAAGGAGATCCGCGCGGCGCTCGGGAAGTGACGGCAGGGCATCGCGTCGTGCAGCCTGCCCCATCGACAGCGCCGCCGGATCGCGGCGCACTCGACCGCTTCGTCGGATACATTGCCCAGGCCTGCGGCGTACTCGCCGCACTGGCCATCGTCGTCATCCTGGTGATCGTCTGCGCTGAGGCGGTGCTGCGCCAGTTCCAGTCCTCCCTGTTGGTAACTGACGAGATCGCGGGCTACCTCAACGCAGCCGCCATCTTTCTCGGCCTCGCCTGGACCTTGCGCGAGGGCGGCTTCATCCGCGTCGAGATTCTCTACGACCGCGCGACCGGCAGCCTCAGGCGGGCGATCCGCTGGCTGATCGTGCTCAGCGCCACCGCGTTCGCCGCGATCCTGCTCTGGGTCTGTACGCGGCATGTCATCTATGCCTTCGACAGCAACACCCGTGCGGTCTCCATACTCGATACGCCCGAATGGATCCCCCAATCGGTCATGGTGGTGGGCCTCGCCGTCCTGTTGCTTCAGCTCGTGGCGTGGATCGTCGGCCGCGTCCGCGACATCCCGTGATCGCATGAGCCTCGAACTTCTGACGCTGATCCTCGTGGTGAGCCTCGCCATCATGTTGATGGCGGGGCAATGGACGGCTTTCGCGCTCGGCATCTGCGGCGTGCTGGTGCTCTATCTCAGCAAGGGCATGCTCGGACTGACCGCGCTCTCGTCGGTCGTCTGGAACAACGCCAACAGCTACATCCTGATCGCCGTGCCGATGTTCCTGCTGATGGGCGAGATCATCCTGCGCAGCGGCGTCAGCGGCTACTTCTACCGCGGCGTCGTGGTGCTGCTGGGTCGGCTGCCCGGCGGGCTGCTGCACGCCAACATCGCAAGTTGTGCGGTGTTCTCCGCGGTTTCCGGTTCGAGCGTCGCCACCGCCGCCACGGTCGGCACGGTGGCTATCCCCGAGATGCTGAAGCGCGGCTACGAGCCGCGCACGGTGTTCGGCTCGTTGGCCGCCGGCGGCACGCTCGGCATCCTGATCCCGCCCAGCATCATCATGGTTCTGTACGGGGCGCTGGTCGAGGAATCGATCGCGCGGCTGTTCATGGCGGGTGTCGTGCCGGGCCTGCTGATGGCGGGGGTCTTCATGATCTTCATCGCCGTCCTGCTGCTGCTCAAGCCGCATTACGCGCCGCCGCGCGGCGCGGCCGGCGGCAAGCCGCCGGCCGGCGAAGTCCTGCACGTCTTCCCCGTTCTCGGCCTGCTGGTCGTGGTCCTGGGCAGCATCTATGCCGGCATCGCCACGCCGACCGAGGCCTCTGCACTGGGGGCGGCCGGCGCCATCGTGCTCGCGGTCGGCTACCGCAGCTTCACGCGGCGCATCTTCACCGAGTCGCTGATGGCCACGGTCAAGACTACCTGCATGGTGGTGCTCATCATCATCGGCGCCCAGATACTGTCGACGGCGCTCACCTATTCCGGGGTGAGCCGGGCGGTGAGCGAATGGATCATGGGCATGGGGCTGGGCAAGTGGGAATTCTTCATCGCCCTGGTCGTGCTCTACCTCGTGCTGGGCTGCTTCGTCGACGGCATCTCGATGATCTACATGACCCTGCCGGTGCTGCTGCCGGTGGTGAAGGCATTCGGGTTCGACCTGATCTGGTTCGGCGTCATCCTCACCGTGCTGATCGAGCTCGGCCAGATCACCCCGCCGGTCGGCCTCAATCTGTTCACCATCCACGCCATTTCAGGCGGCGCGAAATTCTCCGAGGTGGCAGTCGGGTCGATGCCCTACGTGGTGTTGATGCTGCTCGTCATCCTTTTGCTTTGTTTCTGGCCGGAGATCGCCCTGTGGCTGCCCACCACGATGCGCGGCTGATTGGACATGGGCAAGCGT
>JACPVT010000367.1 GCA_016191685.1 Rhodospirillales bacterium | reverse complement strand
GTCGGTCCACCTGTTCCACGAGGGCAAGTTCCTCGGCCCCTTCGTCTATGCGCTGAAGACCGAACGCGATCCCGACACCCTGCAGCGCGTCTATACCGACGACCACGCCAAGCCGATGACGCTCCGCTTCTTCTGCAGCGGCGCGTCCTATGAATTCTGGGGCATGATCGACGGCTCGTTCCACTTCGTATGCCCGCCGGAGGGCGGGCAGTTCTTCTGGTTGGGCACCGACAGGCTGGGGCGCGACCTGTTCAGCCGCATCGTCTATGCCGCGCGCATCTCGCTCACCATCGGCATCATCGGCATCACCCTGTCGTTCGTGCTGGCGTTGGTGCTGGGTGGCTTGGCGGGCTACTACGGCGGCTGGATCGACAGCGTCGTCCAGCGCATCACCGAGATCATCAAGAGCTTCCCGCACCTGCCGCTGTGGCTAGCGCTGTCGGCGGCGCTGCCGGTCACCTGGTCGCCGCTGGTGATCTATTTCGGCATCACTATCATCCTGGCGCTGCTCGACTGGCCGGGATTGGGGCGCGCCGTGCGCTCCAAGCTCCTGTCGTTGCGCGAGGAGGACTATGCCGCCGCCGCCCAGATGATGGGCGCCAAGCCCTCCCGTATCATCGGCCGCCATCTACTGCCCGGCTTCATGAGCCATCTCATCGCCTCGGCGACGCTCTCCATCCCCTCGATGATCCTGGCCGAGACGGCGCTCAGCTTCCTCGGCCTCGGCCTGCGCCCGCCCATCACCTCCTGGGGCGTGCTGCTGAACGAGGCGACCGACATCAATGTCGTGGCCGTCCACTGGTGGCTGATGCTGCCGGTCGTGCCCGTGGTCCTGGTCATCCTGGCGTATCAGTTCATGGGGGATGGCATGAGGGACGCGGCGGATCCCTACGCCTAAGCGCAAAGCGCTTAGGCGTGGCGGGCGGCAGGGGCTGTAACCAGCCCCGGGAGCCCGCTCGCTTCAGAACGAATAAGAACGCTACCGCCCAACTCTCTGAATTATTGTCTTTTCTGCACGGTGCGGGCTCTCAAGCCTGTGAAGGCCCTGCCGCCCGCCTTGCGCAACAGCCTTTGGTTGTTGCGCAAATATCACACTTCCGCCCCATTTGGGTCTAGCGACGGCCATGGGGGGCTTCCATGTAGGGGTTGTATCTCCCCCGAACGTGGTTCCCCCCAAAGGCCACGTTCTAGCCTCCTCGGAGGCGCTTCGGCCGCCCTCTCATTCTCCCCCGAGAGGGCGGCCTTTTTCTTTTCGGGGCCCCTTCCTGCACCGTGCTACGACGGCGCCACATATGGCGACCGCCCTCCTCGAAGTCACCGACCTCGCCTGTCGCCGCGGCGGCCGGAAGGTATTCGAGCACCTGTCCTTCGGCCTGGCGGCCGGCGAGCTGCTGGCGCTGGTCGGCCGCAACGGCAGCGGCAAGACCACCCTGCTGCGGGCGCTGGCCCTGCTGGTGCGCCCCGATCAGGGCTCGATCCGCTGGCAAGGGGCCTACGTTGGCGCCGAGCCCGAGGCCTGGCGCGGTCGACTGGCCTGGCTGGGGCACCTGGAAGGGCTGAAGGGCGACCTCTCCGTCGCCGAGAACCTGTTGGCCGCGGAGCGTCTGCGCGGTGCGCCGCCGGCCGAGGACCGGCTGGACAGCGCCCTGGTCGCCTTCGACCTGCCGGCGCTATCGTCGCGCGCGGTGCGCACCCTGTCGGCCGGCCAGCGGCGGCGGACGGCGCTGGCCCGCGTGGTCCTGGCCCAGGCGCCGCTGTGGCTGCTCGACGAGCCGCTGAACGCGCTCGATGCGCCGGCGCAGGCGGCCTTTCGCGCCGTCCTCGAAAGACATCTCGCCGCCGGCGGCCTCGCGATTGCCGCCACCCACGCCGATCTCGGCGTGCCGTGCCGCACGCTCGAACTGGGATCAACCGCATATTCTCCTCCCCCGTCTTCGGGGGAGGTGGCCGAAGGCCTGAGGGGGTCGGCGGCATCTCATGACCCCCTCCGCCCCTTCGGGGCACCTCCCCCGCAAGAGGGCGGGGGAGGAGAACGAAAGACATGAGCGGCTTCTCGGCCCTGGTCGCGCGCGACCTGCGCCTGGTCTGGCGTCGCCCGGGCGACGTTGCCGTCGTGCTGGCGTTCTTCGTCGTGGCCACGACTCTGTTTCCCCTGGGCATCGGGCCGGAGGCCAATGTGCTGGCCCGCATCGCCGCCGGTGTCCTGTGGTGCGCGGCGTTGTTCGCGGCGCTGCTTTCGCTCGACCGGCTGTTCGCCGCCGACCTCGAGGACGGCACGCTCGACCTGCTTCTGCTGGCGCCGTGGCCGCTCGAACTGGCGGCCCTCGCCAAGTGCTGCGCTCACTGGATTGTGACCGGCCTGCCGCTGGCTGCCCTGGCGCCCGTCCTGGGGGTCGCCTTCGGACTCGAGCCCGACGTCCTGCTAGCGCTCAGCGCCACGCTGCTGGTCGGCACGCCCGCCCTGTCGTTGATCGGCGGGCTGGCGGCGGCATTGACGCTCGGGGCACGCAAATCGGGCGCCCTGCTGGCCCTGCTGGCCTTGCCGCTCTGCGTGCCAACGCTGATCTTCGGCGCCGGCGCCGTCGAAGCGCTGGCGACCGGCGGCGATTTCGGCGCCCATCTTGCGGTCCTGGCGGCCCTGGCGCTGGTCGCGCTGGCGACCACGCCGTGGGCGATTGCCGCTGCCTTGCGGCAGGCTGGCGAATAGACTCGTGCGGGCGAATGGATAGATAGAGCGACTGGACAGACAAAGCAGATGGCCGATCTCCACTTCCTCGCCAATCCTGCGCGCTACCGGCGGTTCAGCCAGCGCGTGCTGCCCAGCCTCGCCTTCGCGACCGTGCTGATGCTGGCGTTCGGTCTCTACCTCGCGCTGATCCAGTCGCCGCCCGACTATCAGCAGGGCGACACCGTGCGCATCATGTTCGTGCACGTGCCGTCGGCCTGGATCGCCATGGCGGGTTACGGCCTGCTCGCCGCGCTGGGGGCCGCGCTGCTGGTCTGGCGTCACCCGCTGGCGGCGTTGATGGCGCGCGCGGCGGCCCCCGTCGGCGCCGGCTTCTGTGCCGTCTGTCTCCTCACCGGCTCGCTGTGGGGCCGGCCGATGTGGGGCGCCTACTGGGTGTGGGATGCGCGCCTCACCTCGATGCTGCTGCTGTTCTTCCTCTATCTCGGCCACATCGCGCTCAGCCGCGCCTACGACGAGCCGGAGCGCGGCGATCGCGCCGCCGCCATCCTGGCGCTGATCGGCGTCATCAATTTGCCGATCATCAAATTCTCCGTCGACTGGTGGAATACCCTGCACCAGCCCGCCTCGGTCGCGCGGCTCGGCGGACCCAGCATCCATCCCTCGATCCTGGTGCCGCTGCTCTGGATGGCGGTGACGCTGTTCCTGCTGTTCGTGCTGCTGGTGCTGTTGCGCACCGACACCGAGATCGACCGCCGCCGCCTCGAGAACGCGGAGCAGCAGGCATGAGCGGCCACGCCGTCTATGTGATGTCGGCCTATCTCGTGGCGCTGGTGATCCTGGGCGGCCTGCTGGTCTCCTCGCTCGCCGCCCGCCAGCGCGTGCGCCGCGAGCTGGCCGCACGCGGTCTTGAAAGAAAGAAATGACACCGAAACGCAAGCGTCTGTGGCTGGTCGTGGGCTCGCTCGCCGTGCTGGGTTTTGCCGCCACGCTCGTTCTGACGGCGCTCAACGACAACATCGTCTTCTTCTATTCGCCGACCCAGATGGCCGAGAAGCAGATCCCGCCGGAGCGCCGCTTCCGCATGGGCGGGCTGGTCGAGGCCGGCAGCGTGAAGAAGTCCGCCGACGGCCAGGAGACTCGCTTCCGCGTCACCGACACCAACAAGACCGTCGACGTCGCCTATCGCGGCCTGCTGCCGGACCTGTTCCGCGAGGGCCAGGGCGTCGTGGCCGAAGGTTCGCTCGGCGCCGACGGCGTGTTCGTGGCGCGTGAGATCTTGGCGAAGCATGATGAGAATTACATGCCTCCAGAAGTCGCGAAGGCGTTGAAGGACGCGGGGCAATGGCGCAAATGATGCGGAGCTTCATTTGCGCCGGCGAGCGGCAGGGCCTGCAGGAGCGCAGCGACGAAGGCCCGGGAGCTCGCACCGTTCAGAACAGACATGACTGGTGCAACACCGCCTGTAAGCCTCCACACAGCGGGCTCTCGCGCCTTCGTCGCTCCCGCGCCTTCACAGGCGCGCTCACTCCTGCAGGCGCTGCCGCCCGCCTGCGCTTTCGCTCCGCTGCGAGCGCATGATCCCCGAGCTCGGCCACTTCGCCCTCATCCTCGCGCTGGCCGTCGCGCTGGTGCAGGGCACGCTGCCGCTGCTGGGCGCCGCGCGTGGCGACATCAGGCTGATGGACCTTGGCCGCACCGCCGCGCTCACGCAGGCGTTGCTGGTGATCGTGGCCTTCGGCGCGCTCACGCAGGCTTACGTGACGTCCGATTTCTCCGTGGCCAATGTCGTCGCCAACTCGCACTCGGCCAAGCCGATGCTCTACAAGATCAGCGGCGTGTGGGGGAACCACGAGGGCTCGATGCTCCTGTGGGCGCTGATCCTCGCGCTGTTCGGTGCCGCCGTCGCGCTCTTTGGCGCCGGCCTGCCCGACACCTTGCGCAGCCGGGTGCTCGCCATCCAGGCGCTGATCGGCGTCGGCTTCCTGGCCTTCCTGCTGTTCACCTCGAACCCCTTCGAGCGTGTGGCGCCGGCGCCGCTTGACGGCAACGGCCTCAACCCGCTCTTGCAGGATCCCGGCCTCGCCTTTCATCCGCCGCTGCTCTACCTGGGCTACGTCGGCTTCTCCGTCACCTACGCCTTCGCCATCGCCGCCCTTCTGGAAGGCCGCGTCGACGCCGCCTGGGCGCGCTGGGTGCGGCCGTGGACTCTCGCGGCCTGGTGCTTCCTGACGCTCGGCATCGGGCTCGGAAGCTGGTGGGCCTACTACATCCTCGGCTGGGGCGGCTTCTGGTTCTGGGATCCGGTCGAGAACGCCTCGCTGATGCCGTGGCTCGCCGGCACGGCGCTGCTGCACTCCGCCATCGTCGTCGAGAAGCGCGATGCGCTGAAGAGCTGGACCGTGCTCTTGGCCATCCTCGCGTTTTCCTTGTCGCTGTTGGGGACCTTCCTGGTGCGCTCGGGCGTGCTCACCTCGGTGCATGCCTTCGCTCAGGATCCGGCGCGTGGCATGTTCATCCTGGGCTTCTTGCTGTTCGTCACTGGCGGCGGTCTCGCGCTCTATGCCTGGCGTGCGCCGCAACTGCAGGGTGGCGGGCTCTTCCAGCCGATCAGCCGCGAGGGCGCGCTGATCCTGAACAACTTGCTGCTCTGCACGCTCGCCGCCACCGTCCTGCTGGGGACCCTGTACCCGCTGTTCCTCGACCTGCTCACCGGCAACAAGGTCTCGGTCGGCCCGCCGTTCTTCAACGCCACCTTCGTGCCGATCTGCGCGCCGCTGTTCGCCGCCCTCTGCGTCGGCCCCTATCTCGGCTGGAAGCGTGCCGAGCTCTGGCCGGCACTTTTGCGTCTGCGCGTGGCCTTCATCGCCGCGGTGATCGCCGCCATCGTGGCCGCCACCGCCATCGACGGCCGCGCGACCCTGGCAGCACTCGCCTTCGGCTTCGGCGTCTGGCTGATCCTGGGCAGCCTCAGCGAGTTCGGCCAGCGACTCGTCCGCACGGGCTTCAGGCTGCCGCCGCGCGCTTCGCTCGGCATGACCATCGCGCATGCCGCCATGGGCGTCGTGGTGCTGGGCGCGGTCGGCACCGGTGCCTGGAATTCCGAACTGATGCAGACCATGAAGCCCGGCGATCGCGCCTCGTTCCACGGCTTCGACGTGAAGCTCGAGCGCGTCGAGAGCCTGAATGGCCCCAACTACGTGGCCGAGCGTGCGACCTTGCTGCTGAGCGCCGGCGGCAAGTCCTACACCGTGCTGCAGCCTGAGCGCCGCCTGTTCACCGTACAGCGTCGCCAGGTCGCCGAGACCGCGATCCACACCAACCTGCTGCGTGATCTCTACGCCACCCTGGGCGAAGGCGATGCCGGCAACGGCTGGGTGATCCGCCTCTACTACAATCCGCTGGCGCCCTGGATCTGGCTCGGCGCCGCGCTCGCAGCACTTGGCGGCTTCGTCTCGCTCTCGGATCGCCGGCTGCGCATTGGTGCCCCTCAAGGTGGCAAGAGGGCGCGGACGCGGCCGGCTGTGCAAGCTGCCGAGTAAGAAGACCATGTCATCCCGAGCGAAGCGCAGCCAAGTCGAGGGATCTTGCCGGACGCAGGCAAGGTCTCTCCGCTACGCCTCGCTGCGCTCGGCTCCGGTCGAGACGACGTAGAGATGAACCGCCGCCTTCTCTTCATCCTGCCGCTGCTGACGCTCGCGCTGATGGCGGGCTTCTTCGCCTGGTCGCTGCTGGCCGGCCGCGATCCCGCCTCGATCGGCTCGGTGCTGGTCGGCCGCCCGGCGCCGCGGCTCGAGGTCAAGGCGCTGCGCGAGGGCGAGCCGCCGCTCACCGATGCGCTCTTGAAGACCGGCAAGCCCGCGATCGTGAATTTCTTCGCCAGCTGGTGCACGCCCTGTCTCGCCGAGCATCCGCTGTTCACGCGCCTCGCCCAGCGCGAGGGCGCGGTGATCATCGGCGTCGCCTGGAAGAACAAGCCCGCCGAGGCGAACGCCTGGCTGAAACGCCTGGGCGATCCCTATAAATTCGCCGGCGCCGATGTCGAAGGCCGCACCGGCCTCGACTGGGGCCTTTCCGGCGTGCCCGAGACCTATCTCGTCGACGGCCAAGGCATCGTCCGCCGCCACTTCCGCGGGCCCATCACCGAGCGCGATGTGAACGAGACGATCCTGCCGTTCCTCAAGGGCGCGAAGTAATGGAGTCCGTCATCCCGAGCGAAGCGAAGCGCAGTCGAGGGATCTTCTCTCCGCGGGCTTGGCTTATGGCGTGGAGAACAGGCCTCTCCACTCCGCTTCGCTTCGGTCGAGGCGACGGATGGGCCCTCCTGCTGGCTCTTCTGCTTGTGGCGAGTCCAGCCCTCGCCGTTGAACCGTCGGAAATGCTTCAGGACCCGGCGCTGGAGTTGCGCGCCCGCGACATCGGCCGCGCGCTGCGCTGCGTCGTCTGCCAGAACCAGTCGATCGACGACTCCAACGCCGAGGTGGCGCGCGATATGCGTCGCGCGGTGCGCGAACGTCTGAGCGCGGGCGACGACGACCGGGCCGTCTTCGCCTACATGGTGGCGCGCTACGGCGACTATGTGCTGCTGAAACCGCCGTTCAAGGCCGGTACCTGGGTCCTTTGGCTCGGCGGGCCGCTGGTGCTGCTGATCGCGGGCGCCGCGCTCCTGATCGCCGCGCGCCGGCGCCGGCAGGTCCCGCTCGCACCGCTGCAGCCTCTGAGCGAAGAGGAGCAGCGCCGTCTCGACGCGCTGCTCAAGCCCTGATGCTGGAATTTTTCCTCGCTCTCCTCACCACCGTGACAGTGGGCGCGCTGTTGGTGCCGCTGTTGCGGGCAAGCGCTCGGCGGACCGAGCGGCTGGACGGCGAGCTGGCGATCTATCGCGACCAGCTGGCCGAGATCGAGCGCGCGCGTGCAGACGGCACGACGCCCGAATCCGAGGCCGCCGCGGCGCGGATCGAAGTCGAGCGCCGCATTCTCGCCGCCGCCAACGCCGCCCCAGAAAAAATAGAGACCGCCAGTGCGCCAACGGAGTCCTCGACGCTCCATCGCTTCCTGCCGCCGGCGCTGGCGCTCTTGATCCCGCTGCTGGCGCTCGGCGTCTATCTCAACGTCGGCCGTCCCGGCCTGCCCGCCGCACCCTTCGGCACGCGGCCCGCGATGGATCATCCCAATCCAAATGAACCGATGACCGCGGAGCGCCTGCTGGCCCAGGCCCGCGCGCGCCTGGCTGAAGCCCCGAACGACCCCGACGCGCTGTCGGCGCTGGGCGAGGCACTCACCCTCGAGGCCGACGGCACGGTCACCGCGCCGGCGATAGAAGCCTTCAACAAATCGCTGGCGCTGCGGCCGGACGATGCCCGCGCGCACTACTATCTCGGCCTGCACGAGGCGCAGAGCGGCGACAGCCGCGCCGCCCTCGAGCGCTGGCAGGCGCTGGAGGCGAAAAGCCCTCCGGATGCACCGTGGCTCGCCATGTTGCGGGCCGAGATTGCGCGCGTCTCGAAGGCCGCTGGCCTTCCCGTACCGCCCGCACAAAGCGCCATGCCCCAGCCCTCCCGCGAGCAGCAGGAGGCGATGCAGAACCTCGCCCCCGAGCAACGCCAGCAGGCGATCCGCGGCATGGTCGAGGGCCTCGACGCCAGGATGAAGGACAGCCCCGACGATCGCGCCGGCTGGCTGCGACTGGCCAACGCCTGGCGTGTGCTGGGCGAGAACGCCAAGGCCGTCGATGCCTATGCCAGGGCCGATGCGTTGGCGCCGCTCGATACCAGGACCCTCACCGACTGGGCCGAGGCCCATGTCCGCCAGATCGCGCCGGGTGCGCCACCGCCGCCGGCAGCCGTGGCCGTGCTGGAGCGGCTGGAGAAGGCCGAGCCGCGCAACGCGCTGGCGCTGTTCTATCTCGGCGCTGCCTCCTTCGCCTCAGGCGACAAGGCCGCGGCGCTGCGGCGCTGGCGGACGTTGCTCGCCCTGCTGCCGGCCGACGCGCCGATCCGCGCGATGCTGGAGGAGCGGATCAAGGCGGCGGAGTAGCGATCGGCCGGATTGGTGGGAACCCGGATCGCGCCGCCGCGTTATCAGGCGCCGTTCCGTTCCCAACTCCGGAACGCCCTGGGCTTCGCGGCCGCTCTTCGCAGAGCCACCGCCGTTGCTGACGGTCCGGTCCCCCCGGCCGTCAGCACGCCCTTGGGCTTCCGTGGAGGCGCCGGACGGCGCTGCGGAGGAAGAAGAAGGGGAGGGAAAATGCGAACCTTGCCAGTTCTTGCGCTCGTCCTGGCGAGCGCCGCCCTGCTGATCCTGGGGATTTCGAACCAGGCAGCCAAGGCTTCGAAGGCGGGAGCCAGCCTCGCCTCGGCCACCGAGCGCTAGAGTAGGGTGGGTTTGTCCGTCGTCCCGACTCGCGCGGAGTAACCTCCGCGCTGAAGCGCGTAGCGCGTAGCGGAGGGACCTTCTCTCCCCAACAAGCCATCTCCGGCCGAGATAAGGCCCCTCGGCTGCGCTCGGGGCGACGGGTAGTCCGATTCGAGTTAAGCCTCTTCGAGGAACTTCATCACGGCGAGGTCGCTCCAGGGCTTGTAGCCACCGACGCCATGGAAGCCGACATGGCCGCCGCGCGGCGTCAGGACGGGCCGGAGCGACAAGCTCTTGTTCGATCCCCAATGGTGGCCGCTGTAGGCGCTGCCCGGCACCCAGGGATCGTCCAGCGACGCCAGCACCAGGGTGGGGATGCGGATGCCGGGGAGGAAGTTCACGGCGCTGCAGTGGAAGTAGTAGTCCTCGGCGCCGGCGAAGCCGCTGCGCGGGCCGGTGAAACGATCGTCGAACTCATAGAGGGTTCGCGCCGCCGCGATGCTCCGGCGTTCGTCCGGCGTCAGCACGGCGCCGTCCGCCAGGGCCTCGCGCTTGACCGCGCCGAAGACGTGCCGATGGTAGAGGAAGTTGCGCAAGCGCAGCAGGCTGAGGCACGTGCCAAGAAGATCGATCGGCGCCGAGACGCTGGCGGCCGCGCAGAGCGGCGTGCGCTGGCCTTCCTCGCCGAGATACTTCAGCAGGATCGCGCCGCCCACCGAGTAGCCGACCGCGGCCACGCCCGCCGCCGTCAGATCTGGAGGCAAGAGGCCGATCAGCTCGGCGAGGTCGCGGCTGCTGGCGGCCGAATACTGGCCGCCGCACGTCGCCCGCGACGGGCCGGCGCCGCGCATGTTGAGCCGCAGCACCGGGTAACCCTTGTCGAGGAGATAGCCCGACATCCGTAGCATGTACGGGGCGGCCTCCGAGCCCGGGACGCCGTGGATCAGCAGGACCAGGGGCGTTCCCGCTTGCGGCGTCGCCGGGCGGTCGAGCATGGCCAGCATCGTGTCGCCGCCCTTCAGCGGAAAACGGACGCGTTCGCTGGTCGCGGGCGCCAGGCTGCTGGGCGCGTCGATCAGCGCGGTGGCGAGGGTCTGCAGATCGCCGCCCCACCACGGGAAGCGCTGCGTGAAGGGCGGCAGCTTGAAGTCGGGGATCGCCGTCATCACAGCCCGGCCAGGAAGCGTATCGCCGACCGGCTGGGCATGAAGAAGTAGCCGCCCGCTCTCACGGTGACGAAGCTTTTCAGGTTCTTCATCGTGACCGACCCCGACGGCGTCGGGATGGTGAAGACGAAGGGCTTGGCCGGGTCCACCGGCGGCGGCGAGGTGATGGGGTCGGGCTCGTGGCTCAGCCCCTGGAAGCTGGGCGAGCCGACCCAGGATTGCTGCAGGAACTCGAACTGGCGTTCGAGGTCGGCGCAAAGGGCCACGAACAGCAGGCCTCTTTCCGATTTCTCGTCGCCGTAGGGACGGCCGCGCCGCAGGATCCTGTGGCGTCTCTCGATCATCGCCTGCTTGGGATCGTTGGGCGCGAGGCTGCCGCGCGGATTGGACCGGCGAATATGCGCGCCGAAGGGGCAGCGCAGTCCCTGCGGATCGTCGGTCGCGAAGTTGAAGTCATTGTCCGCCCGGTCGGGTGTCCTGCTGCCGGCCATCTCGTGCGGGTGGCTGACCAGCGAGGCGCCGCTCCGCCAGCGCCCCATCATCTTGGCGGCAATCCATTCCTGCGTGATCTCGCCGCCGACGCTGTTCTCGAGGCCGGGATACTTCTTGAGCGCGCCCTCCTGGACGGCGAGGAAGTCGTTGAAGCCGTCGACGTCCTGCATCAGCTGGCGCACGACGACGTAGGTGCCGTTGCGGCCGAAATCGCGCAGATCGGCATCCTGCGATCCGGCAAAGCGCGGGAAACGCGACAGGAACTCCGGCGTGTCGGTTTCCAGCTCGTCGCCGGGGTCGCTCTCCGCCGGCAGGGTCACGGCCATCGGCGCATAACCGGAGCCGTCGCGGTAGCCGAGAAGCAACTCGCCCACCTCGACCACGTCGGCCTTGTCCTCCACCGCGGCCTCGCGCTGGGTGCCGCGCAGGATCGGCTGGGAGATGCCGTCGCGGAAGCCGAAATGCTCGTACATCGGTGCATCGCGCTCGGAAGTGGGGCGCTCCGCATCGGGCGCGCCGGCCGCCATCGCTTGGCGGGCTGCCTGCGTTTTCCGCGTCGGTTCGGTCAGCAGCGTCCATATCGCCTTCCGCCCCAGCTTTGTCTCGTGCGTCGCCAGCGCATCGCGGCACGCCTGGGCCTCGGTGCCGTAGATGAACAGCACGACATCCACGGCCTTGCCCGAGGCGCTCTTGCCGTCGACATCCGCCCACGTCCATTCCTGTGGTGCCGATGGCCCGGTGTCGCCCAGCACCCGGGCGCGCTCGGCCATGCCCAGGCGGAAGATGGGCGGAAACGCTGCCATTTTCTCCGCTTTGTCCTGCTCGTCGCGACCGAGGCAGGTGGCGATGCCACGGGCCGAGAAAGCCACGAAGGTCGCGGTCTTTTCCGCAACGTCGGGCCGCTCGCCGAACGTCACCTCCCGGCGCAGGTGGTTGAGCCAGTCCTTGCGCGCCGTTTCGTTGTCGGGAAGTCTGAGCGCGGCACTCAGCATATGGTCGTGCGACGACAAGCCCCGGAAGACCAGGGACTGGACCTCGTCGGTCTCGATCGCGTCCTGGGGGCGCGGCATGGTGCCGAAGCAGTCGAGCCAGGCGCGCGCCGCCGTATCGGTCTGGGCCCGCATCAGCCCGTCGTGGATCAGCGCATTGGTGCGGATCTGGTCGGTCGTGAGGCTCGGGAACCGGCTGTACCAGAACTGCGTGACGATCTGCTGGCGCCGCACCCACCGCTTGAAGCGGGCGCCGTCGGCGGCGCCGCCCAGGACCAGCAGGCGCGACTTCGGGAAGCCCTTGCCGTGGCTCCACACCGCCGTCTGGCCCTCGTGCGCCTTGGTGATGAAATCTTCCAGGTAGCTCAGCCAGCTGCCGTCGTAGTTGGAGAAGAACACCATCATCTCGCTGCCCGGCAGCCGGAACCATCGCGCGTAGTGGATCGTGCCCATGTTGAGCACGAAGCCCGGACGGAACCAGTATTGGACTTCCTTGCCGATCGCCCACAGCGACAGAGCCAGGGTGAACTTGCGAAAGGCCCCCGGCTTCATCGCCGTGACCGCCGTGATGTGGTTCTGCGCGTACCCTGGCGCATTCTCCTTCGCGGCGATGGCCTCGATGTGATCGAGCGGCGCGGTCCGCCGGTCGATGTCCTTGTCGTCGCGCACTTCGTGCCAATAGAGGATCGCCACGAAGACGACGAGCACCGTGAGCCACAACAGGACGGTCGCGACGATGCCGCCCGCGAGTGCCAGCGACACGGCGCCGAGCTGTTCGACGGCAAGGCTGAACGGTTCGGGATAGAAATAGACCGCAGCGATGACGCCCACGACCGCACCGAAGCCCAGGATCCATTCGATGAGGAGCCGGTTTCGCCGCAGCAGCGGCTGGGCCTCTCGCCACAGCCATCGCGCGACGTATGCCGCGGCAAGGCCCACAAGTGCTGCCAGCGCGATCCGGCCGGAGAGGGGCCAATCGGAGAGGGGGATGCCGAGCCACCCGTCCAGCAACAGCCACTTCTGCAGCGCGCTGAAGGCCACCGCGGCGCCCAGGACCGTCAGCACGGCCATCCGCCAGGCCTGCAGCAACTTGGGCACGACCCAGTTCCAGAAGCCGACGATCAGCCACGTGGCGGCGACGCCGCCCAGCAGGGCCAGCGCGATCTGCGCGACCAGGGGGATTTCGGGGAACCACCGCTGCAGCGCGCCGAACGACGCGGCGGCAAAGCCGAGGATGGACGCGGGCCATCTGAACCAGCGAATCAACAACGCGACGATGAACAGGGCCGCCGATACGACGAACGCCAGCACGGTGCCGACGTCGACCAGCCACATCGTCCACGCCTTGTACCAGCGGACGAGCGTGTCGAAGCCGTCCCGGACCGCCATCGCGACGGTGAGAAGCACGCCGGTCACGACACCCACGAGCGCGAAGCCATAGGCAACCCAGGAGCTGGGATCGACGGCGTGATGGATGGCGCCGCCGAGCAGGGACACGGTGGTGCCGATCAGCAGCGCCAGGAAGAGTCCGGCATTTGATTTGAGCGCAGCCGGCAGGCCTTGCAGGCCGACCTTGGTATCGTCGCCCGTCCAGTCGGAGAGCCCGAGCTTCCGCTTGCTCGGACGCATGAGGAAGCCGCGCAGCTTCTGGCCTTCCGCCCGCAGATCCTCCTCGACCCGTTGCTCGGCGGGAGACAGACGCGCCAGGTCGTAGGCCGAGGCGCCCGCGGGCCGCGTGAGATCGCGGACATAGGCGAGCGCATCCATCGCCCGCTTGGCGAGGCCTTCGTGGACCTGGAAATAGCGATCGACGGCCTTGTGCACGAAGGTCGCGAGCTCTTCCTGCTGCGCGATGTCGCCGACCGGCGTGTCCGGCGTGCCGTTGAAATTGAGGCCGATGGCGCCCCACGGCGCGAAGTGGAGTTTGGTCTTGTGGCGTTCGAGCAGGAAATGAAGCCGGCTCTTGTTGAATCGCTCGGGCAGCTTGTCCGGATCGATCTCCCGCGCGCCGGCAACGCAATCGAAGATCGGCTCGAGCAGCGGGCCGGCGTGCTGGACGATCCGGGCCAGCACCGTGTCCTCGTCGCTGTCGACGTTGAGCTCGAAGATGAGCCGCGGGTCTGGAACCGCCGTCTTGTCATCGGGATCCTTGGCATCGAAGGCCGACATGGAGACGTAATGCACGATCTCCGTCGCCTGGAGTTTCTTGCCGATCTCGCTGTCCAGCGCCGCCGGATTGCCGAGTTTCGCGATCAGCCTCTGGGCTTCGTCGACCTTGTCCGGGTCGAGCCGGGCCTGGATGGTGATCAGGTTCTGGGTCGCTGACGTCGCAGTCGTCTGGAACACGAAATCGAGCCTTCGCGGAAACGGGCCGACATAGGCCAGCCAGCCGTCGGGATCGTCGGCGAGGCGGATCCCGGGCTGCGAGAACAGGACCTGGCAGATCTCGGTGATCTGCTCCATGGCGAGATGGGCGCCGAGGCAGACGTGCGAGCCCTCGCCGAACATCAGCGCCGGATCGAGCTCGCGGCCGGGCTCGAACGCGCCGGGGCAGGTGAACTTCCGGCTGTCGCGCAACGCCGACATGGTGCCCACTACCATCACCGAGCCGGCCGGAACCGGCTTGCCGGCCACGGTCGTGGCCATGGGCACATGGCGGAACTGGCCCGGAAACAGCGCCGGATTGAGCCGCGAGGCCTCGACCAGCATCTTCTTCAACTCGCCGCGGTGGCGCTTGGCCGCCTCGATGTCACCAGCCGCGCGAGCCTTTTCGGCGGCCGACGCCGCGCCGATCAGGCTCTGCAGCATGCCGCGGCGGTGCAGCTCCTCGATCATCCGGCCGGCGCCCAGCGTGTTGGTCGGGATCAGGCCGATGATGGTGCCGATCGCCATGGCGCGGATCTGCGGCTTGTCGATTTCAGTACCGTCGGCCCGCCGGTATTGGACCAGACGGTCGATGACGGTGTTGGCCCTGGGCTTCACCTTGGCCCGGTCGATGGCGCGATCGATCAGCCAGCGGATCCTGACGGCGCCGTTCAGCGCCAGCTTGCGCGTCTCGGGGTTGCCGAACGGATCGGCGAAGATCAGCGCCGAGACCGACATGGTGCGATCGGCGAAGGCGTCGGGCTCGTCGAGGTCGAGGCCGAAATAATCGCTGCAGGTCTCGGTGAAGACCCGGCCCAGCAGGTCCTGCATGACGTCGATGCGGCCGCCTGAATTTTTGAGCAGGAGCTCGGTGACAGTCCGCGTATTGTCGAGGATGCCCGGCGCATCGGACCGGAGAACCACGGCCTCCAGGATCTCGCGCTGCGCGTCGTGCTCCGGGCCGTCCTGGCCCAGCAGGAAATCGGCGCCGCCCGTCAGCGCCCGCATCTCGGGGCCGAATGGAACCTTGAAGTGCTGCGGCCGGGCCATCACATCGCGCACGTCGTGGTAGCGCGAAGTGAAATTTCACATCTATTTTAGCTTACCAAAATAGCTATAAATACTTGGTGGTTTTTCTACTTTTAAATTAAATATTTTATTCTTTCAAAGTTATTCTTATTTCTATTTTGGTTTTAGCATT
>JACPVT010000366.1 GCA_016191685.1 Rhodospirillales bacterium | reverse complement strand
GGCCAAGGCCAAGAAGCCTGCGCCCACGGCGACGCCCAAGCAGGCCGACTCGGCACAGCTGCCGCCGCCGGCCGCCGCGCCGGCGGCGCCCGCATCGGGCACCGTCGCCGTTCCGCCGCTGCCTTCGAAGACGATCTAGCCACCGGCGCGTCGAACTGGGCTAGTCTCCGCTCTCCCAACCGCGGGAGAGCGACATGGCTGCCCATTCTGCTGCACTGATTTCGACCGACGATCTCGCGCGCCGCCTCGGCGCGCCGGCGTTGCGCGTCTTCGACTGCACGACCTATCTGAAACCCGGACCCGACGGCCGATACATCGCCGAAAGCGGCCGCGCCAATTACGACAAGGGCCACGTCCCCGGCGCGGCGTTTCTCGACCTCCAGGCCGATCTTTCGGACACCTCGTCCAAGCTCCGCTTCACCCTGCCGCCGCTCGAGGCGCTGACCAGGGCCTTCGCCGCCAAGGGCGTCGGCCACGGCACTTCCGTGGTGCTCTACAGCCACGCCTCGCCGGTTTGGGCGAGCCGCATCTGGTGGATGCTGCGCGCCATCGGCTTCGACGATGCCGTCCTGCTCGACGGCGGCCTCGACAAGTGGAAGGCCGAAAATCGCCCGCTCTCGACCGAGCCCACCGTGCACCCGCCGGCGACGCTAACCTTGCGCGGCCGGCCGGAAATCTTCGTCGACAAGACCGTCCTCAAGTCCGCCATCGGCCGCAAGGATACGCTCACGCTGAACGCCCTCAGCCACGACCAGCACAAGGGCACGGGAGGCGTCGTCTACGGCCGCGCCGGCCGAGTCGCGGGCTCGTCCTGCGTGCCGGCGGCAAGCCTCTTCGGGCCGGACAAGGCGTTGAAGCCGATCGCCGACTTGCGCGCCGCCTTCGAGGGCGTGGACGCCGCGCCGGACAAGCGTGTGCTGGTCTATTGCGGCGGCGGCATAGCAGCCACGCTCGACGCCTTTGTGCTGACGGCGATGCTGGGCCACCGCAACGTCTCGGTGTACGACAATTCGATGCAGGAATGGGCCAACGATCCCAACCTGCCGATGGAAACCGGTTGAGGAGGAAGAAGACGTGGCTGCCTACATCATCGTGGAAGTCGAGACGACCGACGAGGCCCTGATGACCGAATACCGCAAGCACACGCCGGGGGCGATCGCCAAGTTCGGCGGCAAGTTCATCGTGCGCGGCGGCAAGACCAAGACGCTCGAAGGCGGATGGACGCCACCGCGTGTCGTCGTGCTCGAGTTCCCTAGCTACGAGAAGGCCGAGGAGTTCTACTACTCCGACCACTACAAGCCGATCCTCGCCATGCGACTGAAAGCCGGAAAGTCGAAGGCCATCCTGGTCGACGGCCATAATGGCTGACGCTGCGGCGTACCGCGCGGTCGGCACGCTCTACAATGCGCTGATGACGGCGCTGGTGCTGGGCCTCGTGACCCGGCGCGGCGAGGCCACGGCGCGCGAGTACGTGTTCCGCCATTTCCGCCGCCAGCATCTCGAGAAGTTCCTGCCCGGCCTGCAGAAGCTCGGTTTGGCGGACGAGCCCGACGCGCCGGCCTGCGCGCTCTATCACTATCACTCCAACGCGCTGGGCGGCGTGAAGACCGGCTACCTGCGCGAAAGCGATACCAAGGCCTGGGTGCGCTATCCGCCGCCGCGCTGGATCTGGCGCGGCACGGCGATCGCGGCCGTCCCGCACAGCGTTTCGGCCGCCATGCTGCACGGCTGGCACGGCCACAACGGGGTCTCGCTCAACAATCCGGGGCTGGGCTTCGTCTGCACCGGCATGACGGTCGACGGCATGCCGGGTCTCGAAGGCTACTACTTCGACTATGGCCGGCCGCTCAAGGAAGAGGAGCGCGTGCGCTTCGCCTACGGCACGGAGGCGATGCCGCGCGTCGACTGGACCGCGCAGCCCAAGCTCGAGACCGCGAGCTGGCCGGAGGAGCGGCGGCTAAAGACGTTCCGCGCCTATGCGCTGGAATATGTACGGACCATGCTGCCCACGCTGCAGGAGCTGCTGGGTCCGGCCGACACGGTGAAGGAGCTGGGCCGCGTCGCACGCCTGGTCGGGCTTCAATTCCACGAGGAGACGGCGCGCGACATGGACCTGCCGACCGATGTCGAGCGCGGCGACCTACAAAGTGCACGCGACTTCGGGCGCTGGTTGGCGTCGATTCTCGCTGCAAGCGGCGAAGACATCGAGATCTCGGAACGAAGCGGCGTGGTCGTAGTTCGGTCGCAGGGCTGGCTGGCGGCGCGCGACCTCACCTTGGAGAAGCCGTTACTCGCCTTCGACGCCTGGAACGAACTCTGGCTCGGTGCTGCAGCAGCTCACGACCGGTTCCTCAAGGTCGAGACAGTACGAGGCTTTGGGCGCCGCGGATGGGAAATTGCCTGGCGGATCGCCCCGAGATAACCCACCGGCAATCTGCGTCCGTCGATCGTCTCGCCAAGCTCGTCCAACGGTACCCAGCGCACGTCGAGATGCTCGTGGCTCAACGTCGCATCTGTCGAGCCGCTTAGCTCGCAGGCATAGGAGACGATGCGCACAAAGCGCTGCGGCAGCACCTCGAACAGGTGCTCCTCGATCTGCGCACCGACGGAGACTTCCAGGCCCGCTTCCTCGCGCACCTCGCGCTTCAGCGCCGCGCGATGATCTTCCTCAGGGTCGGGCCGCCCGCCCGGCAAATCCCATTCGCTGCGCTCGTTCAGCAATAACAGCACGCAGCCTTCGTGGATCAGCACGCCTTTGATCGAGATGGGATGTGAATGGATCTTCATTGTCATCCTGAGCGAAGCGAAGGATCCTTCGCTTCGCTCAGGATGACAACAAGGCGGGCAAAGAAGAAGGGCCGGGGATCGCTCCCCGGCCCTTCCGATTTCTGGCTTTCGACTGGACTAGAAGTCCATGTCGCCGCCCATGCCGCCGCCGCCCGGCGGCATCATCGGCGCCTTCTTCTCAGGCTTCTCGGCGACCATGGCTTCGGTCGTCACGAGCAGGCCGGCCACCGAGGCGGCGTCCTGCAGCGCGGTACGAACGACCTTCACCGGATCGATGATGCCCGACTTGATCATGTCGACATACTCGCCCTTCTGGGCGTCGAAGCCGAAATTGGCGTCCTTCTGGTCGAGCATCTTGCCCGCGACCACCGCGCCGTCGAAGCCGGCGTTCTCGGCGATCTGGCGGACGGGCGCCTGCAGTGCACGACGCACGATCTCGATGCCGACCTTCTGGTCGTCGTTGCTCGAACGGATCTTGTCGAGCGCACGGATCGCGTAGAGGAGAGCAGCGCCGCCGCCGGCGACGACACCCTCTTCGACCGCCGCCTTGGTGGCGTGCATGGCGTCGTCAACGCGGTCCTTCTTCTCCTTGACCTCGACTTCGGTGGCGCCGCCGACCTTGATGATGGCGACACCGCCGGCGAGCTTGGCCAGGCGCTCCTGGAGCTTCTCGCGGTCGTAGTCCGAGGTGGTCTCCTCGATCTGGGCGCGGATCTGGGTGATGCGGGCCTGGAGGTCCGCCTTCTTGCCCGAGCCGTCGACGATCGTGGTGTTTTCCTTCTCGACGATGACCTTCTTGGCCTTGCCGAGCATGTCGAGCGTGACGTTCTCGAGCTTGATGCCGAGGTCCTCGGAGATCAGCTGGCCACCGGTCAGGATCGCCATGTCCTCGAGCATCGCCTTGCGGCGATCGCCGAAGCCCGGCGCCTTGACGGCGGCGATCTTGAGGCCGCCGCGCAGCTTGTTCACGACCAGGGTCGCGAGCGCCTCGCCCTCGACGTCCTCGGCGATGATCAGCAGCGGCTTGCCCGACTGCACGACCGCCTCGAGCACCGGCAGCATCGCCTGCAGGCCCGAGAGCTTCTTCTCGAACAGCAGGATGTACGGGCTCTCGAGCTCCGTGATCATCTTGTCGGCGTTGGTGATGAAGTACGGCGAGAGATAGCCGCGATCGAACTGCATGCCCTCGACGACCTCAAGCGTGGTGTCGAGGCCTTTGGCCTCTTCGACCGTGATCACGCCCTCGTTGCCGACCCGCTTCATCGCTTCGGCGATCATCTTGCCGATCGACTTGTCGCCGTTGGCCGAGATGGTGCCGACCTGGGCCACTTCATCGGTGCCGGTGATCTTCTTGGCGCGGGCCGCGATGTCGGCAACCGCCGCCTCGACCGCGAGGTCGATGCCGCGCTTGAGGTCCATCGGGTTCATGCCGGCCGCGACCGACTTCACTCCTTCGCGCACGATCGCCTGGGCGAGAACGGTCGCCGTCGTCGTGCCGTCGCCGGCGATGTCGTTGGTCTTCGAGGCCACTTCGCGCACCATCTGGGCACCCATGTTCTCGAACTTGTCGGCGAGCTCGATCTCCTTGGCGACGGTGACGCCGTCCTTGGTGATGCGCGGTGCGCCGAAGCTCTTGTCGAGGACGACGTTGCGGCCCTTCGGACCCAGCGTCACCTTGACGGCGTTGGCGAGAATGTCGACGCCACGCAGCATGCGCTCGCGTGCGTCGCCGCTAAAGCGGACTTCCTTGGCTGCCATTTTCTATTCCTCTTGAGATGTATGATTGATCGAGATGGATGCAGAGGCGCTTAAGCGGCCTTCTTCATCGCGGCGGAACCTTCGATGATTCCCATGATGTCGGACTCCTTCATGATCAGGAGGTCCTCGCCATCAAGCTTGATTTCCGTGCCCGACCACTTGCCGAACAGGATGCGGTCGCCCTTCTTGACGTCGAGCGGAACGAGCTTGCCGTTTTCATCGCGGGCAATAACAAAAATTGAATAAACTTCGTTTTCTCTTTATTTATTAAAAATAAATTAAATAAAAAAGCAAAACGTGGGCAACACGTAAAGGAAATGATTGAATTCCGATATTTTTAATCCCTATTTTGATCACGTTGATCAAATTTTCTTGATTTTTTAATTTTTTAAAATTGATATCCTTAATGATTATCGGGTGTTTCATAAATTTTGCAACATTTAAAAAAAATTATATAATAAAATACAG
>JACPVT010000322.1 GCA_016191685.1 Rhodospirillales bacterium | reverse complement strand
CTGTCCGATCCTTGCCTGGTCGATCCACCTCGTCACCGAGGCGGAATTCGCCGCGGCCGGACAGGAACTTCTGAAAGCCGTCGGTCGCCCGGACGCGGGCCGTGTCGTGCAGACGAAAGTGCTGCGCAATGGCATCGAGGGATTTGTCCTGTACGCCGAAGGGCCGGACGGGCCCGGGCAATTTGGCGCCGGCCGGGATCCCGGCCCGCCGCCGTCGCAGAGGAAGACGGGGCCTGCGCCCACGCCGAGGCGTCAGGCACCGGCCCCGAAATGATCAGCAACGCGTCCGGCGTCTGCCGTTGATCGGCGGCGATCCTAGACGCGGCCGTGGCAGTGCTTGAACTTCTTGCCTGAGCCGCAGGGGCAGGGGGCATTGCGGGCGACCTTGCCCCAGGTCGAGGGATCGTTGACGTCGAGCGCGGCCTTGGCGGTGCGCGGGCGGTGAAGCGTGGCGACACCGCCGCCCTCGGGATCGGCGGGATCGAAGGCGGGATCGTCGCGCATCGCTGAGGCGAGGGTGGGATCCTCGTGGACTTCGTGCATCTGCTGGCGCGTCAGTTCCTCCGGCGGTGCCTCCATGCGCAACTGCAGCGTGGCAAGCAGCGCCACCACCTGTTCGCGCAGGCCCGTCAGCAAATCGTTGAAGAGGTTGAACGCCTCGCGCTTGTATTCGTTCAGCGGGTCCTTCTGGCCGTAGGCCCTGAGCCCGATACCCTGGCGCAGATGGTCGAGGTGAAGCAGGTGTTCCTTCCAGCTCTGGTCGAACAGCTGCATCAGCACGCTCTTCTCGACCTGGCGCCACACTTCTGGCCCGTACTGCGCCGCCTTCTGGGCAAACAGGCGTTCCGTCGCCTCTTCGAGCCGCGACCTGATTTCCTCGTCGGCAATGCCCTCTTCCTTCGCCCACTGGTCGACCGGCAGGTCGAGACCGAACAGGCGCTGCACCTCGTCCTTGAGTTCCGCCACCTTCCATTGCTCGGCGTAGACATCCTCGGGAATGGTGCGGCTCACCAGCGTGTCGATGACGTCGCGGCGCATCCCGGCCACGGTCTCCGACACGTCCTCGGTGCCCATCAGCTCGATGCGCTCCTTGTAGATCTCCTTGCGCTGGCTGTTCATGACGTCGTCGAAGCGCAGCAGATTCTTGCGGATCTCGAAGTTGCGCGCCTCGACCTTGCCCTGCGCCGTTTCCAGCGCCTTGTTGAGCCAGCGATGCGTCAGCGCCTCGTCGTCGGCCATGCCCTTCTTCTGGACCCAGTCGAGAACCTTGTTGTTGCCGAAGATCCGCATCAGGTCGTCTTCCAGCGACAGGAAGAACTTCGAGGCGCCCGGGTCGCCCTGGCGGCCCGATCGGCCGCGTAGCTGATTGTCGATGCGCCGGCTTTCATGGCGTTCGGTGCCGACCCGGCCTTGAGCACGATCTCGCGGTCGCGCTCGACGCCGGAGCGGATCTCGGCAGCGATGCGCTCGATTTCGGCCTTGCGGGCCGCCCGCGCTTCGTCGGTGTCGCCCGGGAACCTGGCGTTAATCTCGGGTTCGCTCTGGCGCAGCAGCATGTCGACGTTGCCGCCGAGCTGGATGTCGGTGCCGCGGCCGGCCATGTTGGTGGCGATGGTGACCGAGCCCGGCCGGCCGGCCTGGGCCACGATCACGGCTTCCTGGTCGTGGAAGCGGGCGTTCAGCACATTGTGCGGGATGCCGGCCTTCTTGAGCGCTTCCGACAGCGCCTCCGACTTCTCGATCGACACCGTGCCGACCAGCATCGGTTGCTGGCGGGCGCGGCACTCGCCGATCAGCTTGACGATGGCCCGCGTCTTGTCGGCGAGCGTACGATAGATCTCGTCGTCGGCGTCCTTGCGCGCGACCACGACGTTGGTCGGGATCTCGACGACCTCGAGCTTGTAGATCTCGCCGAATTCGGTCGCCTCGGTCAGCGCCGTGCCGGTCATGCCCGCCAGCTTGGGATACATGCGGAACAGGTTCTGGAAGGTAATCGAGGCCAGCGTCTGGTTCTCGCGCTGGATCTCGACCTTCTCCTTGGCCTCGAGCGCCTGGTGCAGGCCCTCGGAGTAGCGCCGGCCCTGCATCATGCGGCCGGTGAACTCGTCGATGATGACGACCTGGCCGTCCTTCACGATGTAGTCGACATCGCGGGCGAACAGCTTGTGGGCGCGCAGCGCCTGCGTCACATGGTGAAGCACCGAGACCATGTTGGGGGCGTAGAGCGTGATGCCCTCGGCCAGCAGGCCGTCGGCGCGCAGGATCTCCTCGACCGCCTCGACGCCGGCATCGGTCAGCACGACCGTGCGGTTCTTCTCGTCCTTCTCGAAATGCCCGGCCTCGAGGCGGGGAATCACCGTGTCGGCGCGCCGGTAGAGCTCGGAGGAATCCTCGGCCGGGCCCGAGATGATCAGCGGCGTGCGCGCCTCGTCGATCAGGATCGAGTCGACCTCGTCGACGATGGCGTAGTTGAAGGGCCGCTGCGCCATCGCATCGAGCCGGTACTTCATGTTGTCGCGCAGGTAGTCGAAGCCGATCTCGTTGTTGGTGCCGTAAGTGACGTCGCAGGCGTAGGCTGCCTTGCGCTGCTCGTCGTCCAGCTCGTGCACGATCACGCCGACGGTGAGGCCGAGGAACGTGTAGATCTGGCCCATCCATTCGGAGTCGCGGCGGGCGAGGTAGTCGTTCACCGTCACGACGTGGACGCCCTTGCCTTCGAGGGCATTGAGATAGACCGCCAGGGTGGCGACCAGTGTCTTGCCTTCGCCGGTCTTCATCTCGGCGATCTTGCCCTGGTGCAGGACCATGCCGCCCTTGAGCTGAACATCGAAGTGGCGTTGGCCGAGCGTGCGCTTGGCCGCCTCTCGCACCGTGGCGAAGGCCTCGACCAGCAGGTCGTCCAGGGTTTCACCCTTGGCCAGACGCTCGCGGAACTCAGGAGTCTTGGCGCGCAACTGCTCGTCGGAGAGCTTGATGAACTCCGGCTCGAGCGCGTTGATCTTCGCCACCGGCTTGTCGAAGCCCTTGACGATGCGATCGTTGGCCGTCCCGAACAGGGTTCGAGCGAGCGCACCAAGCATGAAAACCTCGATATTCTAACGACTTAGGCGGGCACTCCGGCCCGCCGTCCTAGGCAGAGATAGAGAGCGTACCGGCCAGTGTCAACGCGCCGGCCAAGGACTGCAACCGTGTCGTCCCGACGATGGTCTTGATGAACGATATTTAATCCGTGCTCGCGAAAAAGTGCCGCAATTGTCCCTCATCAACACCCCCGTCGCGGAGGCGGCGCTTGCTTGGCCCAAGCGGGCCTGTGTAAACGGTGTGCGCCGCCTCTCAATCCTCGAGACCAGAAGTTCCCGGAGCCCGTCATGAGCCATTGTCTGCGCCCCCTGCGTCTCGTCGTGCTGTGTTGCGCCGCCGCCCTCGCGGCGCCTGTCCTGGCGCAGCCGCAGAACCCGGCGCAGCCACCGGCACCGGCGCAAACGCCGCCGCCGGCCAAGCCCGCCCAGAAGCCGGCCGCCAAGCCGCCGGCGCAGGCCGCCCAGCCGCTCAAGGATCCGATCGTCGCCACGGTCAACGGCGTGCCGGTGCGGTTGTCGGAACTCGAGGTCGCCCAACAGTCGCTGCCGCCGCAGTATCGCAGCATGCCGCTGCAGGCGGTGTTTCCGGCGCTGCTCGACCGCATCGTCGACAGCAAGCTGGTGGTTCAGGAAGGCAAGAAGAACAAGGTAACCGAGGATCCCGCCTACAAGAAGCGTCTGGCCTTCGTCGAGGAGCAGGTGCTGCAGGATTTCTGGATCCAGCGCGAGATCGCCCGCAAGGTCACCGCCGAGAAGCTGCGCCAGCGCTATGAGGAGCGGCTGAAGTCGATGCCGTCGGAGGAAGAGGTCCACGCCCGGCATATCCTGGTGGCGACGGAGGACGAGGCCAAGGCGCTGATCGCCGAGATCAAGAAGGGTGCGGCTTTCGACAAGCTCGCCAAGGAAAAATCGACCGACAAGGCGTCGGGCGCCGAGGGCGGCGACCTCGGCTGGTTCAAGAAGAGCGACATGGTGAAGGAGTTCGCCGACGCCGCCTTCGACCTCAAGAAAGGCGACATGACCGAGGCGCCGATCAAGACGCAGTTCGGCTATCACGTCATTCAGGTCGAGGATCGCCGCAAGGCCCCACCCCCGGCCTACGAGGAGCTCGCCGAGCAGCTTCGCGAGGAAATGGCCCGTGAGGCCGTGACCGCCGAACTCGACCTGCTGCGCTCTCGCGCCAAGATCGAGAAGTTCAACATCGACGGCAGCAAGGCCGAGCCCGCCGCGCCCAAGCCGGCTGCCCCCGCGACACCTGCCCGGCCGCCGGCCGCTCCCCCCGCCACCAAGTAGAACTCACGTTTTCCGGCGTTTCTGGTGTAGTCTCCCCCGTTCGGATGGGCTGGGATTAGCCTGGCCTCCGAAAGGGGAGTCCTATGGCTGTTACGCACGCCCTATCGCCGCTCGCGCCCAAGACGACGCCGACGCTGCCACGCATCGCCGGTGTCAAGCTCGGGGCCGCGCGATCCGGCGTGCGTTACAAGGACCGGGACGACGTCCTGCTGGCGCTGGTGCCGGCCGGTGCGACCATCGCTGGCGTGCTCACCCGGTCCAAGACCTGCTCGGCTCCGGTCGACTGGTGCCGTAAGAACTTGGCGCGCGGCAAGGTGCGCGCCATTGTGGTCAATGCCGGCAATGCCAATGCCTTCACCGGCAAGGCGGGCGACAAGGCGGTCGAGGAGAGCACCCGCGCCATTGCCCAGGCGCTGGGTTGTCCGCGCAACGAGGTGTTCATGGCCTCGACCGGCGTCATCGGCCAGCCGCTCGACTGGGAGAAGATCGTGGCCGTCGTGCCGACGCTCATCAAGTCGGCGCGGGAGGACGGCTGGGCCGCCGCCGCCGCCGCCATGATGACGACCGACACCTTCCCCAAGCTCGCCACCCGCCAGGCCAAGATCGGCGAGAGGACCGTTGCCATCAATGGGTTCCTGAAGGGCTCGGGCATGATCGCCCCCGACATGGCGACCATGCTGGCCTTCGTCTTCACCGATGCCAAGGTTCCGGCCGGCGTCCTGCAGAAGCTGCTGGCCGACGCTGCCGACAAGTCGTTGAACTGCGTGACCGTGGACGGCGACACCTCGACCAGTGACACGCTGCTGCTGGTCGCCACCGGGGCCGCCCGCCATGCACCGATCGAGGAGGCCGACGATCCCGTCCTGGTCGACTTCAAGCGGGCGCTCGACGAGGTCCTGATCGAACTGGCGCAACTGCTCGCCCGCGACGGCGAGGGCGCCACCAAGTTCGTCACCATCAATGTCGGCGGCGCCTCGTCCAATGGCGCCGCGCGCAAGATCGGCCTTGCGGTCGCCAATTCGCCGCTGGTCAAGACCGCCATCGCCGGCGAGGACGCCAACTGGGGCCGCATCGTCATGGCGGTCGGCAAGTCGGGCGAGCGCGCCGACCGCGACAAGCTGCGCATTTCGATCGGCGGCATCCGCATTACCGACGCCGGCCAGGTCGTGCCGAACTATGACGAAGCGCCGGTCGCCAAGCACATCAAGGGCACCGACGTCGTGATCGACATCGATCTCGGCATCGGCCGCGGCCGCGCCACCGTGTGGACCTGCGACCTGACGCACGGCTACATCGACATCAACGGCAGCTACCGTTCTTGAGTTCGAGCTTCGAAGATGAATGTCCGGGCGGCCCGCCGCCGCTGGGCGAGCGCCCGCTCGTGCTGGTCGCTGCGGTGGCCCTGGTCGATGTCGATGGCCGCCTGTTGATCGCCCAGCGTCCCGCCGGCAAGTCGATGGCAGGCCTGTGGGAGTTTCCCGGCGGCAAGGTCGATCCCGGCGAGACGCCGGAGCAGGCCTTGGTACGCGAACTGCACGAGGAACTCGGCATCGAAACCGCTACGAGCTGCCTGGCCCCCATCGCCTTCGCCAGCCACGGCTACGAGACGTTCCACCTGCTGATGCCGGTCTTCGTCTGCCGCAAGTGGAGCGGCGTGCCTCGGCCGCGCGAAGGCCAGACCCTGAAATGGGTCACGCCCCTCGATCTCGCCCGCTACCCCATGCCGCCCGCCGACCTGCCGCTGGTCGGCTTGCTGCGGGACCTGCTCTAGGGCTTTTTCGACACAGATTGAACCATCCAAGTCCAAATCAAGGGCTCTGGAATTCTTCTCCTCCCCCGTCTCGGGGTAGGGCAATCGCATATGAATCAAGGATCCTTCGCTACGCTCAGGATGACATCCATCCTTTGCATGG
>JACPVT010000321.1 GCA_016191685.1 Rhodospirillales bacterium | reverse complement strand
CTTCATGCCGCCGCGCTTGGCGGTGTTTTCATAGTTGGTGCGGATGGTCTTCAGGCCGCGGTCGAGCGCTTCCTGCGAGGTCTCCAGCAGGGTGACGGGGACGCCGGCATTGGCGAAGTTCATGGCGATGCCGCCGCCCATGGTGCCGGCGCCGATGATGCCGCCGGTCTTGATCTCGCGCTGCGGCGTGTCGGACGGTACGTCGAGCACCTTGGCCGCCTCGCGCTCGGCAAAGAAGTAGTAGCGCTGGGCCGCCGACTCCGACGAGGTCAGCAGTTCCACGAACAGCTCGCGCTCGCGCTTCATGCCTTCGTCGAACGGAAGTTCGACGGCGGCTTGCACGGTCTTGATGATGCTCCACGGCGCCTTGAAGCCGCGCGCGCGCCGCGCGATCGCCTTTTCCGTTTCCTTGAACAGGTCGGGCGATTCCAGCGTCGCCGTGAGGTCGCGGACGCGCCGCAGCGGCGCCTTCTGCGCCAGCAGCATCTCGGCGTGGGCGATGGCGCCCTTCAGGAGGTCGCCTTCGACGATGGCGTCGACGATGCCCTTGCTCTTGGCCTCGGGCGCCGGGATGTGGCGGCCCGAGATGATGGCGTCGAGCGCGTACTTGGCGCCGGTGAGGCGCGGCAGGCGCTGGGTGCCGCCGGCGCCCGGCAGGATGCCGAGATGGACTTCCGGCAGGCCCATGCGGGTGGTTGGCAGCGAGACGCGATAATGTGCACCCAGCGCCGTCTCAAGCCCGCCGCCCAGCGGCGTGCCATGCAACGCCGCCACGATCAGCTTGGGCGAATTCTCCATGGTGGCGATGACGTCGTTCAGATTGGCGCCCGACGGCGGCTTGCCGAACTCGCGGATGTCGGCGCCGGCGATGAAGGTGCGGCCGCCGCCGATCAGCACGATGGCGTCGATGTTGGGGTCCTTGCCGAATGCCTCGACGCCCTCCTTGATGCCGTTGCGCACCGCGGCGGCGAGCGCATTCACAGGCGGATTGTTGACCGTGAGGATGCCGATACGCCCCTGGGTGGAGCGAAGGACTGCGTCGGACATGAGCGTGTCTTCCCTGTGAAGCTGTTGGTGTTGGGGCTCGTCTTAGCACGGATGCAGCGACCGCAAGGCGTTCCGGGGTTTCGCGCTGCGGAGGATCGCGCGCATCTTTCGAGGGGTTGGCCGAGGTTTCCTATCCGTCGGCGCAACCCTCTGGAAGCACGGAGGAAAGCGGCGAAAAACGACACACTCGATGTGACATTTTCCGGGTCGTCGGAGGGTTGAAGTCCACCGTTCATGATCTCTTGGACCGCGAGCGTCTCGCTCGCTCATGAGCATGAGCGCGCGAGACGCTCGCGGTCCTTATGAGCATGAGATTGGTGCATCAGAACGAATCGCCGTTGCGCGCGTCGGGCTTCCGGTTGGCGAACCGGGCCCGCGTGTGGCTCAGCATGAACATGATCAGCCGTTCGTCATGGCGGCGGTAGGTGGCGGTCATGACGCCGTTGCGGAAGACGTAACGTGGCACGCCGGTGCGGGCGAGGGAGTAGCCGCGATCGAGAAGCTCCTCCTCGCGAAGCTGCAGAGCCCGGTCCCAGCGCTCGCGGAACCGCTGATCGGCGTCGCGCCAGCGATAGAGCGTGCGGCGGTCGATTCCGGCGCGCGCCGCCGAATAGCTGACCGAACCGGTCTTTTCGAGTTCGCGCAGGAAGGTGACCCGGCGGCGCAGGTTGGTGCGCCGACGTGATTCGCCGACCCGCGGCGCGGTCCACAGATACTCCGTGACACT
>JACPVT010000320.1 GCA_016191685.1 Rhodospirillales bacterium | reverse complement strand
GTCGTGATCACGCTGCCCTATGTCGTGCGCACGGTGGTGGGTGCGCTGTCGCTGTTCGACTTCTCGCTGATCGATGCCGCGCGCACGCTGGGCTGCAGCTACCCTATGGCGCTGACTCGGGTGCTGGTGCCGGCGCTCGCACCGGCGTTCCTGACCTCAGGCATGTTCGCGTTCCTGGCCTCGATGGACAATTATCCGATATCGATCTTCTTCACCGACGCCTGGACCAAGACCTTGCCGATCCAGATGCTGCAATACGTCGAGGAGACTCCCGATCCCACGATCGCGGCGATCTCGGCCGGACTGGTGCTGTTGGCCATCGTCGTACTGGTGATCGGCGACCGGCTGGTCGGGTTGCGCAAGCTCGCGGACTTTTAGGTCACCCTCTCCTACACTGACGCCATGAAGATCCTGGTCGCCAATCCCAACACATCCGCGGGCGTCACCGAACGCCTGGTCGCGGCTGGCAAGCTGGTGGCCAGCCCGGGCACCGAGCTGCTGCCCATGACGGCGCCGCGGGGCGTGCCCTACATCGCCACCCGCGCCGAGGCCGCGATCGGCAGCGCGATGATGCTGGAGATGCTGGCCGAGCGGCGCGGCACCTTCGATGCCGCCATCGTCGCGGCCTTCGGCGATCCCGGCCTGGGCGGCGCACGCGAACTATTCGACTTTCCCGTGGTCGGGATGGCGGAGGCCGCGATGCTGATGGCCTGCACCTTGGGCCGCCGGTTCGCCATCGTGAGCTTTGCAAAGGCGCTCGAGCCGTGGTTCGCGGAGATCGTGGAATGGCATGGACTGTCCGGCCGGTGCACCGCCATCCAGATGCTCGACAGCGCCTTCACCAGCATCAACGACGTGGCCGAGGAGAAGGAACAGCTGCTGGTGGATCTCGCCAACCGCGTCGTCACCCACAATGGCGCCGATGTCGTGATCCTGGCCGGAGCGCCGCTCGCAGGCCTCGCCAACAAGATCCGGGAGCGTGTGCCGGTGCCGCTGGTCGACGGCATCCAGGCCGCTGTGACGATGGCCGAGGGACTGGTCCGCCTCAATCCGCGCAAGGCGACCGCGGGCACTTATCGCCGGCCGGCAGCCAAGGACTCCAAGGGCCTCTCCGCGGCGCTGGCAGACGTCATAGGTCATCGTGATGCGTGATCTGAAAGGCTACGGCCGCACGCCGCCCGACCCGAAGTGGCCCGGCGGCGCCCGGGTCGCTGTCTCGTTCGTGATCAACTTCGAGGAAGGCGCCGAGATGTCGCTGTCCCAAGGCGATCCGCACAACGAGAAAGTCTACGAAGTCACCGACGAGGTTTTGGGCGTTCCCGACCGCTGCATGGAATCGCACTTCGAATACGGCACCAAGGCCGCGTGGTGGCGGATCGCCGACACGCTCGAGCGGTTGGGAGTCGCCACCACCGTCAGCACCTGCGGAATGGCGGCGCAACTGTCTCCCTGGCTGATCGAGGATGCCGTGAAGCGCGGCCATGAGATCGCCTGTCACGGCTGGCGCTGGGAAAGGCATGCCCACATGGAAGAGGCGGCCGAGCGCGCCGCGATCGCGAAGACGGTGAAGGCGCTGACCGAGATCGCGGGCACACGTCCCGTCGGCTGGCACACGCGCTCCACGCCCTCGCCCAACACACGGCGCCTACTGGTGGAGGACGGCGGCTTCCTCTACGACAGTGACGATTATTCCGACGACCTGCCGTTCTTCGTCGCCGAGAGCGGCAAGAGGCATCTCGTGATCCCCTACAGCTTCGACACCAATGACATGCACTATCACCAGGGCTTCCACCGCTTCGTCACGGCCCGCGACTTCGCCGACTACACGACCGACGCTTTCGACACCCTATGGGCCGAGGGCGAGCGCACGCCGAAGATGATGTCGATCGGACTGCATCTGCGGATGATCGGCAGGCCGGGCCGTATCACCGCGCTCGACCGCATCGTGGACCACATGAAGCAGAAGAGCGGCGCCTGGTTCGCCACCCGTCGGCAGATCGCCGAGCACTGGCTGGCTCGGTTCTAGGTCTTCTTCGGCCGCACGATCTTGATGGTCGAGGTGGCATGGACGATCAGCCGTCCCTTCTCGTCCTTGAGGTCGCCGTCGAGGAAGCCGACCGAGCCGCCCCAACGCATCACTCGGCCCTCGGCGTACACAATGCCGGGGCCCATAGCCTCGAAGAAGCTGACCTTCAGTTCGAGAGTCGGTACCGCAACCACGAGCTTGCCCTTGGCCACGGCGGCATTGGCCATTGCCGTGTCGACCATGCCGGTAAGAAAACCGCCCTGGCAGATGCGACCTTGCGAGTGGCAGAAGGCCGGGACGATTTCGAACCGGAAGCGGCACGTCCCGCGCGCCGAATCGATGTCGATCATCTCGCCGTTCAGCGTCTTCACCGCCTCCGGCGGGGCGGCGCGCAGGCGATCGAGCAGGTCGGAGTCACTCAACGAGCCGCTGGCGAGATGCTGGAAGTCGGGATGGGCTGAATTCATCGCGGCCGGACTATAACGAACGTGTGCCGGTGCGCACCTTCTCCAGCAATTCGATGAGCGTGCGCGTTTCGGTCTTCGAAAGGCGGGAGGCGATGCGCTTTTCGTGCGCCTGCACCAGACTGGTGAAGCGCGCGAGCGCCTTGTAGCCGGATGGTGTAAGCGCCAACGCGTGCGTGCGCCCATCGGTGGCCGAGCGCCTCCGCACCAGCAGGCCGCGCGCCTGCAAGCGGTCGAGGATCGGCACCAGCGTCGAGCGATCGATGCCCAAAGCCCGCGCCAGCGCCATCTGGCTGAGGCCCGTATTGCGCGCCACCAGGATCAGCAGACCGAATTCCCCGGGGGTCAGTGCCGCGCCCGCCGCCTGGAAGGTCGCGGCAAAGTCGGCGAACACCGCCGACTGGGTGCGACGCAGCACGTAACCCAGCAGCGTCGGCAGCATACCGCGATCAAGTTTCGGGGAGGTCGGTCCGGCGGGTGGACGGCTCATGGTGCGAGTGGTAAATGGAGATTGTTTGGGGATCAAACAAATTTTCGCGCATAGTTCCCGATGAGCTTCAAAGTCCGCATCGTCCAGGCCGACCGCACCATCGACGTGCCGACCGGCGCGACCATCCTGGAGACCGCTCTCGACGCCGGCGTCGCCTATCCGTTCGGCTGCCAGTCCGGCAATTGCGGCGCCTGCAAGTCGCACCTCGTCAGGGGCGAGGTGACGATGGAAGGCTATTCCGAATTCGCACTCTCCGACGAGGAGAAGGAGCATGGCCTGATCCTGGCGTGCCGCGCCGTGCCCTGGGAGGAATGCGAGGTTGCCTGGCTCGAGGAGGATGACCTGATCGTCCATCCCCGCCGCGTGCTGGCCTGCAAGGTGGTCGGACTCGACGATGCCACGCACGATATCAAGCGCGTACGCCTGGAAATCACCTCGGGAGGCCCTTTCGATTTCTCCGCCGGGCAGTTTGCCTCCATCACGTTCGATGGTTGCCCACCACGCGACTACTCGATGGCCAACGTGCCGGGTGACCCGATCCTGGAGTTCCACATCCGCCGCGCGGTAGGTGGCGCCACCAGCCTCCATGTCGCCGAGCGGCTCAGGATCGGCGACAGCGTGCGGGTCGAGGGACCGTTCGGCGCCTCGTATCTGCGCGAGACCCATCGCGGCCCGATCATCGCCGTTGCCGGCGGCTCGGGCATGGCGCCGATCAAGGCGATCGTTGAACGCGCGCTGCAGAAGAACCTGCCGCAACACATCTACTGCTACTTCGGCGTCCGCACCGAGCGCGATCTCTACCTGCATGACCATTTCGCCACGCTGGCCGACCGGTACAAGAACCTGCACTTTATTCCGGTGCTGAGCGAAGGCGACGGCATGACCCGGCGCTGCGGCCTGGTCCACGACGCCGTCGCTGCCGACTTCGACGAAGTCGACGGCTGCAAGGCCTATCTCGCCGGGCCTCCGGTCATGGTCGAGGCCGCGACCCGGTTGTTCGAACGACGCGGCATGCGACGGATCGATATTCACGCCGATGCCTTCTACACCGCGGCCGAGATGGCCAGCGCCAACAAGAAAACGGGAGCGGAACGATGACAGGATTGCTGGAAGGACGCGCCGCCATTGTCACCGGCGCCGGCCGCGGCATCGGTCGCGCCATCGCCGAGGCACTTGTGGCCGAGGGCGCCAAGGTGATCGTGGCCGACAACGGCGCCTCGATCTCAGGCGAGGACGGCGATCCCGCGGTCGCGCGTGAAACCACCAAGGCGCTCGGCAAGAACGCGGTGGCCTTCAGCGAAAGCGTCGCCTCGCCCGGTGTTGCCAAGCAGCTCGTCGACATGGCCGTGAAGCAGTTCGGCGGCATCGACATCGTCGTGAACAATGCCGCGATCCTGCGAGACGCCTTCGTCTTCCGCGCCGATCCGCGCGACTGGGACGCGGTGATCCGAACCAACCTCTCGGCCGCCTTCTACCTGATCAACGCCGCATCAGGCGTCATGCGTGATCAGGGCAAATCCGGTCGCGGTGGCAAGGACGGCTACGACTGGGGCCGCATCGTCAACATCGTCTCGTCGGCCGGCCTCTACGGCAATCTCGGCCAGGCCGCCTACGCCAGCGCCAAGGCAGGTCTGTTCGGCCTGACGCGCGTCACCGCCATGGATCTCGCCCGCGCCCAGATCACGGCCAATGCCGTGGCGCCCTTTGCACGCACGCGCGTCACCGACATCATCCAGCCCGCCAACGATGCGCAAAAGACCTACAAGGAGCGCGCGCTCAAGATCGGCGCCCACCATGTCGCCAACGTCGTGACGGCGCTGTGCTCGCCGGCCGGCAAGGCCATCACCGGCCAGCTGCTGGGCGTGCGTGGACGCGAGGTCTTCCTGTTCGGCCAGCCGCGGCCCGTCGCGACGATGGAGATGAGAGCGCCGGCTACGCTCGCCCAGGACCTGCTCGCCCAGCTCGGCCCGAAGTTCACCGACCTCACCACCGATCTCGAAGCCTTCAACACCGAACCCCTCGTCTGAGGAGACCAGTCATGACTGACATCGTCGTGAAGACCGTAGAAGAGTTAAAGGACGCGCCCGAGGAGTATCGCGAGGCCGTTTCAAAGCTCGTCATCAGCCATGCCATCAACGAGCTCTATGGCGCTCAGGTGTTCGACGAGCCGGCCATTACCTATGCGCCGACGCCCTACGCCAAGTGGCTGACCTGCCGCGTGGCGATGGAGGAATATGGCCATCACGTCCGCTTCAAGCAGCTCGGCCTGCAAATGGGCATTCCCGAGGAGCGCATGATCCCCGGAACGGGCAAGAAGCCGCTGTCGATCTTCGAATTTCCCCTGAAGACCTGGGAGGAGTTCGTCGCCATCAAGCTGCTGGCTGATCTTGCCGAGATCCTGCAGGTCGAGGACCTCTTGCACTGCACGTTCCATCCGTTGCGCAATCTTGCCCGCGCGACCATGCCGGAAGAACGCTTTCACGCGCAGTTCGGCGAGGATTTCTCCGCCGAGCTCGTGAAGACGCCCGAGGGCAAGGCGCGTCTGCAGGCGGCGGTGAACGAATACTATCCCTACCTGCCATCGTTCTTCGGCGGCTCGAAGTCGAGGAACAACGAAACCTTCCGCAAGTGGAAGATCAAGCAGCGCACCAATGACGACATGCGCCAGGACTATGTGAAGCGCGCCACCGAAGTGGCGAGCAAGTACGGCCTCACCTTGCCGGAGGTCCGGCAGGCGGCGTGAGCCCCGTGGCGTGAACAGCGTCGTCGCCTTGCCCGGGCCGCGGCTCGAGGCGTTGTGGGCCGAGGTTCGCGCGGCTTCATGGTTCGCAGCCCTCGGCGAGCCGCTCACCGAAGGCGACCGCAGCGACGCGGCGGCGTATGGCGCGGCGCTGGGGTTCGCCGCGATCGAAATCGGCCAGGCACGCGATTGGCCCGACGCCGAACGTCTCCTGAAATCGGCCGACTGGACGCCGGCGTGGTGGGATCGCGAGGAGGCCTTGCGACGGGCGGCGCTGGTCGCGGCCGAGGCGCGGCATCCGGAGCGCGCACTCTGGTCATCGCTCACCGAACTCACGACGGAGGCGGGTGACCTGGTTCACGGCAAGGCTGCGACCGCCGCCGCCCGACAGGGCAATGCCGCCCCAGCCTCCATCCATGTCGCGGCAGGTGCCGCATCGCAGGCAGTGCTTCAACTGGCCGTCGCCCGCCTTGCCGAACACCACGCCTCGCCTTTCGAAGGCAAATTTCGTCT
>JACPVT010000319.1 GCA_016191685.1 Rhodospirillales bacterium | reverse complement strand
GGCGAACTGCGGATCGGGCGTCGCCCACATGGCGAGGCCCTTGTTGGGAAAGATCAGCTCGACGTCGATGCCGTCGCGGTCGTGATCGGCCAGCCGGCCGAGCGGATCGGCACCCGCCTTGTTGCGCGCCATGTCCTCGCCTTCGAGGGTCGACAGCCGCAGGCGGTCGGGGCGATAGCCTTCGCAGTAGCGCCACTGCACGCCATCCTTGTCGGTGACAACGCGAGGCAGGCGCTCGTGATATTTCTTGTCCATGCGGTCGAACCACAGCGTGGCCGGCTCGTTGGCGTGGCCGTCGGCCGAGACCATGAAATATTTCCGCGCCGCTTCGGGACGCGCGCTGCGCGGCCAGCCGGCGGCGCCGGGCGTGTCGAGACGCCAGCGATTGGGAGCATTGACCTCGATCCGGTTCATGGCTTCCTCCTCTTCGTTGCGGGCTCCTCTGCCTCTTCAAACCGTTCGTCCAATCCACGTTCGTCCAGGCCACGTTCGATGCTGGCCAGCACGCGCTGGCAGATCACCAGGTCGGCGGGCGGCACCTTGGCCAGCAGACGCTCCTGGATCTCGGTTCCGACCTCGGCAACGCGCCGCGCGAGCTCGCGGCCGGCGCGGGTGAGATAAATGCCGCGCGCCCGGCGGTCGCTCTCGTCCTCGCGCCGCTCGATCAGGCCGCGGCGTTCGAGATTGTCGAGCTGGCGGACCAGCGAGGGGCCCTCGATGGCCAGAGCGGTGGCCAGTTCCTTCTGCCGCACGCCGCCGCCCAGGCGACCGACATAGGCAAGCGGCCGCCACGTCGCTTCGGTGAGGCCGAAAGCCCGCAATTCGGCATCGATGGCCTGGCGCAGGCGGCGGGCCAGTCGCGCGACGTTGAAACCGAAATCGATCTGTTTGGGGTGCGTCATGGCATAAAGATAGGACGCTAATCATCTAATTGGCAAGAAAGATACCTTCCATCTCCCACATTGACTTTCCATTGGTCGGACCAATAAACATGTAGACCAACAATGGCCGGCGCCAAGACCGGGAGAGGAGACGTCCCATGTCGACCGAACTGGCTGATGCGCTGGTGTCACCGGCCGTCCATGCCGACGAGCCGCGCATCCATGCTCTCTTCTCGGAGCTGCGCCGGACGTCGCCGATCCATTGGACCCAGCCCGCCGACTACCGCCCGTTCTGGGCGCTGACGCGCCACGCCGACATCATGGAGGTGTCACGCAAGAACGACGTCTTCATCAACAGCCGCCGGCTCAACCTGATGACCCGCGCCCAGGAAGCGGTGGCCAAACGCGCGGCCGGCAAGTCCGGCGGCAAGTACGACCGCATGTATCGGACGGTCGCCCACATGGACAATCCCGACCACCGCGAATACCGCCGCGTGACCGCCGAGTGGTTCATGGGACCAGGCGTGCGGAAATTCGAGGCAGCCGTCGCGGCCCTTGCCGAGGAATCGCTCGACCACATCGCGACCTTCGGCGGCGAGCCGTTCGACTACGCGCGCGAGGTGGCGAACCTCTTTCCGCTGCGCGTGATCATGTCGATCCTGGGCGTGCCGCGCGAGGACCAGCCACTGATGCTGCGCCTGACCCAGGAATTCTTCGGCGCCGACGACGCCGATCTCAGTGGCGACGGGGGCCGCGACGGCGCCGAAGCCGGCCAGCATTTCGACCTGCTCGGCCAATTCTTCGACTATTTCACCGCCATGGCCGCCGACCGGCGCAAATCTCCGCGCGACGACCTCGCCACCGTGATCGCCTGCGGTCGGCCCTACGACGGGCCGATGGGCGATCTCGAAACCGCCTCCTACTATGCGGTGATCGCCACCGCCGGACACGACACGACGGCGGCCGTGACCGCCGGCGGCCTCCTGGCTCTCCTGGAAAATCCCGACCAGTGGCTAAAACTCCGGTCCGATCCGGAGAAGATCAAAGGCGCCGTCGAGGAGATGCTGCGCTGGGTGTCGCCGGTCAAACATTTCCTGCGAACGGCACGCGAGGACTACCGGCTGGGCGACACCACCATCGCCGCCGGCGACGGCGTTGCCCTCTTCTATCCTTCGGCCAACCGCGACGGCGCGGTCTTTGACGACCCGTTCCGCTTCGACATCGAGCGCAACCCGAACAAGCACCTCGCCTTCGGATTCGGCGGCCACATGTGCCTCGGCCTGTCGCTCGCCCGCCTCGAACTCACGACATTTCTTCGCACCTTCACGCGCCGGGGCGAGAGCATCGAACTGGCGGGCGACCCCCAACGCATCCACGCCAACCTGGTCGGCGGCTTCAAGGCGCTGCCGGTGCGGATAGGTGTCGTACATTGAACCAAACAGGACAGCCAAACAGATGAAGGCGATCCAGGCCGATGATCTCAGGTCGATCGACAGCTACCGCGTGGTCGAACTCGACATGCCGGAGCCGGGGCCCGCGGACGTGCGCATCAGGATAGCCGCCTGCGGCGTCGGCTATGTCGACGCCCTGGTGTCGCTCGGCCGCTACCAGGTCAAGCCACCGCTGCCGCATGTTCCGGGCGGCGAGGTCTCGGGCTGGATCGATTCAATCGGCAGCGGCGTCACAGGGCTCGCGCCCGGCGATCGCGTTCTGGCGCAGGTACGTGGAGGCTTCGCCGAATATGCCCTGGCACCGGTGACGGCGGTCAGCCGGATTCCGGACGGCATGCGGCTCGGCCAGGCCGCGGGCTTCCGCGTCAACTACGTCACCGCGCTGCATGGCCTGCGCGATCGTGCGCAGCTGAAGTCCGGCGAGACGCTGCTGGTGATCGGCGCCGCAGGCGGCGTCGGCAGCGCCGCCGTCCAGGTCGGCAAACTACTGGGCGCCCGCGTCGTCGCGGTGGCATCGACACAAGAGAAGCGCGCGCTGGCCGCGCAAAGCGGCGCCGCAATCACATTGGATCGTGAGCCCACGGGGTGGCGCGACCGGCTGAAGGAAGCGGTGCCCGGCGGCATCGACGTCGTGTTCGACCCCGTCAGTGGCCCGCTGCTGCAGCCGGCCTTTCGCTCGCTCAACTGGGGCGGACGCTACCTGGTGATTGGATTTGCTTCAGGCGAGATCCCTGCCCTGCCCCTCAACCTGCCGCTGCTCAAGGGCGCCGCCCTGGTCGGCGTCGACTATCGCCAGTTCGCCGCCGTGTTCGAGGCGGACGCGGCCCAGCGGGAATTCAATGAACTGCTCGCCTGGGTCGCCGAGGGGCGGCTCGTTCCGCCGGCCGGCCGCGCCTTTGCGTTCGACTGCTACCGCGAGGCGCTCACCTACGCATTGAGTGGAGAGGGAATTGCCAAAACGATCTTCGAAGTCGCCTCAACATGACAGGCCCCAACCACCCTCATCAGGACTCTTGAAATGCCGGTAACCACCAATAGCTTTGCCATGGGCGAGATGCTGGCCGTGCTGCTGTCGCGCGACATCGCCGACGGCGAGAAGGCGATCGTCGGCACCAACTCCGACATCCAGGTCGCGGCCTGCAACCTCGCGCGCCAGCGCCAGGCGCCGCATCTGTGGTGGGTGTCGGGGCCCGGCGGCATGACCAACCCGACCGAGGGCATCATCCGGCCGGCCGCCGACGCCGAGAACATCGCCGTCGCCGAGGCGGTGATGGACCTGCCGCAGATGATCGACTTCATCGACTGGCAGGTTCATTTCTTCGACTTCGCCATCCTGGGCGCGCTGCAGACCGACCGCTTCGGCAACATCAACACCGTCTGCGTCGGCGATCATGCGAAGCCCCGCCTGCGTGGCCCCGGCACCGTCGGCATCAGCGCGCTCTGCGGCCTGTCGCGGCGCTTCTACATCATGATGACCCGCCACGACCGCGGCGCCTTCGTGCCCAAAGTCGACTTCGTCTGCGGCGCGGGCTTCCTCGACGGCGGCACCTCCCGCACCGACTTCGGCCTGTCCGAGGGCGGCCCGCGGCTGGTGGTGACGCCCTTGGGCGTCTTCGACTTCGAACCGGCGAGCAAGACCATGCGCATCAGGTCGCTGCATGAAGGCGTCACGCTCGACGAGGTCCGCGACAACACCGGCTTCGATCTCGTCGTGCCGGCGAAGATCGAACGCACCGCCAACCCGACCGACGAAGAGCTGTTCCTGCTGCGCCGCACCGTCGACACGACGGGCGTGCTGCCCCGCAAATTTCCCTGGCCCAAGGCCCACTGAGGTTCGACCGATGAACAACTATCATTTCGAGGAACACCACCTGCTGCTGCGCGACCAGGTCGCCAAGATGGTCGAGAAGCACGTAGCGCCGATCGCCTCGGAAATCGACGAGAACGACCGCTTTCCGCAGGAGCTCGTGGAAGTGTTCGGCGACATGGGGCTGCTGCAGCTCTGGGTGCCGCAGGAATATGGCGGGCCGGGCGCCGACCTCACCTCGGTCTGCATCGTCAAGGAGGAGATCGCCAAGGTCTCCGAATCCGCAGCGCTGCTCGCCGCCAACAATTCCTTCGGCCTGGTCCTGCCGATCCTGAACTTCGGCACAGAGGAACAGAAGCGACACTATCTCGGGCTCGCCGCCAAGGGCCGCACGCTCACCGCCGTTGCCATCACCGAGTCGGGCACCGGCTCCGACGTGTCATCGATGAAGACGCGGGCCGTGAAGGACGGTGCGAGCTGGGTGCTGAACGGCGGCAAGATCTACATCACCTTCGGTCCCGTCGCGCACTTCATCCTGGTGTTTGCCCGCACCAGCGAGGGCAAAGGTGCCAACGGCATCTCCGCCTTCCTCGTCGACACCAAGACGCCGGGATTCTCGTACGGCAAGCTCGACCGCAAGATGGGCATCCGCGGCGTGCCCAATGCGCCGATCTTCTTCGACAACGTGCGCGTGCCCGAAGAGAACATGATCGGACCCGAAGGCCAGGCCTTCAAGACCTGCATGCGCATCCTCGACCTCAACCGGCCAACCATCGGCGCGATCTCGGTCGGGCTGGCGCAGGGCGCAATCGACGCCGCCGTCGGCTACGGCCGCGAACGCAAGCAGTTTGGCCAGCCGATCGCCGAGTTCCAGGGTATCCAGTTCATGCTGGCCGACATGCAAATGCAGACCGAGGCCGCACGCTGCCTGCTCTACGACTGCACGCGCATGGCCGACCGCGGGGAATGGGCGAGCTTCTCGGCCAAGTCCTCGATGGTGAAATGCTTCTGCAGCGATGTCGCCATGAAGGTGACGACCGACGCGGTGCAGATCTTCGGTGGCGCCGGCTACATGCGCGACTTCCCGGTCGAGCGCTTCATGCGCGACGCCAAGATCAACCAGATCTTCGAGGGCACCAACCAGATCCAGCGTCTGGTGATCGCCCGCGACATGCTGCGGAGGTAGCGACATGGCTATTTCGAAGAAACTCGTCGACCTCGACACCGCGCTCTCCGCCGTCAAGGACGGCATGACGCTGGGCATCGGTGGCTGGATC
This sequence comes from Rhodospirillales bacterium, assembly GCA_016191685.1. Taxonomy (GTDB): domain Bacteria; phylum Pseudomonadota; class Alphaproteobacteria; order Reyranellales; family Reyranellaceae; genus Reyranella. The sequence continues at coordinate 3,602 of JACPVT010000319.1, read as the reverse complement.
TTCCACGGCCAGCCGATGGCGCTGGTCCGCGGGCTGATCGCCAAGGGCGTGCGCGATCTCACGCTGGTGCCCTCGCCCGGCAGCGTGGCGCCCGACATGCTGATCGGTGCGGGCTGTGTGAAGACGACGGCCTGCGTCTTCATCAGCTTCGAGCATCTGGGGCTGGCCCCCAACTTCCGCCGTGCCGCACAGTCGGGCGCCGTAAAAGTGCTGGAGATGGATGGGCCCGGCATCGCGGGCGGCCTGCGCGCCGGTGCCTGCGACCTGCCCTACGGGCTGATTCCCGATCTCGGCACTGACCTGCCCAAGGTCAATCCCGAGGGCTATCGCAAGGCCCGCATCCAGGAGGGCGGCCGGCCGCTGCTCGAAGTGCCGGCGATCAAGCCCGACGTCGTGTTCCTGCACGGCCAGCAGGCCGACGAGGAAGGCAACGTGCAGTACTTCGGCGCCGGCTACTTCGACCTGCTGATGGCGCAGGCGGCCAGGCACGTGATCTGCTCGGTCGATCGCATCGTGCCATCGAGCACGGTGCGCCACGACGCGCGGCTCACCAAGATCCCCTCGGCCTTCGTGGATGCCATTGTCGTGGCGCCCTTCGGCGCCCATCCCGGCGGCAGTCCCGGCCTCTATGCCCAGGACGAGCAGCACCTGAAAGCCTATGTCGCGGCGAGCCGCGACCAGGCGGCGTTCGACACCTATCTCGCGGGCCATGTGCGTGGTGGCGACGAGGACGCCTATCGCGATCGCATCGGCGCCAAGGCGCTGGCCGGCCTGACGTCGGGAGCGGCGCCGTGAGCCAGGACTTCGCCCCGATCAAGCGCAAGCGGCTGTCCGACGAGGTCTCGGCGCAGATCCAGGTTCGCATCGCCTCGGGCGAGCTGCGTTCGGGCGACAAGCTGCCGCCGGAGCGCGAACTGGCGGAAATCTTCGGCGTGAGCCGCGGCGCCGTGCGCGAGGCGCTGCGCAACCTCGAGCGGACCGGCCTCATCGCATTGCAGGCCGGCGCGCGGGGTGGCGCCTTCATCGGACAGGGCGATCCCGGACTGATCGGCGACAGCTTCCGCAATCTCTACCAGCTCGGCAGCGTGTCGCTGGACGAGCTCACCGAGGCCCGGCTGTGGCTCGCCTCGACCGTCGTGCGCATCGCCTGCGCGCGCGCGACCGACGCCGATCTCGCGGCGCTGACCGCCAACGTCGACGAGGCGGAGCGGCTGCTAAAAGCCAGGCGCTACGACGACAAGATCGACATCCACATCGAGTTCCACAATCTGCTGGCGCGCGCCACCGGCAACGCCGTAATGGCCATGCTGATGGGCGCACTCATGGAAGTGATGCGCGACTTCGCCCACGCCGCGGGCGGCGAACGCAACGACCTCACCATCAAGGCGCGCCGGCGCCTGCTCGCCGCACTCCACAAGCGCGATGCCGACGCCGCGGTGACGGCGATGACCGAGCATCTCGAGAGCCTGCGCGGGCGCTACCGCGATCGCATGAAGCCGCACCGCGCCAAGGCGAAGGGAATGAATTGATGAAGCCCCTCGCCGGCATGCGGGTCGTCGATTTCACCAGCATGATCGCCGGCCCCTACTGCACGCGCCTGCTGGCCGACTGTGGCGCCGAGGTGCTGAAGATCGAAGAGCCGAACGGCGACCACATGCGCTCGCGGCCGCCGCTGCGCGACGGCCACAGCACTTATTTCGGGCATCTCAACGCCGGCAAGAAGAGCGTCGTCCTCGATCTCAAGAGCGCGGAGGGACGCGATTCAGCGCAGCGTCTCGTGGCGGCGAGCGATGTCGTGGTCGAGAATTTCCGGCCCGGCGTCATGAAGCGGCTCGGCCTCGACTACCCCGCCCTGTCGGCGACAAAACCCGATCTCGTCTATTGTTCGATCTCGGGCTTCGGCCAGACCGGCCCGCGCGCCGAGCAGCCGGCCTATGCGCCGGTGATCCACGCCGCCAGCGGCTTCGATCACACGCAGTTCACTTATCAGGATGGGCAGGACAAGCCGGCCAAGACCGGCATCTTCGTGGCCGACGTTCTGGCCGCGGTCTACGCCTTCGGTGCCATCCAGACCGCGCTGATCGGACGCCTGCGTCACGGCAACGGCCAATTCATCGACGTGGCGCTGATGGATTCGATGATCAACCTGCTGGTCTTCGAATGCCAGGAGGCGCAGTTCCCGTCGAAGGACCGGCGGCCGCTCTATGTACCGATGCGGGCCAGCGACGGCTTCGTGATCGTGGCGCCGGTCAACCAGCGCAACTTCGAGCAGCTCGCCGAGGCGGTCGGCCATCCCGACTGGAAGACCGATCCACGCTTCGCCACCGTCGCGGCCCGCACGACCAACTGGGATGCGCTGATGGTGGCCATCGAGACCTGGACCGCGCGGCGGACGGCCCGCGATTGCGAGGACATCCTGATGAAAGCGGGCGTGCCCTGCTCGCGTTACCTCACCGTGGCCGAAGCGATGGCCGACCCGCAGCTCGCCGCGCGCGGCGCGCTGGCAACGGTGAGCGACGGCGCCGGCGCCTTCCTGGTGCCGAACCCGCCGTTTCAATTTGCCGACGGCTCGGTCGGCGTCGGTCCCGACGTGCCGGCGTTGGGCGGCGACACGGAAGCGATGCTCAAGAAAATTCCTGGGAGGAAACAATGATGAGAAGAAGAAGCGGCCTGCTCGCCCTTGTCCTGGCAATCGCTGCCCTGCCTGCCGCCGCGCAGGCGCCATATCCCGACAAGCCGATCCGGCTGGTCGTGCCCTACCCGCCGGGCGGCACCACCGACATCATGGCGCGCACCCTGCAGGAGCCCCTGTCGAAGGCGCTGGGCCAGCCGGTGATCGTCGACAACAAGGCGGGTGCCGCGGGCGCCATCGGCACCAAGCAGGTCGCCGCCGCGGCGCCCGACGGCTACACGCTGGTGTTCGGCAACAATGGCCCCAGCGCCATCGTGCCGCTGCTGCAGAAGGACGTGGGCTACGATCCGGTCAAGGATTTCGCGCCGGTCTCGCTGGTCTCGATCGCACCGCTGGTGCTGGTCCTGCATCCCAGTGTGCCGGCCGGCAACGTCAAGGAGCTGATCGCCTGGGCCAAGACCCAGCCAGGCGGCGTCGAGTATGCGACGGCGGGCGCGGGGTCGCTCGGCCATCTCGCCACCGAACTGTTCGGCAAGGACGCCGGCCTCAAGCTCGTCCACGTGCCCTACAAGGGACAGGCGCCGTCGACCATGGCGGTGCTGAACGGCGAGGTGAAGATGCTGCTCACGACCTCCTCGGACTCGATGGGTGCGGCGGTCAGGGACGGCAAGCTGAAACTGCTGGGCGTCTCCACCGCCAAGCCCTCGCCGCTGATGCCCGGGGCGCCGACCATCGGCCAGTCGCTAAATGGCTTCGAGGTCAATGTCTGGTTCGGCATCCTGGCGCCGGCGGGAACACCCGCGCCGGTGATCGCCAAGCTGAACGCGGCGATCCGCGCGGTGCTTGCCGATCCCGAGATCCAGCGCAAGTTCATGGGCTACGGCAGCATCGCCACCGCCAGCACGCCGCAGGAATTCGCCGCCATGATCGGCGCCGAGGTCCCGAAGTGGAAGGGCGTGGTCGAGGCGGC
>JACPVT010000279.1 GCA_016191685.1 Rhodospirillales bacterium | reverse complement strand
TTTCTTGCAGCAACTTCATGGCCCGGTGCCACTTCGACCCACCCCACTGACTTGAGAACGCATACGTCTTGACATTCACGTGGAGAAGCTGATCCTCGTCACATGACCACCGGCGACTATCAAACTGCGTTCCGTCAGCAGATGCCTGCGCAGCAGCCAGCTCCCTGAATTTCGCAGCGTCGACTGTGCCGTCAACAGCGTGCCAAACCCGACTCGGCCGCCAGTCGAACAGTGCGGCTATTTCATCTGGGTCAATGCCTTTTTCGCAAACGCGCTTGCAAAGGAAAAGAATGGCGTTCCGCTTCCACATGGATGGGTTGCGCTCGCCGTCGATCTGAACATCGAATCTCGTGAAGTCGACGTTGCTTGTCCGAGCCTGTCGCTCTTTTTGAACTTTCTCCCGAACCTGGATTTGATATTCCTCAATTTCTGGCAAGGGAATGATCTGCTGCACATCCACCAAAATCTGATCGCCCAGGCGATAGGGCTTCAGGCGAACGCACCTAATGTTTATGTCGTGGTCAAGAAGCCACAAGACCGAGGACGTAAGTTCCTTTGAAAATTCTGCGGATGCGAGAACGATCCGGACGTCTTGCGCAAATTGATCCTCGTCTGGTTCGTCCCATCCGAGGAAATCGAGCAGTATCCGGCGGGCGTCCTGCTCTTCCTTGCCCAGTCGGGCCAAGTGCCTGCGGAATACATCGACCGATTGGTCGAATGTCAGGGTGGAAACCATGGATGCGTAGCGAATCGCTTGCAGGTCCATGTGACCGCCATCCTCAGTACGCTTCAGTTCGATGACGATTAGGTTGGCGTCCTCATCAATCCCAAGCAAATCTATTCGACGACGCGATTCTTCCCACTCGCCAAATTCCTCCGAAATTATGAGGGTGTTTGGAGAAATGACTTCGATGTGTTCGCGAAGAAGACGCTGAAGGTCGGCGCGTTCACGGACTCCTTCATTGCTGAAGGTCGTCTCCTCGACACGCTCGATGGCGTTCTGACCGAATCGATAGATTGGCATTTGCACTCACTACGATGTCAGGGGCAATCTGGGACTTCGCGGTATTGCCCATTGATCAATGCCCATTTTGTCTTCTTACACTCGTGCGGATGCACGTGAACTGCCTCGGGCGCGGCTACTGGCGGCGCTCCACCACCGGTCGCCACGGGTGGAGCTATCACAACAACCGGCGGCGCCGGTGCCACCGGGGTGGTTGGAGTGACAGTCTTCGGCATCACTATGGTCGACCCGGGTCCAGCGAGCGGGGGCGCCGGATGTGGCACATGAACCGAGCCTTGCGCACCCGCGTCGATGGGATGCAGCACGAGCCCCAGTACAAGAAGACCCGCACAAAGGATCAGGTTTCGCATTGTCTGTCTCCCCAATCAGACGACGATGTACTGCAATCTAATCTTGTAGGTTGCCGTTGTCTGCAACCGGCTTCGCCGTATCTACACGTGGACCGGAGGGATTGCGACCAAACAGCAGGGGCAAACGCCCATACCATCATGAGTTGCGGTTCCGCCGGCCTTGACCCTATCCTCCTGTCGGGCGGGGGGATGATCAAATGCGCGCATTCCTGGTGCGAACGTGGAAGTGGCTCGGGGCTGCAGCCCTGGCCTGGATCGTCGGTGCGTCTATCGGTGTGCGCTGGGCAACACCCGAACAAAACAGCGTGACTTATGAAGCGTACCACAAAGGGTTCGGCGAGCTCGGACAAAAGTTTTTCTTCGATCTTTCGATAGCAATCTTCATCGCGATCGCTGTTCGCGAGCTCATCGAGCGTGCGTACGAGCAACGCCAGGCTGCGAAGGAGGAGGAAGCAGAAGCGACGTCGCTTAGTACGATATTCAAGAAGGTCTACGGATCCTTCTTCGATGACGATCTCATCGAAGAAGCCAGGAGCGCCATCTTCTCGCATCGGCTCGTGAGGCGAGACTTCGACATCGAGTACACGCTTTCGCACCATCCAAAATCCGCACGCCTTGTCTACATGGGCCTGCAGGTAAAATATGAAGTCACAAATGTTTCCAAGCTGAACGAGAAATTTGAACCGGGGTTGATGCTCGGCAATGTCATGGCACGTTTTCCGAACGATCCACTCAGGGAAAAACCAACTGTTCTGAAATTCAAGGTTGGCTCGCACGACTTTTCGGCAGACGAACTATCCACCCTGAATAACCTGATTCCGCCGTCCATCCCCAATCCCAGGCTGCCGTTGGGCAGCTATGACCTTGCGCCCGGCCAATCGCTGGCAGTTCACTATCGGATAAGAGTCATCAAGCTTGCAAACGATTCCGAAACGCTGCGCATGGGCCTTCCCACCAAGAACATCTCTGTCGCAGTATTCAATCACATGGGCTCTGCATCCGTCGTGGAATTAGAACCTATCCACGCGAAGCCGTTTCTTGATCGGGAGGACTCCATGGATGGGATGCGGTGGGTCAAGCGCTCGCCGAATCTGTTCCTGCCGAACAACGGGTGGGTCGTTTACTGGAACGATCTGTCCCACAATCTTTCTGACGACCTTGCTGCCATCCCCAAGCAAGAAAGCGTTGCTTGATCGTCAGGATTGATGCGAGACCTCGCGACGCTCCCGGACATTGCTGCGCAATGTCCTGACGCTCACAGAGTAAGTCCGGCGAAGCCGGACTTACTCTGGCTTCAACCCGATCTCCTTCAGCACCGCCAACATAACTTCAGTGTCCCGCTTGAACCGCGCGTTGGTGTCCGCGAAGTTGAGCGGGCCCACGATCAGGTAGTTGGCCATGAGCTGCTTCACCTTGGGGTCGGTGCCGGCCTCGAACAGCGCGTCGGCGAGCTTCTTGGTGACGTCCGGCGGCGTCGCGGACGGCACGGCGAAGGCCGCGAACGCCCGGGTGCCGTAGAAGCCGCCCTTGGCGCCCTGCTCCTCCATCGTCGCCACGTCGGGCAGGGACGCGAGGCGGTCGCCCAGGATGGCGATCGCGCGGCCCTTGCCGGTGGCGATCACCGCCGCCGACCCGGCCGGGCTGCCCGAGCCGCCGTCGAGCGACTGGGCCGCCACGTCGGCCCACATCGCCGCCTCGCCGCGATACTGCACCACCTCGGCCTTGAAGCCGTATTGCCGGGCCATGGTCTCGATCAGCACGTGCGGCGTCGAGCCGGGGCCGTAGGCGCCCCAGTTCACCTTGTCGACCTTGCGGGCGTAGGCGACGAACTCGGCGAGGTTTTTGGCGCCGGTCTTCTCGGCCGCCACCACCGGGCCGCCGGTGCTGGTCGTCATGGCGAGGTAGGTGAAGTCCTTCTCCGGATCGTAGGGCAGGTCCTTCACCGTGACGCGGTTCTGGATCAGCGACGAGGAGATGGTGCAGAGGATGGTGTGGCCGTCTGCAGGCGCGCGCTTGACCTCGACGCAGCCGATGGTGCCGCCGGCGCCGCCCTTGTTCTCGACCACCACCGACTGGCCGAGCTTGCGCGCGAGGAAGTCGCCGAAGGAGCGCGCGATGCCGTCGGTCTGGCCGCCGGCCGGATAGGGCACGACGATGCGGATCGGCTTGGTGGGAAAGGTGGTCTGGGCCTGTGAAGCGGTCATGAGCGCGGGTGCCGCGAGCACGCCTGCGCCGGCCGCGAGCATGCGGCGACGGGTTGGATTCAATTTTGCCTCCCTCAACTTTGGCAGGGACCCTAGGCGAGGGGGCGCGAGAGCGGCAAGCGGCGGGTCCCGCCCTGCGAACTCGCCCCGTCGTCCCGACCGGAGCCGAGCGCAGCGAGGCGTAGTGGAGGGACCTTCTCTCGACGACTAGACGGCATGTCGTGGAGAGAAGGTCCCTCCACTCCGCTTCGCTCGGGTCGGGACGACGGGTGGGGCGGCACCGATCGACGCTCTCGGTGAAGCTTCGCTTCACCTGTCGCTCCTAGGCCGAGCCTTTGGCTCGGCCTTACGGCAACGCCACCTTCACCATCCGTCCGCCGCGCACGTCGAGGCGTTGCATCATCGAGCCGCCTCCGGCCTTTGCACCCTGCGGGTCGCCCCACTTGACGCTGGTCGTCACGTACCAGACGCCGTCGGGCACGCGCGGAAAGGCGAAGCTGCCGGAGGCATCGCAGCGCGTGGTGCGCAGGCTCGAGACATAGAGCGGATCGTCCTTGTCGAACTTCACCGGGCCGAGGCTGGCGGCGCGCGTGCCCCGGGTGTCGTTGCCGAAGATCGCGGCCATGCGCGCCCGCGCATAGGCGGTGTCGGGAATCAGGTTGGCCGATTGTCCGGTGCAGGTGTGGGTCGTGCCGCCGGACTTCATGCTGGCGGTGCCGATCACGGTGTTGGCGCCGGCCTTGCGCGCCCACTCGACCTCGGCGGGCGAGATCCCCGAGGACAGCGCCACCTGCCGCTCGATCTGGGCGCAACCGGCCAGGATCAAGGTGGCGGACAAGGTCGCCGCCAGGATCAATGCGATAGCCGATGAAGCAGGCTTCATGCCCGTCTTCCTCCTTTCCGGCAGGATAGACGCTGAGGCCTAGCGCCGGCCTGTGTCCGCTTTGTGGCCCGGCCGTTGGCCTACGGCGCCAGTGTCATCCCGAGCGAAGCGAGGGATCCTTGAAGCCAAGCAAAAGGTCCCTCGCTTCGCTCGGGATGACAACCTTGCTTTAACGAGCTCGGTGCGCCGACCTACGGCGCCGGCGGCTCGACGATGCGGCGGTGCCAGGCGCCGAGCCTGGCCGCGAGATCGTCGACATGCCGGGTGATGCAGGTCGCGTGATCGCCTTTGATGCCGTCGTGGTGGAGCCCGCGGACGAACGGCCGCCACGGGCCGGGCGAGAACTCGGCCTTGCCGGCCATCTCCTCGCTCAGCAGGCACAGCACCTCGGCGGCGATCGGCGGCGGCAGGTATTTCGACATGGCGTCGAAATAGAGGGTGAGCAGGGTGGGCGACGCGGCCGGGAAATGGGTGGTGAAGTGCCGGTTGCCGATCCGGCGCATCACGCGGCGCAGCACGGCGCCGTCGGCATTGAGCACGCGGCGCGCCAGCACCCAGGCGAGCGGCATGCCGCCCTCCCACAGCCGCCCGCCCGGCGCGCCGGGCACGATCCGGCTCGCCGCCTTCAGCGTCCGGGCGAGGGCGCGCAAGGGCGGCCGGGCATTGAGGGAGAAGGCGTCGATCAGGGCGACGCTTTTCACTTCGCGGCCCACGGCCTCGAGTTCGTGCGCCACCGCCCAGGCGGTGAGGCCGCCGTGGCAGAAGCCGGCGAGGCTGAAGGGACCCTGCGGCCAGGCCTCGAGAAGATGCGGCAGGCAGGCGCGCGCCATCTGCTCGATGGTGGCGACGCCCGCCGTCTTGTCGAGGTTGGAATGGACGACGTAGACCGGCGCGTCGGTGCCCAGCCGCTCGGCGAGCCGCGGCGCGTAAAGGCCGAGGCCGTCGAAGTCGCCGTGGAAGAGGAACAGCGGCGCGCGCTTACTCTCGCTGATCGGGCCCTCACCGATCCGGCCCTCGCGGATGCGCTCGACCAGCCGGCCCTCGGCCCTGACGCCGCGGACCAGCGCCTGGGCGAGCCGGCGGACGGTGAAGCCGGCATCGAGGTCGGCGAAGGTGACGGGCCGGCCGGTGACGGCGTCGAGCTCGAGCATCATTTCGGTCGCCAGCAGCGAATCGCCGCCGAGCTCGAAGAAGTCGTCGTCGATGCCGATGTCGTCGCGCTGCAGCCACTTGTGCCAGAGGTCGGCGATCAGGAACTGCAGCGGCTCGACCGGCGGCGCGATGCGGCGCGGCCGCTCCGCCCAGGCGGCGGCGAGGCGGAGGCGCGAGATCTTGCCGGTGGCGCCCTGCGGCAGCGCCGGCACGATCTCGATCTGGCGCGGCTGCTGGACCGGCGCCAGCCGGTCGCGGAGAAAGGCGAAGAATTCCTGGGAGTCCGTCATCGCGCCCGGTTTCAGGGTGACGGCGGCGGCGGCGATCTCGCCCAGGCGCACGTGCGGCACGGCGAAGGCCGCGGCCTCGCGCACCGCCGGGTGGCCGAGCAGCGCCCTCTCGATGTCGTAGGGCGAGATCTTCTCGCCGCCGCGGTTGATGATCTCGCGGCTGCGGCCGGCGATGGTGAGGAAGCCTTCGGCATCGACCACGCCGAGATCACCGGTGGCGAGCCAACCGTCCTCGAGGCCGCCCGGCCGGCCGTCGATGTCGTCGAGGTAGCCCGGCGTCACGCTGGGACCGCGCACCATGACCTGCCCCACCTCGCCCGGTGGCAGGAAGGCGCCGCCGTCGTCGCGGATCGCGAGTTCGCCTGTGGGCACGCGGCCGACCGTTCCGGGACGCGCGTCGCCGGGCGCGAGCGCCGGCGCGGTCATCATGCCGGCCTCGGCGAGGCCGTAGAACTCGCGGACCGGCACGGCGAGCAGGTCCTCCAGCTCGCGGCGCACCGGCTCGGCGAGATACGACGCGGTCGACAGCACGAAGCGCAGCGGCGGCGCGCGCCGCCCGGCCGGCAGGGTGCGCAGCCGTTCGAGCACGGCCATCAGGAAGGCCGGCGCCGCGGTGACCCAGGTCGGCCGCAGCGCAGCCAGCCAGCGGTCGAAGTCCTGCGGGTTGGTGGTGGCCGGCATCGCCACGCTGCAGCCGACCAGCAGCGGCGCCAGCAAGGTCGCCTTGAAGCCGGCGTTGAAATGGATCGGCAGGATGCAGAGCGAGCGGTCGGCGGGCGTGAGGCCGAGCCAGCGTTCCATCTTGGCCGCCATCTCGACCAGGTTGTCGTGGGTCACCGGCACGCGCTTGGCGACGCCGGTCGTGCCCGAGGTCCTGAAGACGACGGCCACGGCGTCGCCGTCCTGCGATCCGACGTCCGGCAACTCGGGGCGCGGCGGCCGGCGGCCCGGCGCGCGCTGGGCGAGCTCGAGGGTGTCGAACGACGAGGCCACCGGCGCCGCGACCTCGAACAGCGCGCATCCCGCCGCGACGCTGGCCGCCCATGGCGTCCTGTCGGCGCCACCGGCAATGATCAAGGCGTCGGGCCGCAGCCGCGACGCCTCGGCCTCGAGATCGGCGGCGACGAGCGCGGGATTGAACGGCAGCAGCGTCGCGTGGCAGCAGACCGCGAGGCTGAGAAGTGCGGCCTCCGGACCGCGCGGCAGGGCGATGCCGACCCGCGACCCCAGCCCGACGCCGGCGGCCCGCAGCATCGCGCCGATTTTCCCAACATGGCGATCGAGTGCTGCGAAGGTGAGCGGCTCGACGCCCTCGCAGAGCAGCGCCACCGCGTCCGGATCGCGCCTGGCGTGGCGGGCAAGGACGTCGCCAACGCGCGGCATGGCTCAGGCCGAAAGCGACGGCCGGCCAGCACCGGCCGCGATGAACGCGGCTACGACTTCAGGTAGTACCTGCAACGGGCCCCCGCCCCTTGTTCTCACGACATCCCCGCCTGGCCAGATCGAGCCTGCCTGTTGATAGCAGAAAGAACGGCAATGAGAACGACCTGGTTCGTTGCGCCGACACTGCAAGCTATCGGCGAACGCACCCGCCCAACGATCGAGGCGGCGGAGCCCCGGCTTGTCTTCGCGCGCGGTGGCGGCCACGGTGGCGACCACTATGAACAACGCGCTTTGGGCAACAGGAGACGTCGTGATGAAAATCGATTTCGCAGGCAAGAAGGCCATCGTGTGCGGTGGCTCCCGGGGCATCGGCCGGGCGATCGCGCTGGGTTTCGCTGCCTGCGGTGGCGACGTCTCGATCTGCGCCCGCGATCCAAAGGCGCTGGAGGAGACGCGGGGCGAAATCGCCGGGCTCGGCCGCAAGGCCCATGCCGCCAGCGCCGACCTCTCCCAGGGAGACGCCGTGCGCGGCTATGTGCGCGCCGCCGTGGCGGCGCTGGGCGGTTGCGACCTGCTCGTCAACAACGCCTCGGCCTTCGGCGCGACGGACGACGACAAGGGTTGGACCAGCAGCCTCGCGGTCGACATGCTCTCGATCGTGCATGCGACGCAGGAGGCGCTGCCGGCGCTGAAGACATCGCAGGGCAGCGTGGTCAACATCTCCTCGATCGCGGCACTGCATCCCGCGGCGCGGCAGCCGCCCTACGGCGCCATCAAGGCGGCGGTGATCCACTACACCATCTCGCAGGCGGCGATGTACGCCAAGGATCGCATCAGGGTGAATTGCATCGCGCCGGGTTCGGTCGACTTCCCCGGCGGCGTCTGGGACCGGCGCAAGACCGAGAATCCCGCGCTCTATAACGGCACCCTGGCCTCGATCCCGTTCGGCCGCATGGGCACGCCCGAGGAGATCGCCAACGTGGCGCTGTTCCTCGCCTCGCCGCTCGCCTCGTGGGTGACCGGCCAGGCCATCGCCGTGGCCGGCGCACAGGGGCTTTGACGGGGGGCTTTAGCGGGGCGCTTCAGGACACAAGCTCGCCCGCGGCCACAACCACGATTTCGCCTTCGTCGAGTGGCCGCCAATCGCCCTCGGTCACGGGCACGCTGGCGAGCAGCGTGATCTCCTGATCGGCATCGCCAGTCGCGATGGCGACGCCGGGTGGCGCCGGCGTGCCGGCATGGTGACGATGGCGCAACCACAATCCCGGCGGCGCCACGATCCCGTCGGCCTGGGTACGCCGGTGGCCGTGGCCGAAGACGAAGTCGCCATCACAGTAGAGAAAGTTGGCGATGCCCAAGGGCCGCATCTCGGCCGCGAAATCGGCGAAGACGGCGTGGCGCGCGGCCAGCGACGGCGGAGCGGCGTTCTCCCATAAAGGGGCGAGGCGCTCCAGCAGCAGGCAGAAGGCCATCTCCGAATCTGTCTCGCCGACAGGCAGGAAATGCCGGCCCGATCGGGCGAAGCGGCCGTCGATGGTGTCGAAGCGTCCGTTGTGGGCGAAGAGATGCATCCGCCCGCCCAGCGCGCGCGCGAAGGGTTGGGTGTTGGCATGGCTGTTGGCGCCGCGCGTGGCGCGGCGGATGTGCGAGATCAGGAGCCTGGTCGGCAGCGCGCGCTGCTCGATGAAGAGCATCCAGGGACTGTCGCCCGCGGGCTCCGGCTCCTTGTAGAGGCGGACGTCGCGGCCGTCGTGGAAACCGACGCCCCAGCCGTCGACGTTGCGGCCGCCCGGCGCGCCGTGGGCGGCGAAGTGTTTTAGCGAGAAGGTTGCCTCGGCCGGCAGGCGCGCGGAGAGGCAGAAGAGTTCGCACATGGCGAACAGCGTATCATGGGCAGTCCGTCACGGCGCGTGCAGGAGGTGGGCCCATCGCCGAAGGGTAGCTCCCAGGAGTTTGGGGACGCCGCCGAGGCGCTGGGCATAGTCGAGGGCACGCGCCGCGATACCCGTCTCGGGTGCCGGGCTGTTCGACGTCACGGAAAATCGAATCGGCATGGAATGCTCCATCCAGAAAATCATTGCCGAGATGCTGGGACGAAACGCTGGACCCGCTTCGCGGCAGAATCGAGGCGTCCCTGTGGACGGACGGCGATGCTGCTTCAGGCGCCGTCACCACCGCCGATGAAGCAGTAGATGATGCCGCTCTTGCCGGCGCAGATGTGCGAGCGGATCGCGTCCTTGTTCAGTCGTGAATCGAGCACCACCCGGGGCGGCACCGGTACCCAGCGGCCGTCGAGCAACGCCCGCCACTGGCCGTCGTCACCGAGATAGGCGCGCGTCGGCCGGCAATCGCCCTCGACGCCGTCCTTCGACACATTGCAGCAGGACGCTCCCGAAAACGGCTGTTTCAGTCCGCGGTACCAGTCATGGTTTTCGACATGGCCGACGCCGTGATGACTGTCGTGATGACCATCCTGGGCCCAGGCGCCGACGGCCGCGCCGGCAAAGCCGAGTGCCGCGAGCAACGCGATCATCCGTCTGTTTTTTCGCACGGCGGACGCCTCCGCAACCACAGCGCCCTCGGTATCCAGAGCGCAGAGACAGATAAACGCCCCGGAAGCGGCGCGGTTGCGACAGCGCCAACGGGCAACCACGACGGGCGATCATCCGGAAAGGACGTCCGAGAGAAATCAGCGGCCTGCGATGGAGACCAGCGGCAGGTCGAAACTCGCGCTGTCGCCCTTGATGTCGGGTGGCAGCGGCGCGTAGGGCGAGCCGGCGCGGACGCCCGACAGCACGCCGCGGTCGAATTCCGGCACGCCGCTCGAACGCGCGATGCTGACGTCGAGCAGCCTGCCGTCGCGGGCGATGACGACGCGCACCACGGTGACGCCGCGGATCGCGTTGACGTTGGCCTGGTAGCGGTAGCCCTCGAGCTTGCGGGCGACCTGCCAGAGGTAGTTGTCGGCGACGCGGGCGCGGCTGAAGGCATCGGCCGGATTGACGAAGGGATGGGGCGAAGGCTCCTCCTTCGGCTGGGCGGCAGGCGGACGCCGGGTCGGCGCCGGAGTGAGCGGCGAAGGCTTCAGCTCGGGCCGCGCCGCCGGCGGCGGCGGGGTCGGGGGCGCAAGCAGCGACTGCATCGTGGGCGCCGGAACCGGCGCCGGCTCGACCGGCGCCTCCCGCTCGGCCGGCTTGGGCGGGGCCGGCTGAGGCGGTTGGGACAGTGGCAGTTGGGGCAGCGGCGTGCGCGCCGCCTCCTGCGGCGGCGGCGGCGCGGGCAGCGCCTTCGACGGCGGTTCAGCGGGCAGCGCCTGGGTCGGCCGGTCAGCCGTCACGGCTGCCGGCGGACGCAGGCCCGGCTCGACGGGCTGAGGCGGTTGCGGGGCTTTTTCCGGCGGCGGCGGTGGCTTGGGCGGCTCGAACGAGACTTCGATAACCTCTTCGGGGGGTAACGGCTGGGGTCGGTAGACCGACAGGCCCCAGAGGGTCAGCACCACCAGCGCATGCAGCAGCACCGCCAACGCCATGGCGACGGGCGACAGGCGATCGGATCGCGAGGAGAAGGTGCTGACGGCGCGGGCCATGACGGGAAAGACCTAGGACGGAAGCTCATGCCGCGTCATCGTGGCGGCCCTGCGGCATCGACACCCGCCCGTCCTCACCCCTCGTCCTCCTGGGCTCGGGTGCGCCTCATTCCGGTCAACCGGGACACGTCCGCGGCTGGCCGTTCAGGCCCTCGTGGGTACGCTCGAAGCGCGCCCGCACGCGCTCGCCGGCTCGCTCGATCCTGACGACATAAATGCTGTCGTAGTCGTCGTCCCGCCACGCCGGCACGGCACCGGCATCGCCGCCGTGTCGGGCCAGCAGCGAGCGGGCGATATGCACGATCGTCAGATGCTCCCAGGCCACGAACACGAGAGCCCCGCGCAGATGCGGCTCGCCCAGCCGCCGCTCCAGCCCGTCAATGTCGGTGAAGCCCACGCTGGCGTCGACCGGCATGCCGAGCGCGATGGCGGTGGGCTCGATGGTGGCCAGCGGCCGGACATAGTCGAAGACCCCGCCCTCGTCCCTGACCGGCGACGCCGGATTGGGGGCGAAGATCGCGGCCGGCCGGCCGAAGCGGCGCGCCAGCACCGGCGGCAGCGCCAGCGCCCGGTTGAGGCCCTGGCAGTCGAGCTGGCCGAGACCCGCCGGCGGCTTCTCGCCGTGGCGCAGCATGACGATGGTCTGAATTGCCGGATCGGCGGCGCGCACAACAGGTCCGGCGAAGACCAGGGCCGACAGGGCAAGCACGCAGGCAACGACGGTCGTTCGTTTCACGATTGAATTTCTCCCGATACGAATCAGATGATCTTGCGTGCCCGCAGGTCCGCCACGTCGGCGGCACTGAAACCGAGCTCGCCCAGCACAGCAGCGTTGTGTTCGCCGAGCTCGGGCGCGATGCCGGGTTTGGCCGGCGTTTCAGAGAACTGCCAGGGCGTGCCGTGCACCTTGAGCTTGCCGTGCCTGGGATGGTCGACGTGGGTGACATAGCCGTTGGCCAGCACGTCGGGGTCGTTGGAGGCTTCGAGGAGCGTGTTGATCGGCGCTGAGACGATATCGGCACCACGCAACTTCGCCACCCAGTCGTCGCGCATGCCGGTGGCGAACAGCGTATCGAGCAGGGCGAGAAGCTCGATGCGCTTGGCATCGTTGTCGATGATGACACCGAGGTTCTCGAAGCCCGCCTCCTTCAGCTTGGGCCAGAAACCCAGCGCCGTCATGGCGTCCTTCCAGTTCTCCGGGCCGACGAGCTGGAAGACCAGCGGCTTTCCGTTCTTGTCGTCAAAGCTCGCGCTGATGCCGGGCCGCTCCGGCGTGCCGGTGATGCGCGCCTGGCCGGTCACGGGATTCCTGTCGCGCCACATGGCAGTGGTGAAGGTCCAGCCCATCAGCCGGATCTGCCCGCCCAGCAAGGAAAGGTCGATCTTCTGGCCGACGCCGGTGGTGCGGGCATGCGTGAGCGCGGCAAGCGCGCCGCCGAACGCCAGGATGGCGCAAGTCTCGTCGGCGACCGAGACGACGCCGGTGCGCATCTTGTGGCCGGGCATGGAATAGGCTTCGGCGATGCCGCCCAGCGCCTGCGCCATCGAATCGGTGCCGGGCAGATGGGCGTGCGGCCCCTTGGGGCCGTAGCCGGAGATCGAGACATAGACCAGCTTCGGGTTGAGCTTGCGCAGCTCCTCGTAACCGAAGCCGTTCTTTTCGGCAGCCCCAGGGCGGAAGTTCTGGCCGAAGATGTCGGCCTTGGCCGCGAGCTTGTGCAGGATGGCGCGGCCCTCCGGCGTCTTGAGGTTCAAGGTCACGCTTTTCACGCCGCGGTTGTTGGTCTCGAAGAAAGTGCTGCCCTTGCCCGGCAGCACCGTCATGCGGCGCGAGGCGTCGCCGCCGTCCGGCATTTCGATCTTGATCACGTCGGCGCCGAGATCGGCCATCAGCATCCAGGGCACGGTGCCGGCCTGCGCCGTCGAGCAGGAAACGACCTTCACGCCTTGCAGCGGGCCCCATGACGGTGAACCGGGCGATGGGGACATAAGCGGAACTCCTCCATGAAACGCACAGGTTAGGGCAAGGCGAGGGTGAAACACATCCAGAATGGATGCGATTGGCAGGGCTGCCTGCCCCGGATGCCGTATTCTGCCAGAATCGAGCCCGTCGCGAGGAGACCCTCATGGCCAACAAGATCATCAGAATGCTGCCTGCCGGAAATCAGAAGCCAGGGGCCAGCGGCGACCTTTGCCCGCTCGCGAGTGCGGCAGCGCCGTTCGTCTATTTCGACCGCGCGCCGAATTTCGGGTTCAACGGCGCCGTGGCGAACATTTCCCTCGAGGCGGTTCGCTTCGCGACTCCGGCCGACGGCGCAGAGGTCATGGCCGATCGGGTGACCGTGGCCCATCTGCGCATGACGCTCGACGCCATGCGATCGCTCAAGGCGGCGATCGAGGGGGTCGAACGCATCGCCAAGATGACTCACGAATCCGAAAGGAGCTGAGCCAAGGAGCCGACCAACATCGGGCGGCGGCGCTAGTCGAACAGGTGACAGGCGACAAAGTGGCCTGGTGAGACCTCGCGCAACGCCGGCTCCTGCTGCGAGCAGTGCGACATGGCATGTGGGCAGCGCGTGTGAAAGCGGCAGCCCGAAGGCGGGTCTAGCGGCGACGGCACCTCCCCCTTGAGCTCGATCTCCTCCGCCGCCTGCCCCGGCCACGCCACCAGGACGGCCGAGAACAGGGCCTTGGTGTAGGGATGGCGAACATCCTCGAACAGGGACGCGGTCGGCGCCTGCTCGACGATCTTGCCGAGATACATCACCACGGTGTGATCGGCCATGTGGCGCACGGTGGCGAGATCGTGCGCCACCAGCAGGTAGGCCACGTCGTCCTGGGCCTGGATGTCCTTCAGGAGGTTCATCATCTGCGCCCGGATCGACACATCGAGCGCCGAGACCGGCTCGTCGAGCACGATCAGCTTCGGTCGCGAGGCGAGCGCCGCGGCGAGCGCCACGCGCTGGCGCTGGCCGCCGCTGAACTCGTGCGGATACTGCTGCGCCTGCTCGGGGCGCAGGCCGACCTGGACCAGGAGTTCGCGGACCCGCTCGTCGATCTTCGCCCGGTCGCCCCTCCTCCGGTTCCTGGAGGCGTTGACGATCAGCGATTCGGCGATGGTGCGCCCCACCTTCATGCGCGGGTTGAGCGACGACCAGGGGTCCTGGAACACCGCCTGAACCTTGGCGCGGTATGCGCTGAGCGCCTCGCCCTGCAGACCCTGGATCGACTGGCCCTCAAGCAGGATGCGGCCCTCGGTCGGCTCCTCGAGATTGAGGATCATGCGGGATGTCGTGGTCTTGCCGCATCCCGACTCGCCGACCAAACCCAGCGTCTCGCCGGCGCGGATATCGAAGGAAACGTCGTCGACCGCCTTGATGTAGCCCAACGTCTTCGCGAACAGGATGCCCTTGGTCAAGGCAAAGTGCTTGCGCACGCCCTCGACGCGGAGCAGCAGCGGCTCGGCGCTCATGACAGGACGCCTATCGCACGCCGGTGAGCACGGCGTCCGGCAGCCACGTCACGACCTTGGGGAAGTAGACGAGCAGTCCGACGACCAGGAGCTGCAGGCCGATGAATGGCCAGATGCCGACATACATGTGCCTGAGCGTGATCTCCGGCGGAGCGATGCCGCGCAGATAGAAGATCGACGGCGCCATCGGCGGCGTCAGGTAGCCGGTCTGGAGCATGACGAGGAACAGAACGCAAAACCACACCTTGTCGAAACCAGCCGCCTCGATGAGCGGCACCGTGATCGGCACCACCATGAGGATAATCACCAACGGTTCGAGCATAAAGCCGGCAAGGAACACGATGAACATCACCAGGAACAGCAGCCCCCAGCGCCCGACGCTGAAGTCTCTGAGGAAATTCTGCAGCGTTTCCAGCCCGCCCGAACCCACGAAGACCGCGGCGAACATCTGTCCGCAGGCGACGATCGTCAGGATCATGGCGGTAATGCGGACCGTGCGCATGGTCGAGTCGACCAGCACCGTCCAGCTGAGACGCCGGTAGGCGAGCGCCAGCAAGACCGTGCCGAGCGCCCCCGTCGCCGACGCCTCGGTCGGCGTCGCAATACCCGCCATCATGGAGCCGAGAACGGCGATGATCACGACGACCGGAGGGACCAGCACCTTGCCGGTCAGCGCCAGCTTGGCGCCGAGCGGTGGCTCGTCGGGCGCCCGGGGGATTCTGGGCCCCGACTCCGGGCTGATCGTGCACAGGGTCACGATGTAGACGATGTAGGCGATCGCCAGCATGAAGCCCGGAATGAACATGCCGAGCAGAATGTTGCCGACCGAAGCGTTGGCCACCGGCCCGATGACGACGGCCAGCACCGACGGGGGAATGATGGTGCCGAGCGAGCCGCCGGCGCAGATCGTGCCGCTGATCAGGCTCTTGGAATAGCCGTACTTCAGCATGGCCGGGATGGCGAGCAGCCCGACCACGGTCTCGGTGGCACCGACGACGCCGCTGGTCGCGGCGAAGATGACGCACATGATGACGGTGCCGACGGCGAGACCACCCGGCACGCGTCTTGTCCACATGTGGATCACATCGAACAGGCGCGAGGCGATGCCCGATGCCTCGAACATGGCGCCCATAAAGATGAACAGCGGAACGGCGGCCAGCACCTGCGCGGTCGCCACCTCCTCGATTTTCTGGATGAACTGGTACTGCAGCCCTTCGAAGCCGAACGAGTGCAGGCCGAAGAGCACCGCCAGCGCCATCATGGTGAGCGCCACCGGGAAGCCGGTGAGGATCACCGCGATGAGCGCGGGAAACATCCAGAGCGCGCTCATACGCTAGACTCCATGGACATCGGTCGTTTCTTCCGGCGCTTCGAACGGCTGCCCGATCAGCGAGGCGATCCGTTTGATGATCTCTGCAACGATCTGCACGGTAAAGACGGCGAAGCCGACCAGCAGGATGGCCTTGAAGGGCCAGACGATGGGGTTCCATCCGCCCGAGCCCGAACGCTCGCCGTTCTGGTAGGCCGTCACGAAGTGATCGAACAGGCCCGCAGTGATCCAGGTGACCGTCGGCAGGATGATGAGGACGAGCCCGATCAGGTCGAAGACGCGGATGTGCCGCCGGGTTCGGCGGTTGTACAGCAGGTCGACGCGGACGTGGCTGTCGGTCGACATGGCATAGGCAATCGACAGGACAAACGAGGCACCCATCAGCCAGGTGTTGAGGTCATTGCCCCAGATGGTCGGCGCGTTCAGGACGTAGCGCAGCACCACGTCGTAGAGCATCAGGACCACCAGCACGATCACCAGCACGGCGGCGATCGCGCCGAAGAAACGGCTTATGTTATCGATCGCACGAACCACCGCACGCATGCCCAGGCTGCTCCCCTTCCCTCCCAGAGGCCGGCCCTCCCGTCGGCGGAAGGGCCGATCCGGCGCGCGGCTATCTGAATTCCGAGCGATACTGGCTGGACGCCTTCCACCTCGTCATGAAGGCACGCTGGCTTTCGACGACCTTCTTGAACCAGCCGCCGTCGGCCGCCATGTACTTGTCCTCCCACTCGCGCGTCGCCTTGGCGACGCCGTCGATGTAGCTCTGGTCGACGCGGATGAACTCGACGCCTTCGGCCTTGAGCTTCTCAAGTGCGTCAGCGTCCATCATGTTGATGTTCATCCACGATTCGATGGTGGAGAGCTTGGCCGCGGCTTCGAGCTGCTTCTTCGTGCTGGCATCGAAACCGTCCCACAGTGCCTTGTCGAAAAGGCATTCCAGGACCGCGCCTGGCTGGTGCACGCCGGGCAGGATGATGTACTTGGCGACCTTGTGGAAGCCGAGCCCGATGTTGATGCCGGGGGTGGCCCATTCGATGGCGTCGACGACGCCGCGCTCGAGCGCGGGGTAGACCTCGCCGCCCGCCAGGATGACCGTCGAGGCGCCGAGGTTGTTGGCGATCTCGGCCCAGGCCCCCGAAGTGCGCAGCTTCAGCCCCTTGAGGTCCTCGAGCGTGCGTACCGGCTTGCGCGAATGCATGTGGATCTCGTCGGAGTGCGAGCCGCACGGCAGCGCCACGACGTTGAACTTCTCCATGCGCCACTGCTGCCAGAGCTGCAGGCCGCCACCGACATAGATCCAGTGCAGCAGCGCCTCGGCCGGGGGCGATCCGACGTAGCCGCCGAAGATCGCCGCGGTCTTGTCGATGCCCCAGTCATAGCCGGGCCAGGTATGACCGGCCGGCGCCACCTTCTTCTGCACAGACTCGGTGATCTTGAGCGGACTGCCGATGGTCCCCGCGGGGAAGACCTGGAACTTGACCTTACCGGCGGTGAGCGACTCGGCCTGCTTGGCGAAGCCCTGGGCGAACTGCTCGAGATGCACGCCCCCCGGCCACGAGGTTGCCGTTCGAACGCTCTGCTGGGCATCGGCGGCGCCGGCCCCGACAAACAGTGCCGCCGCCGCTGCAGCCGCAGTCAACTTCAACGTCGCCATGCGAACCTCCCTCTGTCGTTTCTTGACTTACGCGGGGACGAGACTCGTACGCAGACTCAAATATCGTTGATGCAAAACCTGCCAGTGAGAGTGCAGCCTGCATAGTGCGGAGGCAAGGAGCAAGGATGTTCTGGCCCTCAGGCCGCCGTCACCTTCCAACAATCGGCCGTGTGGTCGTCGCCGACCCGGACCGTCCGCGGATAGGCCTCGAGACAGCGCTGCTCCACCAGGGGGCAGCGCGAGGCGAAGCGGCAGCCCAACGGCAGGTCCATCAGCGACGGCGGCTGACCCTCGATCGTGGTGAGGCGACCGACCGGACCGGTCATCTTGGGGACCGAGGCGATCAGTGCGCGGGTATAGGGATGCCGCGGCGCCTCGAAGATCTGCCGGACCGGGCCGCATTCGACGATGCGGCCGGCGTACATCACCGCCACACGGTCGCACATGCGCCCGACGACGCCAAAATCATGGGTAATGAACAGGATCGCCATGCCGGTTTCGGCCTGCAGGCGTTTCAGCAGCTTCAGGTACTGCAGCTGGATCGTGACATCGAGCGCGGTGGTGGGCTCGTCGGCGATCAGCACGCCGGGCTCGCCGCTGATGGCGATGGCGCCCACCACGCGCTGCTTCATGCCGCCGCTCATCTGGTGCGGATACTGGCCGATGCGCTGTTCGGGTGCGGCGATCTCGACGCGGCGCAGTGCCGCCACCGCCTCCTCCATCACCGGGATGCCAGAGGCGCGCCGGCGGCGCACGATCGCCTCGCGCAGCTGGTCGCCGATCGTGAACACCGGATTGAGCGAGGTCTGCGGATCCTGGAGAATCATCGAGATCTTCCGTCC